>NZ_BRCG01000010.1:0-161478 GCF_023708005.1 Pseudarthrobacter sp. NCCP-2145 | reverse complement strand
CACCAGCCCGGCGGCACCCGCCCCCGCAACCCTGCGCTTCGGCGTCGGGACTCCCGGCGGCCCGCTCGCAGCGGCCGAACTGAACGAGGTCACCGCCCTGGCAGGCGAGGCGCCGTCCATCATCCTGTCCTACAAGGACTTCAACCAGGCTCCCCCCATCACCGAACTGGAGGCGGTCCGTACCCGCGGCGCCCTCACCCTGCTGACCTGGGAGCCCTGGGCGTGGGGCGGCGGAACAGCGCAGCCTGCGTACGCCCTGGACCGGATCACCGCCGGGGACTTCGATCCCTACCTGCGCCAGTGGGGCCAGGCGCTGGCCGGCTGGGGCCACCCGGTGATGCTGCGGTTCGGGCACGAAATGAACGGCAACTGGTACCCGTGGTCGGAGCAGGTCAACGGCAACGGTTCCGGGGACTACGTGGCGGCGTGGCAGCACGTGCACGGCGTGGTGACGGCGGGGGGCCACCAATATCACCTGGGTGTGGAACCCCAACGTGCCGTACTGGGGGTCGGTGCCACTGGCCGGCCTGTACCCCGGCGCAGGGTACGTGGACGCGGTGGCGCTGGACGGCTACAACTGGGGTACCTCCGCCTCATGGAGCTCGTGGGTGTCCCCGTCCCAGCTCTTCGGCGACGGCCTCTCCCAGCTCCGTGCCCTGGCCCCCGGCAAGCAGATCCTGATCGCCGAAACATCCTCGGCGGAGCAGGGCGGCTCCAAAGCAGACTGGATCACCGCCCTGGTCAGCTACCTTTCCGCCCAGCCGGACATCACCGCCCTGACCTGGTTCCATTACAACAAGGAGACCGACTGGCGGATCAACAGCAGCACGCCGTCCGCCGACGCCTTCAAACAGGCACTGGCTGCCCGCCGGTAAGGCAAAAGCAAGTGGTCCCCCCGCCGTGCCGGAAAAGTAGAGTACCGGCTACTCGTGCCCTCCGCGGGCTGTACTCGTAGATTCGGGTAAAGCCCGCGCGGGTGCGGGACGGGACCGATGCTTACGGGGGACGAAGCGTGGCAGTACAACCGGCGGACAGAACCATGCGGACAGAACGCCCGGGGTTCCTGCTGGACCTCATCACGGGTGCGGACACTGACCTGGGTTCGGTGCAGCGGCTGGCGGAGGCCGGCGCGCTGGCCCTCGCAGGGTCCGCGGACTGCGCTGCCCTGCTGATCCGGCCCGGCGGCCCGCCCGTCATTGCCGGCAACAGCATTGCCGCCGAGGCCCTGGCCACCTCTGAGGACCGGAACGGCGACGGGCCCCTGACCCACGCCGTCAGCACATCCGAGCTGGTGAAGGTGGACCGCACCACCTCAACCAGGTGGCAGGCATACCGACGGCGGCTCTCGGCTTCCGGATTCGGCGCGGCGCTGGCTCTTCCGCTGGACCTGGAGGACCGCACGTCCTGCGCGCTGCTGTTCCTTGTCCGCGGCACCACCGGGCTGACACCGGACCTGGTGGCCGAGGCCCGGTGGTTCGCGGAAGTGGCGGCCCAGAGCATGAAGCTGGCGCTCGAGGTGCGCAGCGTCCGGTCCGCCGGGGACAACCTGAAGACCGTCCTGGAGAGCCGCACCTCCATCGATGTGGCGTGCGGCGTGATCATGGCCCAGAACAGCTGCACGTATGCCGAGGCGTTCAGCAGGCTGGCGGGCGCCTCACGCCAGCGGAACCTGAAAGTACGCAGCGTTGCCGAGAATGTGGTGAAGTCACTGGCCGCCGGGTCACCGGCAGCCCGGCCCGATCCGCCGGCTCCGGCGTAGCCTACCCCGCAGGCGCGCTGTCCGGTGAGAACGTGTGGGCCCACTGGGTGGTGGCCCCGGCCGCCAGCGAGTACTTGGGCAGGGCACGCGCGGAAACAGTGACGGTGCCGGAGCCCGGATACTCGCCGGCTTTCACCACTGCCCCGTCCCGCACGTATTCCACGCCCTTGGAGGCCGGAACGGTGAAGGTGTCCTTCCTGGTGCCGTCCTTGTCCGTGAACGTCACCGCTTTGGGCAGCACAACGCCGGCCGGCAAATCTTCAGTGGAGAGGTCCAGGGCCTCGGCGGCGTCCACCAGTCCATGGCCGCAGCCTTCGGGGCAGCCACCGGCCAGGGGCCGGGCCGTGGCTTCGAGCCGCTTTTCCACCATCTCGGGCGTGTAGCTGCTGCCCACCTCGGACATCAGCAGGGCGGCGATCCCGGAAACGTGGGGGGCGGCCATGGACGTGCCCTGCATAAAGGCGTAGGCCTCGGGCCCGGGAGTCGTGGCGCCAAAGTTGGAGGTGGAGAGGATGCCTTCAGTGAACTGGCTGGTGATGTCACCGCCCGGAGCCGTCACGTCGACGTCGTCCCCGTAGTTGGAGTAGGAGGCACGGGCGCCGGTGCGTCCGGAGGCAGCCACTGTAATGACCTTCTTGCAGTTCGCCGGACTCATGCCGGAAGCCGGGCGGTTCGAGTTACCGGCGGCCACCACCACGGCTGCGCCAGCCTCATGGGCGAGGTTGATGGCGTTCTGCAGCATGGGTGAGCAGGGGCCGTCGCCGCCCACGCTGAGGTTGATCACGCGGGCGGGGTTGGGGTTGACCGGCAGGCCGGGCACCTGGCCGCCGGCGGCCCAGATGATGGAATCGGCCACGTCCGACTCGTAGCCGCCGCAGGCCCCGAGGGCGCGGACGGGAAGCAGCCGGGCTTCGGGCGCAACCCCTGCGACGCCGTCGTTGTTGTTGGCCACCGCGGCGATCGTCCCCGCCACGTGGGTCCCGTGCCAAGAGGACATGCCGCTTTCCCCGCCAACGCCGCACAGCTCCCCGGCGAACCAGTCGCCCTCGTCCTGCGGGTTGGCGTCACGCCCGTCACCGTCCCGCGCGTTGGGGGCGTCAACGATCATGTCGTAGCCGGGCAGCACCCGGGAATTCAGTTCGGAGTGGCTGGTGATTCCGGTGTCCACGACTGCCACTACTGTCCCCTCGCCGCGGTTCACGTCCCAGGCACCGGGGAGCCGGATGCCGGCGGCTTCGTCCCAGAGGTTCCACTGCACCGCGTACCCGGGGTCGTTGGGGGCCTCGGCAGTGGGGTACATGATGATGTCCGGCTCGGCATAGGCCACCCCCGGGGACGACCGCAGTGCCGCCAGGAAGGCCTCGGCCTCAGCGCCAGGGAGGGGGCGGCTGGTTTTCACCACCTGCGCACCGGCGGACATGCCCTTGACGTTTTGGGCGGCGACGCCCATCCGGCCCGCGGCCATCCGCGCGGCCTCTGAGGTTGCCGCGGCCTCGGACCCGATGCCGGGACCGCCCTGGATCCCCACAATGAACTGGTCCGTGGCGGGGGACGCAGCGGGCGCCGCCCGAGTCGGGGTTGGCCGGATGCTGTCCAGTTCGCCGTCGGCCTGGGCAGGGAGTGCCAGGGCGGTGTTGGCCAGGACAGCAGCCACAGCGATGGCGACGGCGGTGCGGGGGCTTGAGCGGTGGGTCATTGGCGGGCATCCTTCAAGGACAGGCGCCTAGCGCTGGGTGCCGGCGCGCGGACAGACTCACCCCCGCCCCGATTCTAGCCACAAGCATGGGAGGGAAGAAGGGGCAGCGGCAAATATTCAGGACGCCTGCAGTCGGGCTGTTGATGACCCGGCGGGATGTCCTCCGGCGACGCCGGCGGCGCCCGCCATTTCCACGGGTCCGCACGGGTGCCGTAACCTTGAAGGGATTCCTGCTTCGCTGGCGGACACACACCTGGGAGGGTTCTGTCCGGGCACCAGGGCAGGCATCCGTTTCCCATCGGTCTCACATAAGGCGCAGTCGTGAACACTACTTCTCCCCAGGGGAGCACCCTTGGCCCGCTCGAGGACCTGGGCTGGACCGCTCTTTCCATCAGCGTGGCCCTGGTCCTGCTGCCCGCGATCGGCCTGAAGGCACTGGGCCAGTCCTTCTTCCCGAAGACTCCCAAAGCTGAAGAACGCCACTACCTGATCCAGTAATGCCCCGCCAGCACGCCAGCAGCACCAGACATTTTGCGGCGCTCTCCGCCGCGGCGGCCGCGCTGCTTGCCCTTGCAGGCTGCGCTCCCGCCTCGAGTCCGGCACCGGAGACAGACGGCACTGCGACTGGCACTGGCAGCGCCCACAGTACGCTTCCCGGTTCCCACGTGCACGGCATCGCCGTCAGCGGCGAAACCAGCCAGGTGCTCCTGGCCACGCACGACGGCCTTTTCGACGTCACCACCGCCCCGGCCGCCAAAATCGGCGGAACCAACGACCTCATGGGCTTCACCCCCGGCCCCTCCGACGGCGTCTTCTACGCCTCCGGCCACCCCGGCCCGGGCTCGGACCTGCCCAACCCGCTGGGCCTGCTGAGATCGTCCGACGGCGGCAAGACCTGGGAGCAGCTCTCACGGCAGGGCGAATCCGACTTCCACGCGCTGACCGCCACCCAGGCGGGAATCGTGGCCTTCGACGGCTCCTTGCGGACCAGCCCGGACGGCAAGGCCTGGAACACGGTCGCCGCAGATTTCGCCCCGGCCGTCCTCGCCGGCCACCCGGACAGCACCACCGTCCTGGCCACCACCCAGGACGGCATCCAGCGCTCAACGGACTCCGGCAGTACCTGGACGCCGCTGGAGAACGGCCCGGTGATCCAGTTCGCGGCGTTCGCCCACCCCGCGGAAGCCGTGGGTGTAGAACCGGACGGCACTGTCCACTACTCCCCCGACGCCGGCCAAACGTGGACTGAACAGGGCCGCATCGACGCCGAAGTCATGGCAATCGCCGCCCTCAAGGGCGAGGACGGCCGGCCCTGGATCTGGGCCGCCACGGCGGACGGGGTCATGGTGTCCACGGACGGTGGCATGACTTTCCGGCCCGCAGACGCGGACTGAGCAAACGCGGACTGAGCAGACGCCTGCGGCCTTCCGCCTAGTGGCGCGCCCTGAACCGGATCAGTCCCGCCGCCAGGAGGCCCACTCCGCCAAGAGAGGCCAGCATCCCGCCAAGGGCTGCAACGTATTCGGTGATGGTCATTGTCTCCACTCCCCTTCCCTACTGCCTGGGTGCCAAAACTACGCCCGGAGGCTCAGGATTGGGCGAAGGATCGCCCGCGTGTTTGGTCAAGATCTGTGCAGTTCCCTGCCACGGACACCCGGCGGAATGCACGACGGCGGGGCGCGCCGCCGTCGTACCTCTCACCTGATGTTCACCTGCCGTTGGCTTTCGCTTGATATGCAGGACGCGTGGCCTCCTCCCTTCCGTCCCGTCCCCGCTGTGAAGCCGTCCGCGCCCACGCTGGGTGACCTCGGTTTCGAGGCGGTGGTCCTGAGCGGCAACACGCCGTCGGGAGAGATCGAGGCGCTGTTCCGGGAGGACCGCGGGCTCCGGGCCGTGGTGGTCGAGGTCCGGGGGAACCTCATCCTGCTGACGCGGGACCAGCTTGACCACCAGATGACCGGGCGGCTGGGCTACGGGCGGGCGCTGAGCGCCCGCATGACGGCGGAGGCGCTGGTGCCCTGCACCACGTTCAGCCTGCCGCCGTCCCTGGACCTCCGGGCGGCCGCCGCCGCGCTGCTGGACCGGCCTGAGGAAAGCAGGTACCAGGATGTGCTCGTCGTTCCCGCCTCGGGCACCCCGCGCGTGGTGCCCGTCTCGCAGGTCCTGGAGGGCCTTTCGGATGAGTTCCGGCATGCCGCGCTCCATGATCCGCTGACCGGCCTGGCCAACAGGCTGGGGCTGGAAGAGTCCGGACAGGCCCTGCTGGCCGGCTCCGGCTCTGCCCGGACGGCGGCGCTCTACGTGGACCTGGACGATTTCAAGGTCGTCAACAACACGTTCGGGCACAGGGCCGGTGACAGTGTGCTCACCGCCTTCGCGGCACGGCTTCAGGCGTGCACCCGTCCGGCGGACAGGGTGGCCCGGCTGGGCGGGGACGAGTTCGCCGTGCTGCTGGCCGACGTCGATGAAACCGGCGCCCGTGCCCTCGCGAACCGGATTCTCCGTGTCCTGGATGAGCCGTTCGTCCATGACGGCCACGCACTCCAGGTCTCCGCCACGCTGGGGCTGGCCATGGCCGGCGACGTCGCGGCAGGCGATTCTGGGGCAGGCGATTCTGGGGCTCGCAGCAGCGGGGAAGGTCAGGTGGGGGCCGGCGGCGACCCCGGGGCACAGCTCGAAGACCTGCTGCGCCAGGCGGACGCGGCGATGCTGCAGGCCAAACACGAAGGCAGGCGCAGGCTGGGCCGCATCGACCCCTCCCGGCCGGAAAGCCGCTTCGCCCGCCAGGCCCTCATCCGCCGTCGGCTGCCACACGCCCTCGGCAGTGCAGCGTTCAGCCTCCACTACCAGCCGCTGATGGACATTTCCACCGGAGAATGCCGTGCTGTGGAGGCGCTGCTGCGCTGGCACGACCCTGAACTGGGCGCCGTCTCCCCCACCGAGTTCATCCATGTGGCCGAGCACACCGGCATGATCCACGCGGTGGGCCAGTGGGTCATCGACCAGGCCTGCGCGCAGGCCCGGCTTTGGGCGGACGCCGGAACGCCGCGGGCCATTTCGGTGAATATTTCGCCGCTGCAGCTGGCCGCCGGGAACCTGGCCACGGTCATCCACGGATCCCTGCAACGGCACGGGGTGCCGCCTTCGCTGTTGAACGTCGAGCTCACGGAGAGCGCCGCCATCGTGGATCTTTCGTCCGCGGCGGCCCAGCTGCGCACGCTGATCCGGGCGGGCATCGGGGTGGCCCTGGACGACTACGGGACGGCTTATTCGTCCCTCTCACTGCTCAGGGAGCTTCCCCTCACCGGGCTGAAGCTGGACAAGTCGTTCATCGACACCATCGATACCGATCCCACCTCGGCCGCTCTGGTGGCCAGTGTCATGGCGTCCGCCAGGGCCCTGGGCCTCCGCACCACCGCCGAGGGCGTGGAGCGGGAAACGCAGCTGGCAGTCCTGCGCGGGCTGGGCTGCGACACCGCCCAGGGGTACCTCATCGCGCGGCCGCTGCCCCCGGCTGAGCTCGATATGCTCAGCCGGCGGCGAGTGCCATGATGCCGGCGGCCAGGCTCGTGAACGCTCAAGGCCCCTTTACCGGGGCTGTACTGGCGGTTTGAACCGGGAGGGAAGGGCTGCCACATGGTCAATGGTGGTATCCAGGACGCGCGAGACACAGCACTGTGAGCAGTAGACGGCCACGGCAAACGAGCCCGCTTTCCCCCCAACGCCAGGGAACTCGACCATCAGATGCAGGTCGGTATCGCACGTTGCGCACCAGGGGCGCTTTCCGCGCGGCTGGTGGACATGCCGGGGCACATAACTGGTGGCGGTGGGTGAGGTCACAGCCTCAGGCCGCGGCATGCGAACTGGCGTCCCTGGGCAAACGGTAGAGGGTGCTGCTGCCATGATGGCTCTTCTCAACGAGGTGCAAACAAAAAGGAATCGGGACAATCGTGCGCAGCACCGGCAAGGTGAAGCGCCCGGGTCCTGGGATGGTGTGAGCGGCCATGGCGGCCCTGCAAACACTGATCCCTCTACTGAAACCATGCTGACAATTTCTCTACACTGTAGACTTTATGCGTAGACTAGATAATAAGCAAGCTGAGGAATCGTCCATCCAGGGACCGCCCGGCGCCGATGGAAGGGATTTATCATGGCCGACAGTGCCGGCAGTCAAGCGGGTTCCCGGAAAGCGCCCCTGAGCAGGGAGCTTGTCCTCTCCACCGCCCTTGCACTGGTTGACGCTGAAGGACTCGATGCCCTGACCATGCGGCGCCTGGGTCAGGAGCTGGACCGGGACCCCATGAGCCTGTACCGCTACGCGGCCAACCGCGCAGCCCTGCTGGACGGTGTTTCCGAACTGGTCCTGGATGAGCTGGCGATCTTCCCCGACGATCCCGACTGGCAGTCGCAGCTCCGCAAGATCGCCCATGACCTGCGGCTGCTGGCGCTGCGGCACCCCAACGTGGTGCCGCTGCTGGTCACCCGGCCGCTTTCCACTCCCTTGGGGCTGCGCCCGCTGGGAACCCTCCGCCCGCTGGAGCAGATCCTCGCCCTGCTGATCGAGGCCGGCTTCACTCCGGCTGTGGCCCTGCACGTCTACCGCGCCTACTACGGCTTCCTGTACGGCCATATCCTGAACGAGCTCCAGGAGTACATCGTTGACCCGGACGAGAATGAGGCCATCCTCCGCCTTGGCCTGCACCGCCTGCCGGCGAAAAGCTTTCCGCACCTCCGGGCGCTCGGCCCCGTCCTGGCGGACTACGACGGCGAGGCCGAGCTGGACCAGGGGCTCGCCATCCTGCTCTCCGGACTGGCCGGCCAGCTCTCCGCGGGGCAAAGGGAAAGCCCCTCCTAGGAGGGGCCTTCAACGTAGTGGTCAATTGTCTTTCGGTCTAGGTCAGCGGTGATGCACTCCCCCTTCCCGGACGCCCCCTGGCGCCCATCCGGACTATGACAAGAACTGACTTTAGTAACTGGATTCCGTCACGTAAAGGGGTCCGGGCCAAGTAAATTCTCCAACCCGTCCACCCCTCCTGTCATGCCTGGTCAGCGGCGGGCACGCGGCCGGCGGCCACAAGTTCACGCCCTCGTTCCGCGGTGGGTTCGCCGGTGCGTTCCGCGGAGTGTCCGGGAGAACAAGGCACGACGGCGGGCTCCAGCCTTGCGTTGGCCCAGCGGCGGACGGGCGTTTCCACCAGGCGGTGGGACGCGCAGGTTAGCAGCACGGTCAGGGCCGCGGCCAGCGCCACCCGGAGCCACAGCGAGGGAACCAGCGGCATCAGCAGCAGGTACACCGGCAGGTGCCAGAGGTAGATGGCGTAGGACAGGTCCCGCCCCGGCCCGGCAAGCCACGGGTGGCTGAGCACCCGGCCCGCAAACCCGGCCGGCTGCAGGACGAGCGATCCGATCAGCACCGCGGACAGCAGGGACAGCACCGTAGGCCCGGCGGTCCAGAAGGCGCTGAACCAGAGGCCGGGGGTGTCCGGCTCCTTCAGCAGGAACACGGCGGCCAGGAGGGCGGTTCCGGCAAGCGGCCCGGCCCAGCGCGCTGCGTTCCGGAGGGATTCGTGGGACCGGGATCCGTGGGTGACGGTGGTGAAGACGAGGGCAAGGGTGCACCCGATCAGCAGCTCGTCGGCCCGGGTGTCCGGGCCGTTGTAGAGGCGGTTCAGCGGAGCCCCGAGCAGCACCAGGACGAACCGTTCCAGCAGGAATGCCGCGGCCAGCCCGGCCGTGATCCGGGCGACCGTCCGCACCTTCCAGAACCGCAGCAGCACCAGCAGGAGCAGCGGCCACACCAGGTAGAACTGCTCCTCCACGGCGAGGGTCCAGGCGGGGCCGAGGGTTTCGCCGGCGATGGACTCGCTGAACAGCCCGATCCGCGCCAGGTTCATCACGTAGCCGACGGCCGGGAGGACATAGCTTTCCTGGCCGGCCCACTTGGACGCCGGGAACACCAGTCCCACTGTCACGATCACGCCGCACAGCGCCAGCAGCGCGGGCCACAGCCTGGCCAGCCGCTTGGCGTAGAAGATGCCCAGCCGCAGCCGGCCCGTGGCCAGGTACTCCTTCATGATCAGCAGGGTGATCACAAAGCCGCTGAGGGTGAAGAACACGTCCACGCCGATGGATCCGCCCGGGACCAGCTCGGTGACGGTATGGAAGAAGAAGACCCCCGCCACGGCGATGGTCCGGAGCCCGTCCAGGGCGTGCTTCCGCCCGGAGATGAGCCCGCCGCCTGGCGCGGCCGGGCGTTCCGGAGCTGACAAATTTCCACTGCTTGACCTAAAAACCACCCGTCCAGCATATATAACGTTTCGGTAACTGCGCTGGGCGGAAGCTGGACGCAGGCTCCATGCACCCACGGCAAACATGTACGACGGCGGCGCGTGCCGCCGTCGTACGCCTCACCTGTGGCGAGTGGCCGGAGCCAGTTACCGGTTGACATACTCCCCGTCGCAGGCGGCCCTTTCGGCGGCACTGCCGAGCACGTAGATGTCATGGTTGTCCCCCGGGACGCCCTGATGGACCAGCACGTGGAGGGGATGGGTGCGGCCGTCCGTTTGCGGGATATCAACGGGAACATCATCGTGGCCGGAACGCCACCTTCAGTCAATGGGCAGCCGCGGCATCATCCGAGGTCAGCGGCCCCGGGCGCCATCAGGAGTGCGCCCCGCCAGATGGCAAGGCCGCCAGCCTAGCGGCGGGTGATGCGTTCCACCATCTCGTGGGCGATGGCGTAGACCTTCCTGTTTGTATCCTGGCTTTGCTGGCTCATCAGTTCGTAGGCCTCGTCGGCGGTGATGCCCAGGCGTCCCATCAGGATTCCCGTGGCCTGTTCGATGACGGCCCGGTTGAGAGCGGACGCAGCCACGGCCTCGGTTGCGAGCTGGTGGCGGTCGGAATGGATGGACTGGGTGAGGTCAACCACCACGCCCCACACGCCCACAGGCGCACCACCCTCGAGGATGTAGTCCGCGGAGAAAAGCAGCTTGTGCTGGCGGTCCTTGCGGTCGCGGACGGACACATAGATGGACGACGGTCCGCCGACCGCTGCAACCCGGTCCCAGTAGGCCTGGACCGCGGGCCGGTCTTCAGGCTCGATGTGGGCGAAAGCCATGTCCATGGAAGGGACAACGTCGCCGCGTTCGTATCCATAGATGCGGTACAGGCCTTCCGACCAGTGGAAGATGCCCTCTGCGAAGTAGTACTCGACAAGCCCCGTGGGACAGTCCAGATAGTCATCGTGGGGGGATTCTTGCCGACGAAAGTGCGCGGGAATTATTGCTGGATGTCACTGCGGGCCATTCGGTGTGCTCTGTCCTGGCTTCCCCGGCCCGGATTCTTTACGGATGAGAACATCCTAAACGAGGGAACACTCCGCCCCGGCAGCCGCAGCATCATCCGAGGTCAGCCGCTGGTCCGCGCAGAACCCGCCTACCGCGTCAGGGCGAAGGCGGCCACCGCCAGGACCACCAGGACGAAGAACACGAGGACAGCCAGCCGCCGGCTGCCCTTCGCGGGCCCCGGTCCTCTTCTGCGGCCATGCTTCCGGCCCATTGCATCTGCCATGCGCCGACTCTACGGAGCCCCGTACGCAGGCGCCCGCGTATTCCCTACTTGTCCCCTGAGAGTCCACTACTGGCTTTCGCGGGCCGGCACCAAGGCCGCCTGCGGATACCCGCAGACTTCCAATGAGTGGTTTCCCTCGGCGACCGGCGTTCGTATGATTCATCCATGCACGTCCGGCTCAGGAACGTACAGGTGGTAGCCCAGCTCTCCTTCCAGCAGGAACGGTGATGATGCTCAAGAAGACCGAAACGCAGGCACTCACGGACGTGGTGGACCGGCTCGCCGCGCACTTCCCGGGCCAGCCGCGCTCCGTCATCGAGGACGTGGTTGCCCACGAACACAGCCTTTTTGATGAAGGCCGCGTGCGGGACTACATCCCCATCCTGGTTGAACGCGCCGCGAAGCTCCGGCTGGCCCGCCAGCACCTTCTGGTCCCCGGCACCGTGGGTGCAGTAACGGCGCAGTAACGCGCAGCGGGGTCCACTGGGTCTGCCGGTACAGCTTTCGAGGGAGCGGAGCGCAGACATGGGATGGAGCGGCTGGTTCAATCTGGGTGGCCCTGCGGGCGGGTTCAACGGGGGCCCTGCCACCATCTCCCGCAACAAGGACGTCTGCAACGTCTACGTCCGCGGGAACGACAACGCCCTGTGGCAGCGTGCCTGGTTTTCCAACAGCTGGCACCCCTGGGGCCGGCACAACGACGGCGGCGTCCTGGCTTCGCGGCCTGCGCTGGGTTCCATGGGCCCGGACCATGAGCACGTCTTCGTGCGCGGCACGGACAACAACGTCTGGCAGAAGTACTGGACGCGGACCGGCGGCTGGAGCGGCTGGTTCAACATCGGCGCCCCGGCCGGCGGCTTCAGCGGCGGCCCGGCCACCATCTCCCGGAACAAGGACGTCTGCAACGTGTACGTCCGCGGGAACGACGGCGCCCTGTGGCAGCGCGCCTGGTTCGCCAACAGCTGGCACCCCTGGGCGCGGCACAACGACGGCGGCGTCCTCGCTTCGGAGCCCGCGCTGGGTTCCATGGGCCCGGACCATGAACACATCTTCGTCCGGGGAACGGACAACAACGTCTGGCAGAAGTACTGGACAGCGGCCGGCGGGTGGAAGGGCTGGTTCAACATCGGTGCCCCGGCCGGCGGCTTCAGCGGAGGGCCTGCCACGATCTCCCGGAACAAGGACGTCTGCAACGTCTACGTCCGCGGGAACGACGGCGCCCTCTGGCAGCGCGCCTGGTACAACAACAGCTGGCACCCCTGGGGCCGGCACAACGACGGCGGCGTCCTGGCTTCGGAGCCCGCGCTTGGGTCCATGGGACCAAACCATGAACACGTCTTCGTACGCGGGACGGACAGCAACGTCTGGCAGAAGTACTGGGTCCACGAGGTGGAACCGGCCGGCGAGGTGTCCTTCGGGGTAAGCGAATGCGTCTACAGCTGGACGGCGGGCTACCACCAGTCCGGAACCCGGGTCACGGTGCGGATCCAGCTGAACCCGGACGCGGGCATCAGCACCGCCACGATGGACAGCCTGAGGACCACCTGGCGGAACGGCATCATCAACAAATGGTCGGACCGGTTCAGCTGCCAGGCCCCCAACGGCGGCCGCCAGTCCATCACCTTCGACGTCCAGTGGGTCAGTTCAGGAGCCCACCACGTGGTCCGCGTCCAGCCGGGGCCTGCCCGGTCCAACATGCGGCTGTGGGACACCAGCGACACCGGCGATGTTGCCTCCCACGAGTTCGGGCACATGCTGGGGCATCCGGACGAATACGCGGACGCCGCCTGCCCCGCCAGGAGCCCCGTGGACACGGGCACCGTCATGGCGGACAACACCGAGACGGTGGCCCGCCACTACAACCGGATCACCGGTTTCCACGGTTCCGGCCACAATCCCGCTGCCGGTGCATCGGAGCCGCCCGAGGTCCCCGAGGAGGGCGCCATGACGCTGAAGAACATCGACAAACTCAGGCCGGAACCGCGCGCCGCCGTCCTGCAGCGGCTGCGCGGCATGGCCGGCGTCGGTGCGGCGCCGGAACGTGCGGCGGACACCGAAGTCTCGTTCGAGGTCAGCGGCGGCGCGCCGGGTGAACGCTACGTGTACCGGCTGGCCGTCCACGGGGACGGGGCCGCCCAGCGGAGCGTGGTGGACGAGCTGCAGCACGCCGGGGATGACGAAACCTCCCACGCCGTGGACCGGCAGCTGGCGGGCCGGGTGTTCCAGGCCGCCGCGGACGCGGGCCTGCTCAATGACAGCGCCCCGGCGGTGCCCCAGCAGCAGGTGGACGGCGAGGTCCTGCCGGACAGCATGGTTGCTGTCATCACCGTCCGCGACGGCGACGCCGTCCGCCGGGTCGCCGTCCCTGCGGACGAGCCCGCCTACGCCGGGGCAAGCCTCCCCGGCGAGCCCGCGGACATCCCCCTGCGGACCCAGGTCCAGCTGCCGGCCGACTCGGTCACGGCGCTGCGCCCGGTCCTGGAGGCGCTGGGGGCGGTTGAAGCGGCGCTGTAGGGGGTGCGGGCGCGTACAAGGGAATACGGACGACGGCGGCGCGGGGCCGCCGTCGTCCGGCTGGGCTGAAGGATCAGCGCGCTTTTAGGCGAGCAGGGCGCAGATGTCCGTTACCTCTCCGGTTCCGCTGAACACCCTCTCTTCAGATCCATCTTCTTTGAGGGCAAAGGTGAAGTTGCCTTCGAGCAGGAAGATTCCCGGTTTCTCTGATTTTGCTTCCCGTGCATTGAGCACAACATTCAGTCCGGTCACCTTTACTTCCGTGGTGCCATCAGCCTGCAGTTCGGCATGGGTGCTGCCCGTGATGAGGAAGGTTGCTTCCTCCCCCGTCTTGAGGTTGGTAATGGTTACTTCCTGGCCAGGAGAGGCAATAAACACCCGGTCGCCGGGAAGCTCAATGAGTTTTGATTTACCAGTGACCACAAGCTTTACCGGGTAGCTGCAGAGCTGCTTCGGCTTGAACGTTATATCCAGGAGGACATCCTCGCTGGGTGGAGCAGCAACCGCGGGTGTGGCGCCGGCGAAGAAGGCCAAAAACAGGGCGCACAAAACCATCAGTTTCTTCATCAGAAACTCCATTCACGAATTGATGTGGGCGCGCAGGGGCACAAATAGTCAATGGGCCTGCGCGCTGTGGAACTTGCTAAATACTCGGCATTGAATGTTCAGCAGTCGGCATCATTACCGCGTTAGGTAAATCGGCAGACGGACTGCGGGCCGGGCCGTCAAACGCCCGTTTCTCCCGCATCATTTCTCACTTGGCAGTAAGTTCGGCTTCCGTATCGGCTAGTTTGCGATCACCGGATGGGAGGATACTAGTCCCCCAATTTCGCGCCTGGGAAGCACTAATTGTGAAGTAGGGGGCCCGCGCATTAAGTGAGTGTGCCGCCTCCGATAAGCAGTAACGGCGCAGTAACGCGCGTCTGGTCAACTCGATCCTGTGTTCCCTCGCATGTGAGGACGGGGTAATGAAACAGGGGTGGAGTTCCCTCCGGGTGGCTGACCTGGCGCTGGACGTTCCCAGCGCGCTGGCCCCCTCGCCTGAGCACGGCATCGAAGGCAGCGCCGCTGTCCTGGAGGGTGCCGGCATCCGCCTGACCGTTGATGCGAGCCTCTTCGCCGACCCCCTTACCCGCTATGCAGCCAAGCCGGGCTACGAACACTGGCGGGAAGCCGTGGGCAGCCTCATCGCTGACTTCGTCGTGTTCGAGGAGGGCGGCACCCGCACGGTTGCCGCCACCATTCCCGGCCGCGCCACCGCCGTCGTCCATCTGCCCGCCGGCGCCCAACGGGACGTCGCCCTGCAGATCCTGCGAAGCATCAGAACAGATCAAGGAGAATCCAATGCCTGAAGAGCAGTACCGCGGGGCCTTGTACCTCGCCGCCGTCGAAAACACGGCCCCCGGCGAGCGCCATGCCGGCTTCAGCAAGGTGCAGGCGTACCTCGAGCGGTTCGGCTACCTGGGCCCGGCCACGCCCAGGGAACCCGGCGTCCTGGACCACCCCACCGAGGGGGCCCTCCGGAGTTTCCAGGAGTTCTTCCACCTGCCGGTCACGGGCGTTTTCGACGACGCCACCCGCGAAGCCATGATGCGGCCGCGCTGCGGGCTTCCCGATGTGCGGCCGGGCGAACTCGCCTTCTCCACCACGTGCGCGTGGGCGGACCGGACCCTGACGTACGCGTTCGACACCGGCACGGACGACGTCGCCGGGAACGCCGAGTTCGACGCCATCCGGCGCGCCATCCAGACCTGGCAGGCCGTGGGCGGGCTGACGTTCACCGAGGTGGCCGTGGGCTCCAGCCCGGACATCCGCATCGGGTGGCGCCCTGCCGCGGACCCGGACCACTCCATGGTGGGCGGCGTCCTGGCCCACGCCGACTTCCCGCCGGGCTGCAGCGTCATCACCACCACGCTGCCCAAACCGGTCCACTTCGATGACAGCGAGCATGTGTGGAGCGTCGGCGCCGTGGCCAGCGCTTTCGATATCGAGACGGTGGCACTTCACGAGTTCGGCCACATTGTGGGGCTCGCGCATACCAGCGTGGCGAACGCCGTGATGGCCCCCACCGTCTCCGCCAACTTCACCAAGCGCGCCCTCACCCAGGACGACATTGACGGTTTCCGGGCCCTGTACCCGGCTGCCCCTGCCGCCTGGTCCGGCTGGAACTCCCTGGGCGGCATCATTACCTCGGACGTGACCGTGGCCAACAACAAGGACGGCCGGATGGAGGCCTTCGCCCGGGGAACCGACGGCGCCGTGTGGCACCGCTGGCAGACCACCCCCAGCGGCGACTGGTCCGGCTGGAACTCCCTGGGCGGGGTGATCACCTCCGAGATAGCCGCAGCCAACAACCAGGACGGCCGGCTGGAGATCTTTGCCCGGGGCACGGACAACGCCCTCTGGCACCGATGGCAAACCACCCCCAACGGCAACTGGGCCGGCTGGAACTCCCTGGGCGGCGGCATCACGGGACCCGCGGCGGTGGGGCGTAATGCGGACGGACGGCTTGAAGTCTTCGCCCGCGGCAACGACGGCGCCGTGTGGCACCGCTGGCAGACCGCCCCGAACGGCAACTGGGCCGGCTGGCGCTCCCTGGGCGGGGTGATCACCTCCGAGATCGCAGTGGGCAGGAACGCGGACGGCCGGCTGGAGATTTTCGCCAGGGGCACGGACAACGCCCTCTGGCACAAATGGCAGACCGCGCCCAACGGCAACTGGTCCGACTGGCGCTCCCTGGGCGGCATCCTCACATCCAACATCACCGTGGGCACCAACGCCGACGGCCGCCTGGAGGTCTTTGTCCGCGGCACGGACAACGCCCTCTGGCACAAATGGCAGACCGCACCCAACAGCGGCTGGTCCGACTGGCGGTCCCTGGGCGGGCTGCTGACGTCGGACATCGCTGCGGGCAGGAACGCGAGCGGCCGCCTGGAGGTCTTCGTGCGGGGCACGGACAACGCCCTCTGGCACAAATGGCAGACCGCACCCAACAGCGGCTGGTCCGACTGGCACTCCCTGGGCGGCATCCTCACATCCAACATCACCGTGGGCACCAACGCCGACGGCCGCCTGGAGGTTTTCGTCCGCGGCACGGACAACGCCCTCTGGCACAAGTGGCAGACCAGGCCGTTCCTGACCGAGGAGTCCACCGGGGCATCAGGCGCCGCGTCCATGACCGGGGAGGGCGGCGGGGACACGGCCAGCGCCCTGGAACAAACGGTGGAGATGCCGGCCGGCACCATGGAGGAGAGCGTCACCACCAACGGCCATCAGCAGCCCGCGGGCATGCCGGGCGGGAGCATGGACGGCGGCACAAAGGAGCCGGCGGGCGGCCGCGGCGGCACCGTCAAGGAGCAGGGGAAGATGCCGGCGGGAAGCATGGACGCCTGACCAGCTGCAGGACTGAAGCGTACGACGGCGGCGCGCGGCCGCCGTCGTACGTCACCAGGGAACTACCCGTCGAACCGGGCGCTGGTGCTTTCCTGCGGCACAACCACGTGCACGGCGTTGCGCTCGATGGTGAAGTCGGCGGGCGTGGCGGTGGCGATTTCGCCGTCGAGGTTCACCGGCATCAGCGGCTCGGTGACCAGGCGGACGCGCTGGCAGGTCAGGTGGTGCACGCCGTCGCGCTCCACGAAGCTGCCGTTCTTGAGCATCCGGGCAATCCTGATGTGCTCCCGGAGCGGCGCCCCCGGGATGGCGTAGACGTCCAAGAGGTGGTCGTCGATGCCGGCCGTGGGCGAGACCGCGTTGCCGCCGCCGTAGTGCCGGCCGTTGCCGACCGCCACCTGCAGCAGGTTCTCAAGCTCCAGCGTTTCATGGTCCCCGTCCGGGAACTCGAGGCGGGCCCGGAACGGCTGGTGCCGGGCATAGGCGCGGACGGCGGCAACACCGTAGGCCACCGGGCCGAGGTACCGCTTGAGGCGGGGGCTGAGGGTTTCGGTGACACCCACCGAGAGGCCCACGGAGGCAACGTTCAGGAACGGGTGGCCGTTGACCCGCCCCATGTCGATGTCCACCACTTTCCCGCCCGCCAGGGCAGCGCACGCTCCGGGCAGATCGGCCGGGATTTCGAGGGTGCGGGCAAGGTCGTTGGCCGTCCCCAGCGGCAGGACTCCCAGCACAATCCCCGTCCCGGCGAGCCGGCCGGCGGCGAAGGACACCGTCCCGTCACCGCCGCCAACAACCACGAGGTCGTGCCCCTCGGCAACCACCCGGTCCAGGGTTCCGTCCAGCTCGGTGCCGGACAGGACCTGGTGGACAGCTGAGATGCGCAGGCCCGCGCTGCGCAGCATGTCCACCGCCGGCGCCGGCCCCGCCGATCCCAGGCGCGCCCCGGCGTTGATCACCACGGCAGCGGACTTCGCCTCCTGGGCAAGCATCATGGGGAACATCCTAGGCCGGGCGGGCTGGGAAAGCCCTGAGTGGTAGCCCCAGCCCAGTCGGGGCGGGAAGGTGCGCCGTGCGAGACAGGAGGCGTACGACGGCGGTGCGCGGCCGCCGTCGTACTGGCCAGGCGGGGTGCCGCGCATGTTTGGCGCCGCGTATGTTTGCTGCCGCGCAGTCAGGAACCGTTGGTGTAGACGTCGCTGCCAAAGCGGTTCAGCCCCGGGGCGGCGGCGTAGCCGAGGTGGGGCAGGCCGAAGATGTCCTCGATGCTGCCCAGCAGGCTGTAGTGGTTATAGGCACGCTCTGATGTGCTGCCGGCTTTGACCTGTGGGGACAGGACCAGCGCACCCACGCGGCCCCCACCGGCGCCTCCGGGCTGCGGGGAGGCGGCGCTTTCCTTACCTTTGGCCTCGTCGAAGGTGATGACCAGGACCCCGTCCTTCTGGAACGCGGCGGAGGCCAGGATGTCCGGGACGTGCTTCTTGAGCCACGCGTCGGCCCTGGGCAGGCCGCCCTTGGAGCCGTCGTGGCAGGGGTCGTCGTGGCCGTCGTTGCACAGGTTGGGGCTGATGTAGGACAGGTTGGGCGTGGTGTCCAGGGAGGTAAGGTCAGCGGCCAGGTTGCTGAAGTCCACCACGTTCTCCTGGCATTCGGGCGAGGACGTGATGGAGGTGAAGTACACAAACGGATTGTGCCGGGTGGCGTACTGGGTCTCGGCGCTGGCGTTCTGGTTGGGGTCCTTCCCGCCGATCTCCGGGTGGCGGCACGGTGTTCCCATGTCCTCCATGTAGCCCTTCCAGGACTTGCCTGCCTGGCTGAGCTGGCCGGCCAGGGTGGGGACCGAATCGGGGTAGACGCAGCCGCTGCCCTGCACCTGGCCCGGGGCGGCCGTCCCGGTGGCGGTGAAGGCCTCGTAGGTGTGGCAGTCGCTGCTGGTCGCCGGGTTGGGGCCCTGCCCGGAGAGCTGCGCGATGTAGTTGGGCAGCGATGAGTGGCCGATCGCGTAGTACTCCGTCAGCAGCACGCCCTGTTTCCGCAGGGTCTTGGCGAGGTACGGGGCGGGCGAATCCGGGCCCCACACCTTGTCGTACGACTTGTTCTCGAGGTTGATCACAAACACGTGGCCCAGTTTTCCGTCCGCGCCCCCGGAGGACGGTGGACCAGGCGCCGGGCTTGGCGCGGTTTGGCACCCGGCAAGGACAGCTGCCGCAATGCAGGCCAGCGCGATTGACCCACGCCGGCGTGTGCCGGACGATTTCCGGGGATTGTCAGCCGCCATCAAGTCCTGCCTCCCGGGAGGACGGCCGCAGTACCATCCACCTGGGGAATATCCTGCCACGCCGGCGTATCCAACGTATGGGCCCAAAGCCCCACTCCGCCTACCGTGTCAGGGCGAATGCGGCGATGACGAGGCCGACCGCCAGGACAAGGTTGACGATCACGTACGGTTGGATGCCGCGTTTGGGCTCCTTGGCCATTCTGCGGCGGCCGTGCTTGCGGTTGATAACTTCTGCCATGCATCGAACCTAGGCAACCGCGGGTGCTAAGGGCCCGAGTAATCGCTACTCGTTTTACTAATCCCCACCACTGGGGCGCCGGTTCCACGCCGTCCTCAGCGCAGCAGCACTCATTGCTTCCAGGGGGCCAGATTCCTATGGTGTTCCCATGGCCTTCAATCAAGTTCAGAGCGATTACGATCAGCTCCAGGGCCTCCTGGCCACGTTCGAGGACCTCAGGAGTTTCCTCAACCGTTTGACCGCCCTCGGGGCCGAGGTGATGACGGAGGCGGCGGGGGCAAAAGTTGAGTGTGCCGTCACGTTGCGGCGGCAAAAGCGTCCGGTCACGATTGCCGGCAGCAGCGAGGTTGCTGTGCGCCTGGACGAGATTGAGCAGGCTGTTGGCGGCGGGCCGTGTACCGAGGCCCTGAAGACCGGCAGGCCGGTGCTGCTGGCGGACGTCTCTACCGATTCCCGCTGGCCCAAGTACAGCCGGGCGCTGGCCGCGGCCGGATGCGGCAGTTGCCTCGGTGTTCCGCTGGATCCCGGAGAAAACGCGGCAGCGGCGCTGAACCTCTTTGCCTCCCCCGCCGCGCCGCTCACCGAGCCGATGATCGCCAGGGCCACAGCCTTCGCCGAATCGGCGGGCCAGGCGATGGCCCTGGCGGTCAGGATTGCAGCCAAGGATGAACTCACCAAAGACTTGCGGGCTGCCATGGAGAAGCGGACCATCATCGACCTGGCCGCGGGCATCATCATGGGACAAAACCGGTGCACGCAGGATGAGGCCATGAAGATCCTGATGGCGGTTTCCAGCAACCGCAACCAGAAACTGGCTGCGGTTGCCGAAGAAGTGGTGGCGGGCGTCTCAGGGAGCCGGGACGTGCGCACGCACTTCGACGACTGAGTCCGGCTCCCGTACTACTGCTCCCGGCGGGTTTCCTGCAGGCGTTTGATGAACCAGCGGGACTGTTCCGGCCCGTACGGCAGGACGGGGATGGCCTTAGTGGCGTCATCCGGGGTGTCCCGGATGGACTGGCGTGCCTGGCGGACCGCGGTGCTCAGAGTGTTGGCCATCGTCTTGACGAACTGGTCGCTGCAGGGCTTGCCATGTCCGGGAATCAGGAACTCGTAGCGGTGGCGCAGCGCTGAGATGTGCCGGAGGGCATCCGCCCACTCTTCAGGGTAGGAGTCCTCGAAGGACGGGTGGGCGCCCTGCTCCACGAGGTCGCCCACGAACAGGGTG
This sequence comes from Pseudarthrobacter sp. NCCP-2145, assembly GCF_023708005.1. Lineage (NCBI taxonomy): Bacteria > Bacillati > Actinomycetota > Actinomycetes > Micrococcales > Micrococcaceae > Pseudarthrobacter > Pseudarthrobacter sp. NCCP-2145. Next base: position 140,803 of record NZ_BRCG01000010.1, on the reverse strand, counting down.
GTGGGGGTGCCCACCACCAGGTCGCCGTCGGTGTGGCCGCGGCCCAGGTAGAACAGGGTGGCGGTCAGCCCGCCCAGGTCCACCAGCACCGGCTGGTCCTTGACGATGGCGTTGGGGACCACGAGTTCCACGTTCTGGCCCTCGCCGGTGGACATTTCCGGCTCGAGGGTTCCCACGAAACGGCGCTGGAGGTCCCCGCGCTCCTCGATTTCGGTGGCGCAGTTCTGGTGCGCCCAGAACTCGGTGACCCCGGCTTCGGCGAACACCGCGTTGCCGAAGAAGTGGTCGTAATGGGCGTGGGTGTTCACCACCACGAGCGGCAGCTGGGTCTTTTCCCGTACTGCGTCCAGGATCTCCCGTCCCTGCCGGGGGCCGCAGCCGGTATCAATCACCATGGCCCGCTCGGACCCCACCACCAGTCCCGTGTTCAGAAGCGATCCTTCGGTGACCAGCACATAGTTGTCCGCGCCGACTTCGAGCCATTCCGACATTGTTTCTCCGTACCTCCGGCAAAGCAGTGTTCGTTTAGTGGTCGATTGTACCCAGCACTGCTTGGAGTTCCCGGGAGGCCCCCCGTACGACGGCGGGACGCGGCCGCCGTCGTCTCCTTACCTCCCGCCGCCACAAGGTGGGTTTTCAGGCTAGGCCCCGGGAGCTGCGATGGAATCGCGGATGACCAACGGGCAGTCCAGCACGGTCGGGCGGAGCGCCATGCTGGCAAGATCGTTCTTGCCCTCGATGGAGTCGATGAGCTGGTCCGTTGCCCAGGCACCCATCTCGTAGTGCGGAAGGGCCACCGTGGTCAGGCCCGGGTGGAGGTTGGCGGCGATGAGTTGCTGGTCATCGAACCCCACGATGGAAAGCTCGGTCGGGATGGCCAGCCCCAGCTCAGCGGCCGCACGGTAGGCACCCATGGCCATCCGGTCGTTGTAGCAGAACAGGGCTGTGGGCCTGTCGCTGCGGCCGAGCATCCGGCGGGCCGCCTCATAGCCGCCGTGCACCTCGGACGGCGCAGACTCCACCGGCGCGTTGCCGCCGTCGAGCCCTGCCCCCTCCAGTGTCCTCCGGAAGCCCTGGAGGCGCAGGCGTGTTGCCGGGACGTCGTCGGTGTTGTTCAGGAAGCCGATCCGCCGGTGGCCTGCGTCCAGCAGGGCAGTTACGGCCGTCCGGGCGCCGCCTTCCTCGTCCGGAATCACCGCACAGATATTTCCGCTGGCAGACACGGAGTCCACCAGGACCGATGGGATGCTGTCCAGGTTTGGGGGCAGCTCCACGTTGCGGTGATACATGGTGGCGTAGAGGATGCCGTCCACCCTGCGCTCCAGCAGCGCCTCGACGTCGGCCGTCCTGGATTCCAGGCTGGCGGAAGCGGACGTGTTAAGGATCATGAGGTTGTAACCGCGCCGCTTGGCGGCCTCATCTGCGCCCAGGATGATTCGGCCGGCATGCGGTGTGGTGGCAATATCCTCGCTCAGCAGCCCCAGCATGCCCGTCCGCTGCGTCCGCAGCGCTTGGGCCAGCCGGTTGGGTTCGTAGCCCAGCTCTTCAGCGACGGCCCTGACCTTTTCCTTGGTCTCGGGACTGACGCGTGCATAACTGACGTTGTTGAGGACGTGGGAGACAGTGGTCACGGACACCCCCGCCGCTTGCGCCACGTCCTTGATGCCGATGTTCTTGTTGCTCATCTGTCTCCCACGTCCTCATCGCCGGTGATGGCAGATTGTTTACCCTGCCACAGGCGCAGCTGCCATTTAGAAACCTACCGTGGGTGTCGGCCTGAAGGCATTTACTGCCCTGTCTGCCATAATCTGGGCATCACTTCCCGAATCAAGGATGGTGTTCCGGGCTGACCCCGGATCGACCATCACGGCGGTAACGGCGAGGCCCTCCGAAGCCTTGGTGGCCAGCAGGGCGTCCACCTGGGCTTCAAAGCAGGAATCACTGGACGTGGAATCCACGTCCAGTGCCACCACGTGGTTGTTGGAGACGAAGTTGCCGGTACCCGCCTTCAACCGGATGATGACAGGCCTCGCACCCGCCGGACGGATGGTCTGCGAGTCGATGACCTGCGAGAAGTGGTTGCCCACCACTGAGTTGTTGTTGCCGCTGACGCTCAGAAGTCCGGCGAGGTCGTCCAACCCGTTGTCCACTCCCAGGAAGGGCGTCCACGGCTCGTGGTCCCGCAGGAAGTGGTTCGTGGCCACCAGGTTTTCCGAACTGTTGCCCTCGAGGACCACCATCCCCGGGTAGAACGAATGCAGTCGGTTGTTGGTGACGCTTGACCGGGTGACGCCGTCAAAGTGGATGCTGCTCGCACCTCGGGGGAAGACGTTGTTCGCGGTGATCAGCAGCCCGCCGTGGTTCTGGGCATAGATGGATCGGCCCTTGAAGCCTGCACCGATCAGGTTGTCGGTGATTTTTGATGCCTGTCCCCAGCCGCGCAGCTCGATGCAGCTTCCGCATTCGGCGATGAAGTTGTCGTGAATGGACAGTGCGTCCGCGTTGTGGATGGTGAGGGCGTTTTCGAGGTAAATGAACCCCATGCCGTTCACGCGGAATGAGTCGTTGGCACTTGCGACGTAGATGCCGGTTTTGCCGTTGACGTAGGTGTTTTCTGCGGGCACTCCTGAGCCGTCCGGGATGAAGTGCAGCCCGTCGATGCAGAAGTTGGAGAACTCCACCGAGCTGATCCGCGGGCTCCCGCTCCGCTCAACATAGAACGCGGCTCCCGTGGATTCCTCCCCGTCCCCGCCGGCGGGAAGGTCAACAATAATACGGCTCCCGCCGGGCCACAGCTCATGCAGATCAGGCCATTCGTCTTCGGGAACATTGAAGCGGATGCTCGATGACGTGAAGCCGTGCCCCGAGCCCTGGATCCGAAGGAAGCTGACGTCGATGACCACCTGCGTGCGGAGGTGGTAGTCCCCCGGCGGAAGGTAGATCACAGCGCCGGGCTTCCCGCCGTCGTCCACATCGGTGGCGGCCTGCCGGCCCTTGATGTCGGCGATGATGCTGTTGATGACTTCGCCGATGTCCTTGGACGGGTTGCCGATTGGCCACGCTGTCACGTCGTAGTAGTTGTTGCTTGACATGCTTTCTTCCCTTGATGTTGTGGTTCGTCAGCCTGATAGCAGGGTTTATGGGGCCACCGGCTGGTGCTCCGGGAGGTCCCGTTGGAGTTCCTCTGATGTTGGCGGTTGGGCGCCCGGGCGGCGTACGGTGATTGCCGCCGCTTTCGCTGCCATCCGTCCCAGCGATTCGAGTACTGCCGGCGCCAGACCTTCTGCGCCACGCATGAGGAGCCCGTAGATCAGCGCGGACATATACGAGTCCCCTGCCCCGATGGTATCCGCGACGGCTGACGGAACCGAGGGGACGTCCACGCGTGCGTCCCTGGTTGTGAGCAGGGATCCCTCCGCTCCCCTGGTGACGGCGACCAGCCGTGGCCCGAGTCCGAGGATGCGTTGCGCGGTGTCTTCCAGGGAGAGCCGCGGATACAGCCACCGTGCGTCCTCGTCGCTGAGTTTCACCACCTCCGTAAATTGCACCAGTTCCTCAAAGATGGTTTTTGCCTCGAGGTGGCTGCCAAGCAGTGAAGGACGGATATTGGGATCGTAGGTGACCACGCAGCGCTGGTGTGATTGTTCCAGGAGCTCCCTTACCACCGCTGCCCCCGGTGCCAGGAACGTAGCTATCGAGCCGGTGTGCAGGATTTTGGGCAGGGCAGCCGGAGCGATCCGCGGTAGGTCCCACTGCACGTCGAAGTCGTACTGCGCCGAACCGTCGGTAGCCAGGACCGCAGTTGCCGTGGCTGTTCCGCCCCGGCGGAGGGAACCGGGCAGAAAGCCCACCCCGGCGTTCCCCAGGTGCTGCCTGATGAGGGCCGCATAGTGGTCGTCGCCGATCGAGGTCAACAGTCCTGTGTCCACTCCCAGCCGTCCGAGCCCGTAGGCAACGTTGGCCGGAGATCCGCCGGGGTACTCCCTGGTGCCTTGGGGCGAGACGACGATGTCCACGAGGGCTTCACCGACAACAACCACCTCAAAGGGCGCTGTGGTGTCATGGCGGGTTTGCTGGGCTGCTGGCATGTTGGGCCTTCCTCTGAGTGGGTGCGCTTAGTTGAGTGCCGTGACGGTGAGTGTCCGGATGGTTGCCTGCCCGCCGCTGACCGTCAGCCGGTTCCCGGTATGTCCCTCTTCAGGAAAAACAAGGTCGGTCAGGACAACCTGGCCGTCCTGCGCGAACACCTCCACCGAGCAATGGTCGACGACGATCTGCAGCTTTAGTGCGCCGTCCTCCAGGACCAGCGGGGCGGCTTCCACGGAGGGAAACTTCTCGTGGAAGCCCGTGTTGCCCGACAGCCGGCGGTCCAGGACGAGCTGATTGGCCGCCGCGTGGTAGGTCAGCAGGGTCCCAGCGCTTCCCTCACTGTCCCCGAACAGGTGGAAAGCCACGTGGCTGGCGCTTCCGGTCAGTATCTCTGCCTCGATGATGTGGGCGCTGCCGGGTACCGCATCAGGCAGCCGGAAGGCTGAATCCCTCAGATCAAAGGCGACTGCGTCCATCTGCCCGATGACCGCGTGGACAGCTTCTTCCGCGCGGGCAGGGGGAAGGACCGGTTGCTGGATCAGGCGGGCGGAGCCGTTGATTTCTGTGAGGCGCAGTTCGCGGGCAAGGGTCATTGAGGACCGCCACGGGGCGGTGGGCAGCTGGTTGGCGTAGTCCCAGTTGTTCATCCAGCCGATGATGATGCGCCGGCCGTCGGGGGCGTCGCTGAAGGACACCGAGGCATAACAGTCGCGTCCCCAGTCCAGCCACAGGCATTGCTGCAGCGCCGCAGCGGCTGCGGCAGGATCATCCAGGGCGCTGACCCCCGCCGGCGCCGCCAGTGAGCCGGCGTCCGGGACGAAGCGGACGCCGTCGAACGTCCCTACGAAGTACTGGCCGCCGGAACCGCCGGCCACGGCTCCCGGGTTGACGTTGACGATCAGCACCCATTTGGTGTTGTCCGGGTCCCCGTCCACCATCAGGGGAAAGAGGTCCGGGCACTCCCACTCGCCCTGGTCCGCGTTGGCCGGTCCGAAGTCGCTCAGGAATTCCCAGGATTTGAGGTCATCTGAACGGTAGAGGACCACCTTTTGGTGCTGCGCCTCGACGGCGACCATGATCCAGCCGGCGCCCCGCTCCCCCTGGTACCGGAAGACTTTGGGATCGCGGAAGTGCGCGGAGTTCCTGCTGAGAACGGGGTTCCCGTCGTATTTCCGCCAGGTCATTCCTGCGTCCGTGCTGTAGGCCAGGGACTGGGCCTGCGTGCCGTGGTGTTCGGACGCCGCTTTGTAGGCGCTGGTGTAGATGGCTACCAGTGCGGGGTGGTCCGCAGTGCCGAAACCGGAGGTGTTGCCGTGGTCCACCACCACGCTCCCCGAGAAGATGTCCTCCTCCTCGTCGCAGGCAATGGCAACAGGGTGTTCCGTCCAGTGCAGCAGGTCGCGGGAGGTGGCGTGGCCCCAGGACATGTTGCCCCAGACGCTGCCGTACGGGTTGTTCTGGAAGAAGAGGTGGTACAGGCCGCCGTAGTAAACCAGGCCGTTGGGGTCGTTGAGCCAGGTATCCCTTGCCGTGAAGTGGATGGCTGGCCGGAACCTGGAGGTTGCGTGCCGGGTTGTTTCCGGGATTGCTGCGTCAAGGCAACTGGACATGTCTGGCGTTCCTTTTCGGACGTGGAGGGGCTGGCTGGCTAGTGCCGTGGAGCCGCGATGGAATCGCGGCGCACCAGGGGGCAGCCCAGGATGGTCGGGTGCAGTGCCATGAGGGCAAGATCGGTCTTTCCCTCGACGGCGTCAATCAGGTGCTCGGTGGCCCAGGCACCCATCTCGTAGTGGGGCAGGGCAACGGTGGTGAGGCCCGGGTTCAGGTTGGCGGCAATCAGTTCCTGGTCATCGAAGCCCACCACGGAAAGGTCGCCCGGGATGCTGAGCCCCAGCTCCGCAGCGGCACGGTACGAACCCATGGCCATCCGGTCGTTGTAGCAGAACAATGCCGTCGGCATAGCGGCACGGTCCCTGGGCGACAGGATCCGCAGGGCCGCCGCGTAGCCGCCGTCCACCTCGGAGGCCTCGGACTCGACCGGTGCCGCGTCGCCATCGAGCCCCGCTTCCGTCAGCGCCGCCCGGAAAGCGTGGAGCCGCTGGCGGGTCGCGGGGACGTCATCGGTGTTGTTGAGGAAGCCCACCCGGGTGTGGCCCGCTTCGAGGAGCGCGCCCACGGCTGCCCGCGCGCCGCCTTCCTCGTCCGGGATCACAGCTGTGATCTTTCCTCCAGTGGCCACCGAGTCCACAAGGACCGAGGGCACGCTGCCGAGGTTGGCCGGCAGCTCCACGTTGCGGTGGTACATGGTGGCGTAGAGGATGCCGTCCACCCGTCGTTCCAGGAGGGCCTCGATGTCTGCCTGCCGGGATTCGAGGCTGGCCGAGCCGGAGGTGTTGATGATCATGAGGTTGTAGCCGCGGGCTTTGGCGGCCTCGTCGGCGCCGAGGATGATCCGGCCCGCGTGTGGCGTGGTGGCGATATCCTCGCTCACCAGCCCCAGCATCCCGGTCCGTTGCGTACGCAAGGCCTGGGCCAGGCGGTTGGGGCCATAACCCAGCTCCTCGGCAGCGGACCGGACCTTGTCCCGGGTTTCGGGACTGACCCGGGCGTAGGCAACCTCATTCAGGACGTGGGACACAGTTGTTACTGAGACGCCCGCGGCCACAGCCACGTCCTTGATGCCGATGTTCCTGTTGCTCATCTTCTTCGTTCTGTTGTTGGTGGTTCAGCCCTTGACCGCGCCGAGCGTCATGCCGGCCACGATCTTGCGCTGCAGGAGCAGGGTAAGAAGAATGACCGGGATGGAGTACACGGCTGCCAGAGCCGTCATCGATCCCCAGTCCAGGCCGAACTGGGTCTGGAAGTTGGCGATCACCACGGGCGTTGTCTGGGAGCGGATGGCCGTCATCAGGAGCGCGAAGAGGAATTCGTTCCAGGAGGCCAGGAAGGCGAAGATCGCGGTGACCGCGATGCCGCCGGACACCACCGGAATCACCACCCGCCACAGGGCTCCAAGCCTGCTGCAGCCATCCACGGTGGCGGCTTCCTCCAGGTCTTTCGGCACCGCCTCGAAGAAGCTGGCCATCAGCCAGATGGAGAGCGGCAGCGAGATGGTGGTGTGGGCAATCGACAGGGCGATGGGGGTATCGGACAGGCCCATGGATGCCATCATCGAGGCCAGCGGAATGCCGATGGCCACCGGGGGCACCATGCGGGTCACCAGGGCGGCCATGATGAAGATCCTGCCGCTGAGGGTTTTGTACCGGGTGATGCCGTACGCCGCCGGAACCGCCAGCAGCAACGAAAGCAGGGTGCTGATGATGGCCGTCTGGATGCTGTTGATGAAGGAGGCCAGGACTCCGTTCCGGCCCAGCGCGTTGGTGTAGTTCTCCAGCGTCCATTCCCGGGGAAGGATGGTGGGCGGCACGGCGATGGTGTCGATGGGCGTCTTGAAGGACGTGAACAGCAGGTACAGGAAGGGGAATCCGTACAGCACCATGGCTGCGGCGAGGAGGATCCACAGCAGGGTCCGGGTGCCGCGCCGGCCTGCTTCCAGGCCTTCCCGGTTCACACCGCGGCGCCTGAGGGGACGGACGACGGCGGGACGTGCGGAAGGTGCCGCGGCCGCCGTAGCGGAGGTCCCGGCGTCGTGCGTTGTTTTTTCTGCGACGCGCATCAGGTGTCCTTTCCTGGCCGCCAGATGGTGGCCACCGCAAAGAATGCGACGGCGAGCATGGCCAGCAGGTAGATGGTGCCCATGGCGCTTGCCAGGCCGGGATCGCCGAAGCGGATCATGGTGCGGTAGATCAGCAGGCTCATGGTTTCCGAGGCGGACTGCGGGCCGCCGTTGGTTTGGATCAGGATGGTGTCGAAGGCCCGGGCGGCATCGATGCCCCGCACTACCAGGGCCACGGCGATGACAGGGCGGAGCAGCGGCAGGATGATGCGGAACAGCATGGCCGGGGCGCGCGCGCCGTCAAGGCGTGCAGCTTCGATCAGGTCCCCCGGGATGTTCTGGAGCCCCGCGAAGAGGACCAGGCACATAAAGGAGGTGGTCAGCCAGATGTCCGGGATGGCGACGGAGAACAAGACAATGTTCGGGTCCGAGAGCCACCCGATCTGGTTGGGGTTGGACAGGATGCCTGCCTGGTGCAGGAGGGTCCCGATAAGGCCGAAGTTGTCGATCATCAGGAACTTCCACAACAGGCCTGCCACGATCGGGGCGATCATCAGCGGGTACATGAACACGGTCCGCCAGATCTGGGAACTGCGGCCAAGCATGGTGAACAGCAGGGCCATGCCCAGGCCAAGCGCGAACTCGAGCGTGACCACCACCAGCGTGTAGGCCAGCGTCCGCCATCCTGCGCCGGTGAAGGCTTCGGAGGCGAAGGCCCGGACGTAGTTGTCCAGGCCCACGAAGTCGCGGGGGCCGCCGGCGATCGGGGAGATTTTGAAGAAGCTGTCCGCCACCAGGCGGAACAGCGGGAAGGCCACGAATACTGCCAGGAACAGCGCCGCTGGGGTCATCAGGAACAATGCGAAGCGGCGATCGGAAATGCGCACGGTTTTCTCTTCCGCTGGTTGGGGCCGCGGCCGGCACCGGTGGTTCAGGTACCGGCCGCGGGGGTCTTACTTGAGGAGGTCCTCGATCTGCTTCTTGGCGTCTGCGAGCAGCGTTGCGGAGTCACCGCCGGCCACGGCCTTCTGCAGCATCGGGACCAGGACGGTGTCCACGATCTGCTGCCACTTCTCCGTGGCCGGGCGGGTGGCGGTGGCCTCGCCGTTCAGGGTCTCGATCAGCGGACCGAAGCTTTCGTAGCCTTCCTTGTCCTGGTACTCCTCAAAGGCGGAGATCCGCGAGGCCAGGCCCAGGCTGGATTCGATGCCCATGCTGTTGTGGTCATAGGCGCACTGGACGAACTTCTTGGCGGCCTCCGTGTTCTTGGTGGCCTTGGGAACCGTAAGGTACCAGGGGCCGGGGACGCCGCCGATGCCGGCGGAACCGGCGATCATGGGGGCGGTTCCCACCTTTCCGGCAACGGGTGAATCCTTGGGGATCTGCCGGTAGGCGTGGGCCCAGAAGCGGGTCATGGCGGTCTGGCCCTGGTTGAAAAGATTCTGGGCTGCGGCCCAATCCACCTGCGCCGCGCCGGCGGGTGCGGACTTGGTGAGGCTGACGTAGAAGTCCAGCGCTTCCTTGTGGGCGTCGTTGTCGATGACAACGTTGTTGTTCTCGTCCAGGATCATCGGCCCGCCGGCCTGCAGAACGTGGGCGAGCCATTCGGTTTCCACGCCGCCCTTGACGTCCGTGCCGTACATGCCGTCCCTGGTGAAGAACTCGGAGATGTCCTGGTACTGCTTCCAGGTGGTGGGGGCAGCGAGTTCATAGCCGTACTTGGCCTGGAAATCGGCCTTGTTCTTGGCGTCTTCGAAGAGGTCTTTGCGGTAGAGGATGATCTCGGCGTTGGTCCACGCGGGCAGGCCGATGAAGTGCCCGTCCACGTTCGCTTCCTTGACGAGGGAGGGGAAGATGTCCTTCTTGGCCTCGTCGGTGAAAATTTCGTCGATGGGCTGGAGGGCGTCCTTGAAGCTGGGCAGCCAGACGGAGTCCAGCGCTGCGACATCGAAGGAGACGGCGCCGGAGGAGAATTCGCTGGAGAGCCGGTTGAACATGCCGTCGTAGGGCAGTTCCACGAAGTTGACGTCTACGCCGGCGTCCTTCTTGCACTGTTCGGCAACGCCGGTCAGCTCGGCGTGGCCGCCGGCCTCCACCAGGACGTTGACTGTGTTGGTGCCGGCCGTTCCTGACGTGCTGGCGGCGGGGCCTCCGGCGCCGCACGCGGAGGCGGCCAGTGCGACGGCGGTGCAGATGCCGCCGATGGCGAGCCTGCTGATGTATTTACGAGTGGACATCTCTGTCGACTCACTTTCTCTCGAACGGAAAGGATGAGAATGATCAGGGTGAAAAATCGTTTTGCCAAAACGACTCGGCACCTACGTTAGGTCCGCTGTCATGCACGTGTCAAGAGTCACAGCGTAAGTTGCAAAACCGATTTGTCACCAGGCTCGACGCGCCGATGGTTTTCGACATGGATCAGCTTCTACGCCTCGGGAAGATGGGGTGCCAGGGAATCCGGGCCGCACGGAAGCATTTCCGCGTCGCTCACGGTAGTTGACACGGCCCGCTAAAACCGCTGCAGCGAGGGCCTGGAAACAGGTAGTGCCGTTCCAAAAGACAGGTACGGCTGGTGGTTACCTGGGGCTCTGCCCGATCTATAGACTCCGGACTTATCCATATCGGCCCACCGTGACAAGGGTGTCCCGGCGCCCGGTGCTGCCGCCGACCACCGGTGAACGGATAGGAAGTCTATGTCCCACACAATCCATCTTCCACGCATCCCGGCGGCTGGCCCATCGTTGCGCCACGCTCCTGCGTTGCTCCGGTTCCTGACGATCGCGGTCTTGGTTGCCGCCCTCGCAGGCGTTCAGATACTTGCCGCGCCACAGGCGCACGCGGCCGATGTTCTCGTTACACCGACGGCAGAGACAACACCCGTTCCGAGCTCCAGCGACGCGGCCGACGACACCGCAATCTGGATCCATCCCACGGACCCGTCGCAGAGCGTGGTCATCGGGACGGACAAACTGAGTACCGGCGGCGTGGGGGTCTATGACTTGTCGGGCCGCCAGCTGCACTTTTACCTGCACGGCAGCATGAACAACGTCGATCTCCGGTACAACTTTCCGCTGGGCAGTGAGCGCATCGCACTGGTTGGCGTGACGGAGCGAAACGCGGACTCTACCGGCGTCCGCTTCTACAAGGTGAACGTCGCGGACCGGTCGCTGACGGAGGTGGGACGCATCAGCACCCCGGGCAGGCCACGAGGCTTCGGGATGTACCACTCCCCCGTCTCCGGCAAGTACTATGCCTTCGTCCATGACTTCAACAGCAACGTGATCACGCAGTTCGAGCTGGACGGCGCCACCGGATCGGTCCGCGGAACCGCCGTCCGCTCTTTCGACAACGGCGACAGCTCCGAAGGCATTTCAGCCGACGATGAGCTGCAGCGCCTCTACGTGTCGGAGGAAGAAGTGGGCGTGTGGCGGTATGGCGCTGAGCCGGGTGACGGCGCCACCCGCAGCCTTGTGGACCGGACTGTGGCCACCGGCGGCCGGATCGTGGACAACATAAAGAACACCGCGATCTACTACGGCCGCCAGGGCACCGGTTATCTCATTGTGTCGAGTCAGGGCGGCTCCAACTTCGCGGTCTACAACCGGGGTGACAACGCCTACGTGGGACACTTCAAGATCGTCTCCGGAGGCGGCGTCGACGGCGTCAACGGCCAGGACGGGATCGACGTCACCAACTTCCCACTCGGGCCCTCCTTCCCCGCCGGGCTATTCACCAGCCAAGACCACAACAACACCGACACCGGCAACGGCATCAGCGGCAACCAGAACCACAAGCTGGTTTCCTGGCAGCAGATTGCCGATGGATTCAGTCCTAAGCTCCTTGTGGACACCTCCTTTGACCCCCGCCTGATCGGGGCAGACGGCGGCGGCGGAGATCCCGGCCCGGACACCACACCTCCGGACACCTCCATTACCGGCGGCCCGTCGGGCACCAGCGGCAGCACGTCGGCGGAGTTCACCTTTACCGCCACGGAACCCGGCACTTTCGAGTGCAAGCTGGATGGCGGCGCCTTCGAAGCATGTACGTCGCCGAAGAGCTACACCGGCCTCGCGGCTGGCTCGCACGCCTTTGCGGTACGCGCCACCGACGCGGCCGGCAACGCCGACCAGACTCCCGCCGAACGGACATGGGTGATCGACACGTCAGCACCCCAGACCGAGACGCTGACTGCGACTGCAGACGCTTACGTTTCGAGCGGCGCGGCGACGACGAACTACGGAACGGCGACGAAGCTCGCCGTGGACAACAGCCCGGTGGAGAACGCCTACCTGAAGTTCGACCTGACCCCATTCGCAGGAAAGACGATCGTCAGCGCGAAGCTCCAGTTGCGGGCGACGACCAGCGGCTCTCTGGGTAAGCAGAACGTCAGGATGGTTGCGGACGACTCCTGGACCGAGACTGGCCTGACGTACGGCAACCGGCCGGCCCTGGGCACTGCGGTGCTGGGAAGCCTTGGGCCGGTCGCGTCGAACACCAGTTACGAAGTCCCGCTTTCTGCATCTGACCTGCAGGGCGAGCTGGGCGGCCTTCTGTCGCTTGGCATCAATGCCACCAGCAGCGACGGGGCGGACTTCGGTTCGAAGGAGACTCCCACCCCGCCCAAGCTGGTCCTCGAACTCTCGGGCGGGGGGACGCCGCCTCCCGGTGACTCCACCGCACCGACAGTGACCTCGGTGACCCCGGCGGAGAACGCACCCAACGCACCGGTCAACGGAAATGTCACGGTCACCTTCTCCGAGCCCATGGATGCGGCGACGGTCAACGGGTCGACGGTCACGCTGTCTGAAGGTGCGTCAACCACTCCTGTGGACGCTGTGGTGACACTCACCAACAACACCGCCACTCTGGATCCTGCAGCTGACCTCAAGCCCGCTACGCAGTACACCGCGCGCGTCAACGGAGCGAAGGACACCGCCGGTAATACCGTCGTCACCAAGACGTGGGACTTTACGACGGCGGCGGCTCCAGCGCCAGGCGAGACGGTGACGTTGACGGCCACAGCGGACACCTACGTGTCCAGTGCCTCGACGACGACGAACTACGGGACTGCGACTAAGCTCGCCGTGGACAACAGCCCGGTGGAGAACGCTTACCTGAAGTTCGACCTGACGCCATATGCCGGAAAGACGATCGTCAGCGCCAAACTCCAGCTGCGGGCGACGACCAGCGGCTCTTCCGGTAAGCAGAACGTAAGGCTGGTGGCGGACGACTCGTGGGTCGAGACCGCCCTTACGTACAGCAACCGGCCGGCACTTGGCACCGGGCTGTTGGGAAGCCTAGGACCGGTATCGGTGAACACCAACTACGAGGTGACACTGACGGCGGCAGACCTGCAAGGCGAGCTCGGCGGCCTCCTGTCGCTTGGCCTCAACGCCTCCAGCAGCGACGGAGCCGACTTTGGTTCCAGGGAAACCACAACCCCACCCAAGCTGGTACTCGTGTTCCAGTAGGCGTCCGGGCTTCCCAGACGCAAAAGAGCGGGCGCTACCCGTATTCAGGTGGCGTCCGCTTTTATGCGTGTCGAAAAGGGAACTCCGGTGCCCACCCGGTATTGACCCGTACAGCCGCTACCACGGTGCCGTGGTGGTGGCCCGCGGTCCCACAGTAATGCCAACGTTGGCGGGAAGTTGATGGGGGTTCCCTGCGTCCGGCAGGCTGGCTGTGTCGGTGTCGGGATGCACCTCCCGGAGTGCCCGGCGGAGGGTCAAAGCCTGTCCCTCGGCCCAGTTGAGGGCAAAGCCGATGGGCCCGACTGTGGCACGGGCGCGGGCCATCATCGCTTCAATGCGTTGGCGTTCCGCCGCCGCCAGCGGGTGGCCGCGGTCGGCCCGGTAGGCCGCGGCGGCGCCAAGAATCCGGATGGCCAGCTGGTCCCGGCCCTGGTCCACATAGACGCCCGCAAGAGACTCAAGCACATTGACCATGTAGCCTTCTGCACCTAGTTCCAGCGCCGTGTGAAGGGCTTCGTGCAGGAGCTGCTCTGCCTTGTCGTAATCGCCGGCAAGTTGGACCACATCGGCACGGTTGATGAGAGCGACGCCGAGTACCCACCGGTCCCCTAGAGCACGGGCCAGCCGCACGCTTTCATGTGAAGGTTCCTGGGCGCTGGCAGTATCGCCAGCATAGAAGGCTAGCAACCCAAGGATCATGACGGCGGCAAGGCGGGTTCGTGGGCGTGCCTGGGGATGCTCGGCAGCTTCAGTTGCGAGTGCCCTGGCGGCCTCGACGTCGCCCAACTCCGCCGCCTGCACAGCCAGGCACACGGTTGCCCACGCCACGCCGCTTTGGTCGTGTGCCTCCTGGAAGGCCCGAAGGGACCGTCGATGCAGGTCAGCGGCCCTCTCGTTCCGGCCGAGCAGCCAACACAGAGTTGCAGTTCCGCTAAGGGCGCCGGCCGTCAGTGCCGGCGGAAGGTCTTCTGCCCTCGCGACGAGTTGTTCGGCGATGCGGCAGGGCTCTTCCAGCACGCCGGTCAGTTCCCAGTAGTGCCAGAGTTCGCTGACCAGCTTCAAAGCCAGCTCGAGCGAGCCGTCGGGGCCGGAAGCCCACAGCAGCGCACCCCGCAGATCCGGAGCATCGGCATGCAGCAGCCGGAACGCAGCCACCTGCTCCTCTCCCCACAACAGGGGGCCAATGTCCTCGGCGAGGCGCACGTAGTACTCGGCGTAACGGCGGCGGGCCAGCGAAGCGTCCTTCCGCGAAGCGATCCGGTTGCGGGCAAATTCCCTGATCGGTTGCAGCATCGAGACACGGAGCGACCCCATCGGGTCGGTATAGAACCGGATCATGCTGTGCCGGGCGAGCGCGGCCAGCAAACCTTCCGTGCTGGCGCGGTCGATCCGGAAGGGGTATGCGAAAACCCCGTTGACTGCTGCCACGGAGGGATCAGCGGCGAAGAGCCCGAGCAGGTCGAACAGTTCGCGTTCTTCCCTGCCGAGCAATTGGTGACTCCACGTGATCGTCGCGGTCAGGGTCTTTTGCCGATCCGGTACGTCCCGGAAGGCGGATGGAAGCTCAGCCAGGCTTGTCGAGAGGCCCGCAAGCAGCCCTGCCTCATCCCTGTGGCGCAATTGGGCTGCCGCCAATTCGATGGCCAGTGGCAGGCCGTCGAGACGGCGGCAGATCCGGGCCACGCAGCTGCTGTTCTCTGCCGTCAGCGTCAACCCCGGACGGACCGCCTGCCCCCTGGCTAACAACAGCCTGACGGACGGCACCTCCTGCAGGCGATCAGGGGGAAGGCAGGGGTCTGCGGGCGGCAGGGCCAACGGGCCGAGGGGGTATTCTTGCTCGGCCCGCACGCCGATCGGGCTGCGGCTTGTGGCCAAAACCCGGAGGTCCGGGGCGGCCGTCAGCAAGTCCACAACCACCGGCCACGCGCCCTCCACGTGTTCGAAGTTGTCCAGGACCAGCAGCAGGTGCCTTTGGTGCAGGAACTGGGTCACAACCTTGAGTGGATCTGCCCCACCCGCGATTTCCAACCCGAGTGCGCCGGCCAACGCTGCGGGAACCTGCTCCTTTTGCGTCAGCGGGGCAAGGTCCACCCAGCAGACGCCATCTGCGGCACGGGGCAGCAGCTGCCGCGCGGCGGCCAGCGTAAGCCGCGTCTTTCCCGTGCCACCCGGTCCGGTGACGGTCACCAACCGGCAACTGCGGTTCGTGAAGAGGGTGCACAGTTCCTTTAGTTCGGTTTCCCTCCCCACCAGCTCTGTCGTTTCGGCGGGCAGGTTCTCCACGCGCTGACGGGGCTTGCGGTGGGCGCCGTCGAGGGCTGGGTCCTGCTGCAGCACAGCGGCCTCCAGCGCACGGAGGCGCGGGCCTGGGTCGAGGCCCAGTTCGTGGGTGAAGACCATGCGAGCTTCCCGGCATGCAGCCAGGGCATCAGCCTGCCGGTCGGACCGATACAGGGCAAGGATCAGGGATGCCCACAGCCTTTCCCGGTACGTGTGCTGGGCCACCAGCGAGTGCAGCTCGCCAATGACCGAGCTGTG
Source organism: Pseudarthrobacter sp. NCCP-2145 (assembly GCF_023708005.1). NCBI lineage: Bacteria > Bacillati > Actinomycetota > Actinomycetes > Micrococcales > Micrococcaceae > Pseudarthrobacter > Pseudarthrobacter sp. NCCP-2145. Next base: position 125,029 of record NZ_BRCG01000010.1, on the reverse strand, counting down.
GCGGCCCAGGGCAAGCTCCACGTCGAACAGGTCCTGATACAGGTTCAGCTTTACCTCCTCAAGCGCTTCCAGTTCCGGCCGCACCAACTCCACGTCGGCAAGGTCGGGGAAAGCGGGTCCCCGGAAGAGCCCCACCCCTTCACGGAGGTATTCAGCGCCCCGTTCCAGGTCACCGTCTTCAACGGCCCGCTCCCCGGCGGTGACCTGCTCATGGAAACTCAAGAGATCCAGTTCTTCCCCGTCGACGGAAAGGACGTAGCCGCCCGAACGGCTGGCCAGGCGCCGGGAAGGTTCTCCCTTGGGACGGTCTGGGTCTAGGACTCGGCGAAGGGTGGCGACGTACACCTGCAGTTGCGGCACGGGCTTGCGCGGCGGGCTGCCTGGCCAGAGGGCTTCGACCAGGGCGTCTGTCGTGACTACGGAATTGGCGCGGAGAGCCAGGAACGCGAGGACTTTGCGCTGTTGGCCGGCACCAAGGGCTACAGGCGTGCCATCGACGCTGAGATCCAGCGGCCCCAAAGCCCGAATCCAAAGTGCACCCATCCCAAGCACCTCCGCCGCAAGCCTGCCGGGCGAACCATGCTGCCGCGGAACCGGGACACGCAGGTGCGCCCCAGATGATTTAAATTTTCCGGCTTCACCGGCCCGGCGTCCATTAGGGGAAATGCGTCCGGATCCGATTAAGTCCCCGTTAAGCCGTCCGCGGGACGCTTTGAGCACGAGGAAAAACAAAGGGGCCTGGACGAAAAACGTTCGGGGAGATGGCCGCCTCCCGTAGGCGGCACCGCATGAAAGGAGCAGTAAAGTGTCCGCCTTACGAGGAGATCCACGGGTTACCGGGCAAGGGACGGAGCCGCAGTCTGTGCTGGACGTGCGGTCCGGGAAAGTACACAGGGCAACGCGGGGCCTCGCGCTTGCAGCGGCCGCCGTAGCGTCGCTTACGACGGCGGCACTGGCTGCGCCCGCCCAGGCAGCTTCAGCGCATGGCTGGAGCGATACCCAAGCCGTTGCGGTCGGTGTGCCGTTCAGTGTTGAAGAGATCCGTAGGTTGCAGGAGCTGGGCGACTTCCTGGGCGCCAACTCACGCATCACGGCTGACCTTTACGCCTCCGGCGGTGCCTACCGGAGTTAGCCTGTAAAGCGCCCGGTTTTCGAGGCGCATAAGAGCTGGTGCCACCCGAATTCGGGTAGCGCCAGCTTTCATGCTCGTCGAAAATGGGCGGTGGGGTTAGAGGTCGGCGAGTAGGGCGGTGGGGTTTTCGATGGCGTCGGCTACGAAGCGGAGGAAGCCGGCCGCGGTGCCGCCGTCGCAGACGCGGTGGTCGAAGGTCAGGGTGAGCTCGGTGACCTTGCGGACGGCCAGCTCTCCGTTCACCACCCACGGCTTGTCGATGATCCGGCCCACGCCCAGGATGGCCACTTCCGGGTGGTTGATGATCGCCGCGGACCCGTCCACGCCGAACACGCCGTAGTTGTTGAGCGTAAACGTGCCGCTGCCCAGTTCCGTGGGGGTCGCCTTGCCCTGGCGTGCGACGTCGGTGAGCCGGCGGATCTCGGCATCCAGTCCGCGCGCGGTCAGCTTTTCGGCGGCGCGGACGGACGGGACCACAAGGCCCCGGTCGGTCTGGGCGGCGATGCCGAGGTTGACCCCGTCAAACGAGACGATCTCCTGCGAACCGTCCTCCGCGGTTTCGATGCGCGTGTTCAGCTCCGGGTACTCTTTTAGCCCGGCTGTGACAAAACGTGCAATAAACGCGAGCAGGCCGGGCACCTGGTCACTCCCGGACTTGAGCCCTTCACGCAACTCCATCAGCCCGGTGGCGTCCACATCCACCCAGACCGTCGCCTCCGGGATCTCCGAGCGGCTGCGGGCCATGTTGGTGGCAACAACCTTCCGCACGCCCTTGACCGGGGTCCGGGCGGAGATCGGCAAACCGGTGCGGGCATCCACGCCCTGGGCTTCGGATTGGCCGGGTTCAGCAGGCACAGACACCGGAGCAGGCTCAGCAGGGCGGGGCGCAGCAACAGCGCGCTCCTCCACCGCCGGGGTGCTGATGGCGGCTTCCACGTCGCGGCGCATGATCAGGCCGCCGTCGCCGGAGCCGGGGATTCCGCCGAGGTCCACGCCGTGCTCGCGGGCCATGCGCCGGACCAGCGGTGAGATGACTGCGCCGAGCCGGCCGGGGACCCGGGTACGCAGGAGCGAAAGGTCCACGTCGGCACCCTCGGCAGGGCCGCCGTCGGCCGCCCCGTCCTCCAGCGGCAGAGTGCTGACGGAGCCGGAGGCAGCAGAAGCTTTCCGCGCACGGGTGCGCCGGGCAACGCCGTGGCCGCCCGGAGTTCCGTAGCCGATCAGCACGTTGCCGGACCCGGCCTTCTCCTCTTCCCTATACGCCTCCGCCTCGGCCTGGGCCGGCGGGCCGGCGGGCTCATCCAAGGCGTCGCCCAGTTCGGTTTCGGCAGGCTCGGTCTCCGGCTCAGCGGGAGCGGGAGCGGCAGCATCCGCGGCAGGCCCGCCAACAGAAACAGGCGTCACCGAGATCAGCGGCTTCCCCACGTCCAGGGTCTCGCCCGGCTGCCCGTGCAGCTCGGCCACGATCCCGGCGTAGGGGGAAGGCACCTCCACGGTGGACTTGGCGGTCTCCACCTCGGCGATGGGCTGGTCCACGGAAATCGTGTCCCCCACGGCAACGTGCCAGGACACCAGCTCGGCTTCGGTGAGGCCTTCACCCAGGTCCGGCAACAAAAACACGCGTGTTTCACTCATGGTCAGTTCTCCCACTGAAGGTCGTCAACGGCGTCGAGGATGCGGTCCACGCCGGGCAGGTAGTACTTCTCAAGCTTGGGCGCCGGGTAGGGAATGTCGAACCCGGTGACGCGGCGGATGGGGGCGGCCAGGTGGTGGAAGCAGCGCTCCTGCACCCGGGCCACGATCTCCGAGGACACGGACGCGAAGCCGTGGGCCTCGGCGATCACCACGGCCCGGCCGGTCTTCCGCACCGACTCGGACACCGTCGCGTCGTCGAACGGCACAAGGGTGCGCACGTCGATGACTTCCAGCGAGCGCCCCTCCAGCGCGGCGGCCTCGGCGGCGGCGAGCGCGGTGGGAACGGACGGGCCGTAGGCGATCAGCGTGGCGTCAGTTCCGGGGCGGGCGACGGCGGCACGCCCCTCGGAAGACTGCCCCGCCGAAGCAGCAGCGGAGTGGGCAGACCGCAGCTCGGAAAGGTCCACCTGGTCCTTGGACCAGTAGAGCTTCTTGGGTTCCATGAAGATGACGGGATCGTCCGAGTCGATGGCCTCGCGGAGCATCCGGTACCCGTCCGCCACGGTGGCGGGGGTGAACACCTTCAGGCCGGCGGTGTGGGCGTAGTACGACTCGGAGGAGTCGCAGTGGTGCTCCACTCCCCCGATGCCGCCGCCGTAGGGAACCCGGATCACCATGGGCAGCTTCACGGCACCCTTGGTGCGGTTGTGCATCTTGGCCACGTGGCTGATGATCTGCTCGAACGCCGGGTAGGCGAACGCGTCGAACTGCATCTCGATCACCGGGCGCATGCCGTTGATGGCCATGCCCACGGCCATGCCCACAATGCCGGACTCGGCCAGCGGGGTGTCGAAACAGCGCTGCTCGCCGAAGGTGGCGGTGAGCCCGTCGGTGATACGGAAGACGCCGCCGAGCTGGCCCACGTCCTCGCCGAACACCAGGACGGAGGGGTCGGCGTGCATGGCGTCGGCCAGGGCAGTGTTCAGCGCTTTGGCCATGGTGACCGGCTGCGGGCCGGACGCTTCCGCGGTGGCGGCGGCGGAGGCGGCTGCCCGGGCGGTGGCGGCGGAAACGTTGCCGTTGGCCTCGGAGGAGGTGGTGATGGTGGGGCTCACTTGCCGGCCTCCTGTGCATTGGGGTTCTGGGATGCTGCTGCGTCGCGGGCGAGTTCGTCGGCGAGCAGAGCAGACTGTTCCTTCAGCTGGGGCGTGGTCTTTTCGAACACGTGGCGGAAGAGTTCCTGCGGGTCCACGGGCACGTCCTCGCTGAGCCCGTCGCGCAGCTGCGTGGCAATCGCTTCCGCCTTCTCGCGGATCCGCGCCTCGCCGTCGTCGTCCAGCAGGCCGCGGTCCGTCAGATAGGTGCGCATCCTGTTGACGGGGTCCTTGGCCCGCCACTCGGCAACCTCGCTGTTCTGGCGGTAGCGCGTGTCGTCGTCGGCATTGGTGTGGGCCTGCATGCGGTAGGTGTTGGCTTCCACCAGCAGGGGGCCGGAGCCGCCCCGGCACAGCGCAACGGCCCGGTCCAGGACGGCGAGGAGGGCCACGACGTCGTTGCCGTCCACGCGTTCGCCGGCCATGCCGTAGCCCACGGCCTTGTGCGCGAGCGACGGCGCCACGGACTGGTGCGCCAGCGGCACGGAGATGGCGTACTTGTTGTTCTGGACGAAGAAGATGACGGGCAGGTGGAAGACGGCGGCAAAGTTCAGGGCCTCGTGGAAGTCGCCTTCGGACGTGGCGCCGTCGCCGCACATGGCCAGCACCACGGTGTCCTCGCCGCGGAGCTTGGCGGCGTGGGCCACGCCCACGGCGTGCAGCAGCTGGGTGGTGAGCGGGGTGCACTGGATGCCCACCTTGTGCTGGAGGGGATCGAACCCGCCGTGCCAGTCGCCGCGGAAGATGGTCATCACCTGCACGGGGTCCACGCCCCGGGTCATCACGGCGACGGCGTCGCGGTAAGTGGGAAACATCCAGTCGCCCTGGGAGAGGCACAGGGCGGCGGCAACCTGGCAGGCCTCCTGGCCGTGGCTGGACGGGTACACGGCCATGCGGCCCTGCCGGACCAGGGCGGAGTTCTGGTCATTGACGCGGCGTCCGACGACGAGCTGTTCGTACGCGGCCAGCAGTTCCTCATCGCCGGGCAGCGGGTATTCGTGGCCGGGTTCGGTGCCCTGCTCACCTTCCGGCTTGAGCCGGCCGTCCGGGTCCACCATCTCGATCTGGTGCCGGGCGGGGAGCATGTAGTCCTCGGCCGTGATGCCGAACTTCTTGGCGGCCTCGGAGAGGGCGTCCTCGGCGGGTACCTGGCTGGTTGTGTCCGGGTGCGCGGTGTGGTCTGCGGAGATCGTCATTGTTCCGTCCTTCTGTTGCCACTATTCCTTCCCAGTATCGACCTGTGGCCGGTTTCGTATCCAGCACCTGACGGAATCGTGGAGAAGCTGACGTATATGCGCACTTCTGGGAGACGAATTGTAAGTGTGAGCTGGATTACCGACCGGGCCCGTGGACAAATTGGCGGACGCGGATGCGGGAAGGGAACCGTTTTGCCTCGATAACTAAGGGGTCATGCGGTAACCGACACCGTGCACCGTTTCGACCCACCGGGGCCGCCTTGAGCTGTCCCCGAGCCGCTTGCGGAGACTGCTGAGCTGAACCTCCACCGCACGCTCTTCCCCCGCGCTGACAAAGGAATCAGTGCTGTAGGGCTCATTCCGGAGCCGCCTCACCAGATCAGCCTTGGTCTGGACCGTCCGTCCGTTCTCCATAAGGACCAGGAGGATGTCGAACTGACTGCGGGTCAGGGCGACGGGGGCACCATCAATCACTACGCGGCGGATACCCTCATGCAGGTTCAGCCCCCGGTGGACAAAGTCGAAACGGTCTGCCGGCGAAACCTGCGCGCGGCCCGTCCCCGAAGGGACAGGACTGGAATGATCCCCAGCGCCGTCATAACGGATGCCTCTCGGCCGGCGGAACATCGCCCTGGCGCGCGCCCTGAGTTCCCTGGGGCGGACGGGCTTAGTGAGATAGTCATCGGCACCCGCTTCAAATGCCATGAGCGCATCCGCTTCATCTGCCCGGCCGCTCACCATGATGACGTAGGCGTCGCTGAAGGTCCTGATGCGCCGGGACGCTTCAAAGCCATCGAAATCCGGGAGGCCGCTGTCAATCACCACAATGTCCGGGTTGTGCTCCCGCACGCTCCCCAGACCTTCGGCGCCTGATGCGGCTGCCTGGACGGAGAAGCCGGACCGCCTGAGAGCCTCGGCCAGCGCCAGCCGCGTACCGCCGTCGTGCTCGATCACCACCGCCACGCGGCGTTCCACCATCGCTTCTCCCTCTGTCGAGGGGCCCCAGGTTAGAGAGCTGGATGGAAGTTGCTGCTGCCGGCGGCCCGGGCCGCCTGAGCATCAAGTCAGCAGTAATCCGGGGGCCGCACGTTGAACTCTTCCTTGTGCATTCGGTGCAGAGCGCTGCATGGCTGGGTTTTCGCCTGCGTCAGCTGTTGACGAAGCCCTTCATCCAGGTCTTCAGGTCCTCGCCGAACTCCACCCGCTCAGAAGCGAGGGTGATGACGGCCTTGAGGTAGCTGAGCTTGTCCCCGGTATCGAAGCGGCGGCCCTTGAACACCACACCGTACACGCCGGAGCCTTCACCCTCGCCGGCGGCCAGGGTCTGCAGCGCATCGGTCAGCTGGATCTCATTGCCGCGGCCCGGCTCGGTCTCCTCCAGGATCCCGAACACAGCCGGGTGCAGCACGTACCGGCCGATCACAGCCAGGTTGGACGGCGCATCCCCCACCGCAGGCTTCTCCACCAGGCTGTTCACCCGGACATAATCCTCACCGTCCACAGCGGTGACGTCCGCGCAGCCGTACGCGCTGATCTGCGCCGGATCCACCTCAATCAGGGCAATCACCGAACCGCCGGTCTTCTGCTGCACCTCCATCATGGTGGTCAGCAGGTCCTCAGCCTCATCAATGAGGTCATCACCCAGCAGCACAGCAAACGGCTCATCCCCCACGTGCTGGGCAGCGCACAGCACCGCGTGGCCCAAACCCTTGGCCTCACCCTGGCGGACATAGTGGATGGGACCCAGCTCCGAGGCGTACTGCACCGACTCCAGCCTGTCCTTGTCCCCCTTGAGCTCCAGCGCACGCTCCAGGCCCGGCTCGCGGTCAAAGTGGTCCTCAAGGGAGCGCTTGTTCCGCCCCGTGATCATCAGCAGGTCCGTGAGGCCGGACTTCACCGCTTCCTCCACCACGTACTGGATGGCCGGCCGGTCTACCACCGGCAACATTTCCTTCGGCATTGCCTTGGTGGCGGGCAGGAAGCGAGTCCCCAATCCGGCAGCAGGAATGACGGCTTTGGTAATTGCTTTCCCCATAGTCATAGCTGAACCCTACAAACGGGGGCGTCAAAATGGGAAATCGAACATCCTTTATCAGGAGCTGACAATATTCACATTAGTAACATGCTCCATTCACCTAACTAACGACTTCAGGTGAATTACCTCCTCACTGAGACATCGGTCACCCATGGTGTTGCAGAATCACGGCTTCGCCCAAATCATTTCCCGTTTCCATGCTTTGGAGCTGCACGGTGATGCCGCTCACAAGCGCCTGAACTGGGGTGATGCTCACCACGAGGCGCAGCATGAGAATTCTGAGGAAATCTTGAGAAAGCCACTTAGTTTGAGGGAGCCTTGCGTAAATCGAAGGAAGATTCTGAGAACTCACCTGTTCAATTGGTTGTAGCAGGAGGGGCAGGTAATGCTGCTGCGAGAAATAGAGTACTCGCTACTCGTGCACTGGTAATGCTTTCCTGTTTCTAATTATGTTGTTAGCTTTCGGCCCCCTCGCGGGGCCGGCACCATCCGGAGTCGACGGCGGAAGCCAGCCCTTGAGACCAGGCTGGTCCCCCAGTCCGCCGTCGACTCCTCTTACCCGTCCGCCCACCTAGCTCCGCCCTAAATAGCACCGTCACCGCCTGCCGCGTCCTCATCGTCGAAGAGGGACCGGCGGGCTTCTTCATGCCCGCATGCAACCCGCTCAGCGGCTTGGCCGGGCCTTCTCAACCCAGCTCCACCGAGCGCACCAGCTTGTCCTAACTTGTCCTAAGAGGAAAGAACACATCTTTTGAAGTCCTTGTTGCACGATTCGTACACCCGTCAGATGTCCATGGTCATTGTCGTAGGACTTGTGCTGTCGGCTCTTGTACCCAGCGTCGTTCAGCTCTTTCCCGACGGCGCGGACCTTCCCGTGTTTGCAGCAGCTGCGCTGCCCTTCCTGCTGGCCCTGGCCCTGATCGTCAGGCCCGGCATCGCCGCGCCGGACCGCAGCGGGGATACCCAGGCACCTGAGCGGCTGGGGGCCGCTCTTCTCCTGTACCTCTCCCCCGTACTCCTGCTGAACATCGTGTACCCACTGGTCAGCCCTTCCATGGCTGCCGTGAACGTGGATGGAGTGCCGCTGACGCTGGTGGTGCTGGCCTCCTCCATCACCGTCCCCTGGATGGCCCAGGCAGCATGCCTGCCGATCTACCGGGTGCTCGGAGACCTCATGGCAGAGCGGAACCTCGAGGACATTACGCGGAGGTTTTGCCAGTTCTGGCCCATGATCTTTGTGCAGACCCTGCCCCTGATCGCGGTGTTCGCCGTGCCCATGTGGTTGGCGTCGGGATGGTCCGCCACGGTGATGCTCGATTATGCGGTCCTCTGTGTCCTGCATCTGCTCTTTGTCCAGTCACTGGTACTGGCCAACGTGGCCAACCGCCGTGGCCTGTGGGCCATCGCCTGGTCAGGCTATGCAGCTGCGCTCTTCATCGCGCCTACCGTGTGGTGGCTTCCGCCCCTGGTCGGAACAGTTACGCAGCTCATAGCCATGCGTTCGGGCCTTCGGCATCTGGGCTTTTCCCAACGCCTGGGCATGCGCGTGTTCAATCTCGACCTGGTCCGCGGGCTCCTCATGGGCGCAGTCCTGTGGGCTGACAAGTTCGCCCTGTTCCTGGTCACCAAAGGAGACTTCCAGGTGGTGGCAGTGTTCGCTGCCATGCTGCCGGCGGTCATTGCCTACAACTTCTACTTCGTCCACCTTGCGCCGTCGGTGGACAGGGCTCTCAACGGCCTGCACCGGGACATCGCCGAAGCGCCCATCAGCTCGCTCAAGGGCAGTTCCCGGCGCCTAACCCGCGTTGTGGACCGGTCCGTAGTGCTCACCGGCGCTATTGCCGCACTGCTGACACTGTCCGTGTCCCTGGTCATGGCAGGCGTTGATCCCCTGCACACACTGCTGGCGGTGGCGGCTGCCGCGGCATCGTGGGGATTCATGGTCCTGACCCTGCTGAGCTACGAGTTGGATTTCATCGGCGAAAAGGCCACGCCCCAAATCCTCGGAGGAGTCCATCTGGCGGTCTGTGTCCTCGCGTTCGCGGCCGGCGGACTGTTCGGCCCCCTCACGGGTGCAGCCGGAAGTTACCTGCTGCTGGGGGCAGTGGACGCCGTCCTCATCGCCGTCGCCTGGATGCTTTACAAGCATCACTGGAGCCAGCCGGAATACACGCTCTTCTGGCGCCACGCCACCACCTGGTAACCCGCCGCCTGCCAGTCCCGGCGGAGACTCTTCGCCCCATCAATGCCATACGCCTGAATGTTCAGAATGCCTAAGGGGAAAACTTTGTACTCGATCGCTAGAAGCCGGACCAAGAAGCCAAAGGCCCTGCCACCGTTGACGGCTGCCCCCACCGAGGCGGCTCCCAAGCCTGTGTACGACGACGTCGATGTAGCCATCGTGATGGAGTCCACCTACCCGTACCTCAAGGGAGGGGTCTCCGCGGTTGTCCATGACATCGTCACCCACAACCCTGACCTGAGCTACGGCATCATCCACATCACGTGGGATTCGGATGCCCCCCTGACCGACCTGTACGGGATGCCCTCCAATGTGCGCTGGGTCCGCACGGTATTCCTCAGCATGGAAGAACACCGGCAGGACTTCCTCGCCGTCTCGGTCAAAGACCTGGGCATGACGCCACCGCAGCGTGAGGAACTTTCCCACCGGCTCTTTGACGCCCTCTACGCACTTTCCGAACACGGAGACGTTGACGGCCTGTGGGAACTGATCGACGAAGGCCTGAACGAGCGCACCCGCCGGTACCCCCTGTGGGCCTTGCTCGGGTCCAGGGAATTCATGCAGACCCTGCAGGAGCGCATGCCCCAGCTGGACCTCTCCTTGGCGAACTCGTTCTGGACATTGCGCAACTTCTTCTCCCTGGCCTTCGCCGTTCTCGGTGAGACCATGCCCCGCGCCAGCGTCTACCACGCCCACACCACTGGCTATGCTTCGCTGCTTGGAGCGGCAGCAGCACGGGACCATGACACCTCATTCCTGCTGACCGAGCACAACCTCTACGTCCGCGACACCGTCAACACCCTGCTGGACCGCAACATGGCCCTGTCCATCACCGCAGACGATTACCGGACGTTCGACGTGACCGCTGAACAGCGTGCGTGGATGGCCTGGTGGACGGAAATGGGCCGGTTCTGCTACCCCAGCGCACGGCTCATCACCTATCTCTACCCGAGTGCCATCACTGAGGCAGCGCGGCTGGGGACCGACATCGACAAGTCAGTTGTGGTGCCCAATGGCATGGTCATTGAAGAGTTCGACGAAAAGTACCGCGCCCGCCAACATGCCCTGGCCACAATGGAGCAGGAAGGCGCGGACTACGTCTGGCACCTTGTGTACATCGCCCGGGTAGTCCCTATCAAGGGTCTCCTGGACCTGCTGTCCAGCATGGACATTTTGCGGGACCGCGGGTACCCCAACCTGCACCTGGACGTCCTGGGCCCCACCGAGCATGTACCCGAATACTTCGAAGCCTGCCTCGCGAAGATCGACGCGCTGGGCCTCCACGACCACGTCACCATCCACGGGACAGTCCACGTCCGGGAGATGCTTGACCAGTTCGACCTCCTGGTCCTTCCCAGCTACAACGAGGGCCAGCCGATCGTCATCCTCGAGGCCATGGCCGCCGGCATACCCACTGTTGGCTCCGACGTGGGAGGCGTGGCGCAGCAGATCGCCGATGACCTCATCACTGCGGACGGGCGGACCATAGGTCCCTGCGGTGAAACCGTCACCCCGGGCGACGTTCAACAGATGGCTGACGGCATCCAGGCGGTCATCGGCAACCTTGATTCCTACGCCGCATACGCGGCCAACGCCCGCCTGCGGGTCCAGGAGCTTTTCCAGATGCACGAGGTGATGTCCTCCTACAACCAGATCTACCGTGCCCTGGGCGATCTTCCGGTTGTCGGTGACATGGTTCAGCAGCCGGACGATGAACTGGCTCCGGCTGAGCTGTGAGCGGTGTTGGCGCGTGGATCCGCTACGGCGATCCCATCACCCCGGAGCAGACGGCGTTCGCGGCCGAGCACTACCGCGCCGCCATCCTGCAGCCCTGGGAACTGGACGCGGCAGCTGAGCTTAAGCGGCGCCGCCCGGACATGACAGTCCTTTGCTACAAATGCCTGTCCTCAACCCGGGATTATGAGCCGGGGCCGGTCTACACTTCAGGTGTGTCGTACAGGGAGGCGGAGGACGAGGGCGGGAACTGGTTTGCCGCCCGGCTGGACGGTTCCCGCATTGAGTGGAACGGCTACGGCGGGCACTGGCAGATGAACGTGAAGGATCCCGGGTACCGTGCGCGCTGGGTCCAGAATGTCACTGCGGAACTGGCGGACTCGCCCTTTGACGGTGTGATGGCTGATAACGACGTGTTTGAGGACTACTACCAGCTGAACCTGCCCATCCGGGAAGCCGCCTCGATGGCTGACCTGCGGGACGGGCTTGACCTCCTGGTGCACGCTGCCGGCCAGTCCCTGAACCGCGTTCACAAGGTCCTCGTGCCCAACATCGCCGAATCACGGCGGCTCCCGGGCCGGTGGGCCTCCCACGCAGCCTACGGGGGCGGGTTCGAAGAAGTGTGGCTGGGCTACGGGCCGGAGAATCTTTTTGATCCCCACACTGCCGAGGCACAGCTTCAACAGGCGGAAGGCCCAGGCCTGTCCATCCTGCGCGTACCAACTGACGGAAATGACAACCATCCCAACTTCACGTACGGGCTGGCGGCCTTCTGGATCTTCAGCGGCGGCCGGGGTTCCTTCTCGGCCACCGCGCACGACGACTACAGCCGCACGCAGCACATCCCCGCGCTTGATTGGGCACTGGGCGAGCCCGTGGACATCCCGAAGGGCCGCCACCACGTCTGGTCCAGGGAGTTCAGCGACGGATGGGCTGCCGTGAATTTCAATAACGACGGCCGCCGCAGGCGCCGGATCAGGGTGCCGTCCGGCCTGGTGGACGCAGCAGGAAACCCGGCCCCACCATCCCTGGTCCTGCCTGCACAACGGGGCGTCATCTATCAGCGAGGGCAGAACCATTAAGATACTCATCACCGGCGGCTGCGGGTACATCGGATCGCACACAATCCTCGGTTTGCTCGAGGCCGGACACGACATCACGGTCATTGATAACCTCAGCAACTCCTCCTCCGAGTCACTGCTGCGGGTGGAGAGACTCGCGGGACGGGACGTTTCCTTTGTCGAGGGGGACATCGCTGATACCTCTTGCCTGGAGAAGATCTTCAGCCACGGGGCTATTGAGGCGGTGATCCACTTTGCCGGCTACAAGGCCGTGGGAGAGTCCGTCAGCCAGCCCCTGCGCTACTTCCGCAACAACGTCACCGGAACACTGAACCTCCTGGAGACCATGGACGCCCATGGCGTCCGGAACCTGGTGTTCAGCTCGTCGGCCACTGTCTATGGGGCGAACCCTGACATGCCGTTGAGGGAAGACCTTCCGCTGAGGGCTACGAATCCCTACGGCCGGACCAAACAGCACATCGAAGAGATCCTGACGGATCTGCAGGCCGCTGACGAGCGGTGGCGGATAGCACTCCTGCGCTACTTCAACCCTGTAGGGGCCCACCCCTCCGGGCTCATCGGGGAAGACCCGCAGGGTCCGCCCAACAATCTCTTCCCTTTCGTCACCCAGGTAGCCGTAGGCCGCCGGGACAAAGTCAGTGTTTTCGGCAACGACTACCCCACTCCTGATGGGACAGGAATCCGCGACTACATCCATGTCATGGACCTCGCCGCAGGCCACGCCGCGGCGCTGAACTACCTGGCCGACCACCGGGGGCTGCACACGTGGAACCTGGGAACCGGCCAGGGCTACTCAGTCCTGGACATCATCCATGCTTTTGAAACTGCGTCGGGCACCACGATCCCCTACGAGATCGTGGACCGGCGCCCGGGAGATGCACCTGTCAGTCTGGCCGATCCGTCCAGCGCCCTCCGCGATCTGGGCTGGACGGCGTCAGAGACTTTGGAGAGCATGTGCGCAGACTCCTGGCGCTGGCAGCACAACAACCCCGACGGGTACCGGACTAGCACACAACCTGCATGAGGGGGCCCGACGGCGGCCGGCGAGTTCCGCCGTCGGGCCTTCAGGGAGCAGGGAGGTACTTGCGCCCCAAGGTCAGCCATCCCGGTTTGGTCTGGTCCTGGGATGCGTTGGCGAAGCGCAGCGGCACGCCGTTTGCGAGCGGGTTAACGGCGCGCACCACGAGGGTGTAGGTGCCGGGGGCCAGCCCGCTGACGCTCACAGGGGACTTCCACTGGACCGACATCCCGGGCTTCACGGCGGTGAGCTTCCACGACGTTCCCCATGTCCGGACCATGTTTCCTGCGCTGTCCACAGCGGCGATCTGTATAGGCCAGTCGTAATAGAAAGGAGCCACCCCCACGTTGCTGACCATCACACTGACGTCGCTCTGCCCGGCCACGGTTCCGCGGGTGATGGCGAAGGAGGTCGCGTGGAACCGGTAGCCCAGGGACTGGGCGGCCGCGGTGGCGTTGCTGAGCGACTGTCCCGTGTATCCGGGGCTGAAGCCGTGCTGGTTCAGGAGCCAGGAGGCGTGGGTGGCTTGCACGCTGTCGGTGAATTTGTTGTCGGCACCGCTTTCCACCACGGGGCAGAGCATGGGAGTGTCAAAAATGCAGTGCTGGATTTCGGGCCTGAGTTCTCCGCCCACTGGCTGGGTGAGCCATTTCTGGGTGGCGCCGGCCTGCGCCATTTTGTCCATGAAATGCCACCCGGTCCCCGCCAATGTGCTCACGGCGAAGGAGTCGTCGTGGTAGCCCACGTTCAGGTTGCTGTTGGCGGCGTCCGGGTACCTGACCTGGAGCTTGGTTTTGGTGAAGGCCTTCGTGTAGGCCTGCAACACGCGCTGCTGGGAGGCCGGCGATGCGAGCCAGTTCTCGGCGGACGCCCACCCGTCATGAGGGTAGGTATGCCATTCGCCCCAGAAGCCCAGGAGGCCCATCTGGATGAACCCGATCCGCGGATCGCCGTTGTAGCGGGACCCCAGCGCGGCGATGAACCCATCCATGGCGTCCAGAAGGCGGGGGTCGTCGTAGTTCGGGGAGACGCTGATCCCGCTATTGCCGTGGTCCCAGTAGGCATGGGTGGCGAGGCCGGAATTCAGGAGGTATGCGGGGACGCCGGAGGGCTTCCCCGGATAGTCCAGGTAGAACCTGAAGACCGCCTGGTGGCCCCTCGCGGCAATGGCGTTCAGCTGCGCTTCAAAACCTGCCCAGTTGTACGTGCCCGGGCCGGTCACCACCGAACTGACCGGCACGTAGAACCATTCCATGGAATGCGGCACCCCGGTGTAACTGCCGGCGTACGGAACGAAACCCGCCAAGGGAGTACTCGCTGGAACAGGACCAGCCGCCAGGGAAACCCACTCCCCCGGGGGATCCGCCGCTTCCGCTGCTGGAATGGTGGACGCGGACGGGACTATCAGCAACAGCACCGCTGCAAAGCAGGAGACAAAGGCGGCAGTAAAAGGCTGTCCGCGTCGCTTGCTCCCCAGCAGGCAATACCTCAATGTATTCAATTGCGCTTCCCCCTGAGACACGGTGCCAAGCACCAATGAGACCAAGCAGTGACAAACACCGGTGAGACCAGGACGTACCACGCCACCACCCCTGGCGGCACTGCAACCTCAGCACGTGGGACTGATCATAAGGCTTGAAACAGGATTGTCCTCAGGAAAGCCCAGATCTTTTTTCAGAATGTCGGGGCACGGATCAGTCCCGGCCCAAGGAAGGAATCATGAGCCATCACCAAACCCGGCAGGATGAGGGGAGCCCCCGTGGACAGGGCCCTCGCGGTCCGCCCTGCGGACGCCGCCTGGCTCGTTGACCGGTCAGTCCTCGACCGGCTGGGAAAAGAACTGGACGACGACGGCGAGGGGTACACGAGGATCTTTGTCGCCAACTTCATCACGTGCCTGCCTGGCAGGATCGAACGGCTGCGGCTGGCGCTGACAACCGGAGATCTGGAAGCAGCCGTGGACGCAGTGTTGAGCCTGAAAACGTCCAGCCAGATGGTGGGTGCAGAGCGGCTGGCTGTCCTCGTCATGGATCTGGAAGCGGAAATGCGTGGTGAGGCTTCGCGCTCCTACTTGATGGCGCTGCCCAAGCTGGCAGCGGCATTCTTGGGTCCCATCGCCCTGTGTGGCAGCAAGACGGTGCACATCCTTGATCAATGGGCTCGAGCAGGATCGGTGACCCTGAGATAGACCACCGCGTTGGCCGCTTAGCGATGCCCTTCCGGGCGGAGGCCGGTAATAGTCTGTACGTTTCGAAAACTCTTTGACCCCTTCCTGAGGTGGGGCCACACTCGGTGAAGGCGATAGGGGAAAACGTCTATCGGCCGGTGATCGGAAGCCTCCCGGCGGCGGGGCGGGGCGCGAATCCGTCTGTAGGGAAAATGACAACGGGTGGGGGCATCAGTGATGGGCGTTGACAAGTTGTGGGACCGGCTTGAGCCTGGAACGCGGCAATGGATGGTGGACAATCCCGGGTGCAGGATTCTTCCCCGGACCGTGGTGGCCGCCATCGCGATGGCCACGGGCGAAGAGCTGGAGCAGGACAGGCACGGTGAAACCGTCCTCTCCCCCAGCGACTGCGAGTTCATCCGCACCGCCTCGCAGCTTCAGGAGGCCACCAGCCACAAGTCGCCTTAACCACGGCCCAAGTCAGCCTAAGCATCAGTGGTAAGGACACGGTGCTGGGCCTGCGTTCTGTACGCCAGAGTCCCGTCCCGCCGCTTAGAGCAGCGTTCCCGCGAGGAAGGCCGCGTAGCACGCAGCGGCCGCGATCGCGCTGCCGTCACGGGCCCGCTTGGGTGCATCCAGGGCAACCAGGATGCCCACGACGGTCAGGAGCGCCCAGCAGGCCGGATGCCCCCAGCGGATGGCGAGTTCCTGCACTCCGGAGGTTTGCGCGGCCTTGTCCGGCACGATGACAGTCCACACCACGGCCATGCCGGCTGCCGCGACAGCCCCCGCCAGGCCGAGCGCCTTTCGGTGGCTCCGCGTCCATGCGGTCAGCCTCGGCCGCAGAGGACCGCCCTCCCGGCGCTGCGTACCCCTCATGCTCCGGACACCCCCTTCCGGCGGCCCTGCGTCTGCGGCCACCAGGCCCACATAGTATCTCCGCGGCGTTTGTGGCGTGACCTAGGGTGGCACCCGTGCCGAAAGACCCTTGACCGCTCTTGTGGACGGGGCCAACACTCGGAGGACGCGCAGGGCACGGAGGGGACACATGCAGTCCTGAGAATTCCTGGCCGCAGCGGGCACCGCGGTTTTCCAACACAGCGAAATTTCAAAGGTGGGGGCGTCTGTCATGAACATTGAGAAGTTGTGGGACCGGCTTGAGCCTGGAACGCGGCAGTGGCTGGTGGACAATCCCGGGTGCAGGATCCTTCCCCGGACCGTGGTGGCCGCCATCGCGAAGGCCACGGGGGAAGAGCTGGAGCAGGACCGCACGGCGAAACCGTCCTCTCCCCCAGCGACTGCGAGTTCATCCGCACCGCCTCCCGGCACCAGGACGCCAACAGCCAGACGTCCCCCTAACCTCGGCTGCGGCGGGATTTCGTATCCGGTATCCCCTAAAACTGCAACCATGCTGCCCGGTCCTGCCTACACTGGAAGACGAATTGTAAGTGTGAGGCAGATTACCGACGGGGGTCGTGGACGCAGTGGCAGCCAGGGATGCCGGGACGGAACCTGTCCCGCTGGATGAGATTGACCGCAGGATCATTGCGGAGCTGACCCGGGACGGCCGGATGTCCGTGACGCAGGTGGCCGAGAACGTCCACATCTCGCGCGCGCACGCCTACACCCGGATCGCCCGGCTCACGGGTGAAGGGGTGCTGTCCAGGTTCACGGCGCTGGTGGACCCGATCAAGGCCGGCCTCCGTTCCTCCGCGTACGTGACGCTGAAGCTAAAGCAGGACGCCTGGAGGGAACTCCGCGACCAGCTGGGCGCCATCCCGGAGGTGCACCATGTGGCCCTGGTGGGCGGCGACTTCGACGTGATCCTGCTGGTCCGCGCCGTGGATAACATCGACCTGCGCCGGGTCATCTTCGACCAGCTGCAGTCCATGCCGGGCGTACTGGATACCCAGACGTTCCTGGTGTTTGAGGATCTGGATACGCGGTAGATCCTAAGGCTCACGTCCGGATGAGTCCTGCTGGCAGAAGCCCCACGACGGCGAACGATCACAGCATGCCCCCAATGCTGCGGCGTATTCGACGATCGCCATTTACGTTACCCCTCATTTTTCGGAGGCGTATCGGCAGGCAGTCACAACAAGACGCCCACGCCCGCGACAGCACTCCTTATAGATACGCCCGGCCGGAGGCTGAGCACGTCATATGGGTGTGCATGCCACGCGTGCCCTGTTCCTTGGCCTCGACGGGAGCCATGTGACCATCGTTGTAGGCGCCACAGTTGCTGCCCCAGGAATCGCTGATATTTGCCATGGATGACATCTAACGGCGTACATGAAAGACGTAGCCGTGTGCGCCTCGATTACTTCCGGTGAAAGAGCACCGCATCATCCCCACCTCGTCCAGCTTGCCGCCAAAATAACCCGCTGGTGGGTGCGCCTTCGCAACTATGACCCCTAAGCTACAAGCCCCGCTAACCAAGCCACGCTGACTTCCGCGGCATTCCATTCGGCACGCGCTCGGCTCGTTTTACGCGCAGACGTCGAACTACGTCGGCAAAACGGCCACCATCGTGGACGCGGCAGGTGCCATCACCCCGGCAGCGGCACATGATATGAAAGCCCCTGATTGCGGCAGAGGCACACCCCGCGGCGTGCCGTTGGATGTGGTGATCGAATATGAAGCAGCGACAGATCGGCCCTGCGGACCTGTTGATTACCGTTCCAATGGCCAGGGAGTCGGTACGGAGGGCGGCTTCAGGGCTCCCTTGTTCCAGACATATCCCCGTCTGCGGCAAAACGGGGAACAGACATTATCAACGTCATCGGACTGGCAGGGACGCGGCATCCACTTCACTAGGGACAGCCGCAACAGCGCCGCTACACACATGAGAGCGACATTGCCGTTCTCACGCAGCAGGGGCCAGGCCTTTGCTATTCGCTTCGGATGGCCTCCATCAAAAAATCGCGCCTAACGGCTGGCTCGTAGCCGGACCATGTTGTCCGGAATACCCTTCCAGCGGTCGATCAGTGGTGCTAGGAGCCTGTGAGTTAGAGTAGCCAGGAGGATGGACAGAGGCGCCGCTATCCACGCAACTTCAATAAAAGTTGCAGCGAAAGCCCAAGAGAGAAGCACCAGCACTGGGTAGTGCCAAAGGTAGAGCTCATAGCTGACACGACCCAAGTAGGCCAGCGGTTTGGTACTGAACAACGCTGAAGCAAAGCTGCGGCCTGTGGCGAAGTGCGCGGTCATTGCCACCGCCCCTAGACATGCCGCCACGACCGCGGGGCCCGTCATGCTGGCTACAGTTTCCAGTGCGACACCAAGACCAACTGAAGCGAGACCGACCCAAGCCCAGGTCTCTGAAATCTTCCAGCTCGGGTGTGAGGCAAGCGCGATAGCCAACGCGGAGCCAAGCAGCAATCCTCCGGAGCGCAGCAGAAGATTGCCGTATTCGAAGCCAACCGACTCTATGGCAACCAGGCAGAGAAGCAGGAGTGTGCCGACCAGTGCCACTGCCCATGCCGCTATCGCGTTCGGCCGGCGTCCCCGCAGCAATAGGAGAAGGACGGCAGGCCATGCGAGATAGAACATCTCTTCAATTCCTAGCGTCCAAGTGTGCCTCCATGCCACGGAAGCACCATCAGCTATTTCCAGAACCAAGGGTGTTGTGTAGGTGAGGGCAAAGGCGTTCTCAGCCAGAAATTTCCCCACCGAGGGGCTGAGCAATAGTCCTGGAATGAGCACAAGCAGCAAAGCCACGAGCAAGGCAGGGTACAACCTGATGGCACGTCGGATGTAAAAACGCGGAAGGTTGATGCCCCCACTGGCCGTCAGTTCTTTCAAAAGGATGCCCGTGATCAGGTAACCGGACAGGACAAAGAAGATGTCCACTCCGAGACCGCCGCCAAAGTGCAATGGTGTCAGCATGTGATGAACGAAGACGAGCGAGACTCCGACCGCCCGCATTCCGTCCAGGGCGGGGATGTACCCCAGAGAAGGCCGCCCGGCAACAGGTTCAGACAGGCGTGCAGCAGAGCGTGTGGACACAGATTCCCCCAAAAGATGGCCGTGGTATTGCCCCAATTGTAAAGTGCCCGCAACCGTCTTCCATACGAGTCAAAAAAGTGGTTGTGGACAACGCGTCTGTGAAAGAGCATTCATTACGGTAACGCTCGGCAGAAGGGTTCCAGAATAATCAAATTCATCATTCTCCCACCAAAGTCGTCCGGCAGCGGCCTGATCTCTAGGCGAAGCCCATACCTTCGCACCTTTTAAGCGACGTTCACAATCATGCCGACATCAGCCGTGGAGGATACTCCTGCCGGGAGCTCCTTTGCTCGCGCCGCTGAAGCTGTGGACCGGAAGACACATTTCACCCCTAGGGGCCATAATGCCCCGCGTGCTCGCGCAGCGAGAGGATGTTACCGCCGTGACGGCCCCGAGCTTGCGGCTACTGCAAGCTCGGGCTCGATCCACAGGGACCACAGATAGCCGGTCATCGGACCATAATTTGAGACAAAGTGCGCAACTTCTTCCTCTGTGCCCACAATTTTCAAAGCCAGAAGACCGCCGTAGCAACTGCTGTGCCAGCGATCGGGATACCGCAATGCCAGAATATCCGGCACCGGGAGCCGGAATCGCTCATCGCTGATCGCTGATCGCCGACAATCACGTTCCCCACATGGGCGTAGCAGTCGCCAGGACGGCGACGGCACGCCACCCCGCTCCGGGGCTTCGCGACAACCGGTTCTCGAAGATTGGTGAGATGGCGCGCTATCGTGAGGCACCCGGGGTGGGACGTGTCCGGCAGGTGTGCCCTCCACCGTCAGAGCAAAATTTGCGAGCGTACGCCGCAACCAAACCGGGGTGTCGTCTTCGTCGTATATTCTTGCGTCTGTCCTAAAACAGAGCTGGAAGTATCCTAGGGGCTTACGACGTTTGCTGTTGTTACCTATGCAAGTCTAGGGTCAAGTAAGACCGAAAAACTGCCTCCACGAAGTCGCATAATCGATGCTCCCTAAGGCTCAACGCGCGGTTGGCTGCGAATATCACTCTGCCTGCTGCCGCCACCACTGGTTCATAAATCTCGGGCACTTGCCAGCAGGCTTTTTGTCTAGACGCAAGAACAAGACCGTCGCATCTGCATGGGCGAAAGGAACCTTCCCCGGTGGGGCCTTCAGCGGTACCCATCCACAATCGCAGCAGCAATCTCCTTGTAAGCACGTCGAGTCTCGGTCTTTAGCACATCCAGCGTGACCAAGTCACCATCAGCTACCCCACGGTCGTGCGGTACAGCGATGAGTTCACGGCAGATACCCGCCAGATGTTCCTCGATGGCGTCCTTGTCCACGCGCGACGAAACCTCGTCCTTGTCCGTGATCACCACAATCGCGTTCCGGGCCAAGTCCTCGTAGCCGTGGCTGGCCAGCCACTGCAAAGTACTGCGGGCACGTTTTGCACCGCTGACTGCGTAGCCAGCGGCGATCACCAAGTTGTCCGCGGACTGCAGAATCCCGCTCATGGCGTTGTGGGTCACGCCAGTGCCACAGTCGGTGAGAGCAACGGAATAGTAAGCGGAGATGAGCTTGCGGATCCGCAGGTATTCTTCGGCGGTCAGCGAGTCGGAGACCTCCGGGTCCTGTTCCCCCGCAATGAGGTGCAGCCGTCTTGCGTGGTGCATGTAGCGGGACAGGGCGGTGAGGGAATCAATGGACTCAATGTTTCGGAGCAGGTCCGTAATCGTTCGCGGGCTGGCCTGCTGGTAGATGCCCTCCCCCAGGGCACGCTCCACTAGGTCGCCGGAGTCCGGGTTTGCGTCAATGGCGCAGGGCGCGTCGCCCCGATACTCGGCGAGTGTCAGGCCCACGCCGACGGTGGTGGACGTCTTTCCGATGCCGCCCTTGAGGCTCAGTACGGCGGTATTGTAGCTGCCCTGCAGTTGCCGCGAAATACGGCGCACCAACTCTTCTTCCTGACGCTGCTTTGGGCTGGGACCCAGGTTCCAAGCGCCCACAGTCATGCTGTAGATCGCACCGCGGACGCCGCCTCGCGGCCGTGGTTTCTGTTCCTTCACGAACAGCCCCGGGGAGCTGATGAAGTCCGGCATCGGGTTCTCCGCGATGGTGTCTGCGACTGTGGGCCGCGTCCGACGGAAGGCGGGAGTTTCAGCCGCGTCGTCTGAAGGCGCCCGTGGGACTTGCGGACCAGCTGCATCTGGGACCGAGGCGGTCGTGTTTCCCTGACCCTGCTGCGCCGACGCCGGGAGGCGCGTGGGGGCGGGTAACTGCGTGGCCGGATTTGCTGAGTCAGCAGCTTCGGCTGCTTCCGCCCAAGAGGTTCGTCGTGTCAGCTGTGCGCCCGGTCCAGGCTGGCCGGAGGGGCTGGGCGTGACTACTGGCATGGTTCCTGTCCGGGCATCCGTCATCTCGCCGCCGGCGCGACGAAGGTCACGGCGTCGGCGCAGCTGCGGCTGCCCTGCATCCTCTGCGTTGGCGCGTGCGTTCTGATCCGCCGGATCCGGCATAGGTGTCCCCCCAGGACGTTCGGCAAACTTTCGTGCAGCACTGTGGTTCAAACAGTAAGTCTAGGGGCTGTGACAAATTGGCCTGATCAGACGCGGGTGAGTGCGGCGGCAACCACGGCTCCAGTGAGCAGCAGAAGAACTGCGAGGAAGGCGTATGCCTGCCACTTGGGACGGCCTTTATGGGGATTGATGTCGATATACGGCATGGCTAGCGACGGTTCCCTCGTGGTGAGGCGGAAGAAGTGAGTCGAATGGCGCGGCTCTTTAGCCGAAACATCTGACCAAGAACAGCGAAAGGAATCAGCAAGGTGCCGAGCAGTAGGCAAAGCCCCAGCACAAAATCGGATATAGCCACAACAGACCTCCGTTGGTTAGCAATGATCCCCCATGTCAGATCCCTTGGGACGCTACCGGCGGGTCATGTCATTGACAAGTCGAGTCAGCTACGACCAGTACGTGCGCTTTAAACTGTCCGCGCGCACAGCGGGCGCTCCTCCCCGTCCGCATTAGGAAACAAGGGTACAGAGCATCCAGAGCACAAGAAGCAGGACGGTACAAGTCAAGCCCGATGTTACATGCTGGTATCGCTCGAATTCGGCTTCGTCGTGACTAGCAACAGTGCAAGAGCCCAAATGCCCCTACCGCAAAGTCAGGGGCTTTCCTCCAAAGGATGGCTATGTTCCCAGGGAGTCATACCATACGACGCCCGAAAGTCTTGTGGTCAGCGGCTCGCGGCCAACAGGACAACGATCACTGTTACAACAGCTAATAAGCCGAGCCCAATGTAGGAAAGAAACCGCAAACGGCCAGCCCGCAGCTCACGCCGCGTCTGTCGTGCACTGTCGGTGCCCCCATATTTGCCCATGCGGCGATGTTACAGAGTGCATCATCAAGGTTGGATCAAGGCGGCCTATTTGTGACGGTCATCGCGAAAAGTGTTTGGGGCAACTGTGTAGTCGCTAGGAAGGCCATTAACGAAAGGACGCGAGTCCCTTGACCTGGAACCGTTCAGCTGCCCGCCGCAACGGCCATTTGTCGTCCAAGATGCATCTGGCAAGACGGAGCCGTCCCGTAGGCATCAGGTGTGCATTAGCAGGGGACGTTGAAGACCTCCTTGTGGTACGGACTCTTAGACAAGCCCCCCTCCACCTGGAGGTCTTCTTTTTTGTCACCTGACCATGCGCATGGTCTTAACATCCGTGGTCAATACGACTAGACAAAGCTGTTACCACAGACGATGAGTCCTTGGGGCAGCGCGTCCGCAACGACGGCATTTCATGAACTAAGGGCGGGTACAATTGTGGGGACCGCACGGACACTGCCGTACTGGTGGTGTCCCATTGGGCCGCCGCCAGAGATGGACATAGGGGGCACCAGTTGGATTTGAGCGATCTTCTGCGCATGGTACGTCGCAGCTGGATAATAATTGCTTCACTGAGCTTGTTAGGTCTCCTAAGCGGAGCCACCCTGACTGTGATGACCAAGCCAACGTACACCGCGGAAACTGAGTTATTTGTCGCAATTCAGGGGTCCGGCTCCATTCAGGAGCTCCAACAGGGCAACACCTTCAGCCAAGCTCGCGTTCAATCCTATGTGCAAACTGTTGGTACGGCCATCGTCCTCCAACCTGCTATTGACGCCCTCGGTCTTGACCTCTCGCCGGAGCAACTGTCAGGGAGGGTGCAGGCGACTTCCGACCCCGACACAGTTCTGATCAAGATCTCTGTATCAGACAGATCACCTGTACAGGCGGCTGCGACCGCACAAGCGGTAGCCAATAGCCTGGTAGACGCCGTAGATACCTTAGAAAGGGCAAAGTCAGGCGACGCTTCACCTGTGGGTCTATCGGTCATCCAGCCAGCAACCGCTCCAGTGTCTCCTTCGGCACCGAACAGTCGGCTTAACCTCTCTCTGGGCCTTCTCAGTGGCTTGGCTCTGGGTCTGGTGGTAACCGTGCTTCGGAGTACATTGGACACGCGTATACGGGGCGAGGCGGACATCCGTGAAAGCACGGATGCACCCATACTTGGCGGTATCGCCTTCGATCCAGAGGCGGCCAAAAACCCCCTCCTCACGGACGCCGCGTTCCAAAGTCCACGGGCAGAAGCTTTTCGGCAGCTGCGGACGAATTTGCAGTTCGCGAATGTCGCAGAAAAAGCGAAAACAGTACTAGTCACGTCTTCGCTTCCCGGTGAAGGCAAGAGCACGACGGCGACGAACTTGGCTATAGCGCTTGCACAAGCAGGGCAAACGGTGTGTCTAATCGATGCCGACCTTCGGCGTCCCATGGTGAACGAGTACCTCAGCCTTGATAGAGCAGCCGGGCTCACAACGGCGCTCGTCGGCAATGCAGAAGTAGATGACCTGCTACAGCCGTGGGGCGAAGACTCGCTTTATGTCCTTACTTCTGGTCAAATCCCGCCAAATCCCAGCGAACTATTGGGATCTTCCAACATGCGTGTCCTCATTCAGCGTCTTGAACAAGAGTTTGACAGCGTGATCGTCGACGCCCCTCCCCTGTTGCCGGTAACTGATGCAGCGGTCTTGTCCCAGCATGTTGGAGGAGTACTTCTCGTCGTCGGGTCCCATAAGCTTCGGCATCAGGACCTCAAGAAATCGCTCGACGCCCTTCAGATGGTTGATTCCAATTTGTTGGGCGTGGTCCTCAACAGACTGCCTAGCAAAGGACCGGACTCGTATGCCTATAGTTACTACTCCAGTGAAGGAACGAACCAACAAGTAGAACTGCGCTCGGCCTCTACGCGTCGCCCGTCAAGAGTGGCCGCCCCTGAGGCTGATGGGGACGTGTTGAATGCATTCGATCGCACCCTCCTAGAGGCGAGCCCCCAGCCAGCCCGCATTTTTCCACGTCGGAAGTACGATGGGCCCCTTTAGCTATCCTGCCGAAGTTGACCACTAGTCGATCAATACAGGCCCTTCCCGAACTGATGAAGTGTCCAGAGGCTTCTTTAAACAGATCGGTTTTAGGACGCCCAGACCCTGCACTCTAGCGACCTAGTAACAGTCTGGTGCTACGACGCGGACCATTCCGACCAGGTACATGTACGGCGCCATCAGGCCACCCAACGCAAATAGAAGACGCGCCAAGGCACGCGATACCACTCACGGGGCGGAACCTTCCTAGTCCGTAGCGAAATGAACCACTGGGATGAGCGTCATACCTGCTCCCGCAAGACAGTTCGCAAGAAGACATCGGTTTTGGTTGCCTGGATCGCGGTACCCGCGCGCCGTGCGTCTGATGTTCTTGATGGCGGTGTTCCTCGCCTCGACCTTGCCGGTCGTGGCGCCGCGACGAAGGCGAGAAAAACCGGTGAGGAGCAGGGCCCTCTAGCTGCTCCTTTAGCCCCCAGACGGCCTGAAGAATGACGGCGGGATCGTAATTGGCGACCATATTCTCGAGTCGGACGGCCTGCGACTAAGCGTATCGCCGCTCTCGCAGCCGGAGCATGCCATCGCCCACGCTTCGTTGTGCGCACGCCGCTGCGGCATTAGCCTGCTGGGAGAGATTCTGCCTTTCTCAGTCATGGCTTATTGGCCCGCGAGATCAGGTGGAATGATCGACCGCGACCGCCCCCCGCGGAAATTACATCCGCAACCGTCATGCCCACCTTGCCGTCAGCCGTGCTGCCCCTTGATGAGTAGTTGAACGTCCTGCGCCCAGCGCCGCTCCATCGACAAAGCAGCACCCTGACCACGGTGAGAAGTACCAACCCGCGGCATTGCAGTACCAAGTAGCCGGGCTACCCATATCTTTACAGTTCGCGGAAATGGATCCCGGAATTAGCGCCATGCCGCCGTCCGGCGGCACTTCTCAAGAACATAACCGATCTGTAATTAGCGGCGTTGTGGTACCCGAGCGGTTCGCTTTATGGTCCTGATCGCCGTGTTGTTGGCCTCGACCTTGCCTGTCGTAGCGCCGGTAATGACCAGCACCTCGATCTCGTTCCACCTTCTGCAAACCGTGCGGTAGAGCCTGTTGGAGTCCGGTCGTGCGGCTGCCGTGACCAGCTCCTCAAGTACCTTCTTGGGCCCTGCGGCGTCTTCCAAGGAGCCGGTGCGACAGGGCCCGGGGCTGTTCCTTGACCTGCCAGACCGCCTGCAGGGTGCCCGTTGGATCGTCGAGGGCGAACACTTCCTTGAGTCGGAGGTCTGCCAAGCTAAATGGCTCTTCGTGGTTGATGGTGAAACAGGTTCCGTGTCTTGAAAGCCGAAGGGCTGGTAGCCCTGCTGTGATGGATGTTCTCTACGCATTCATCAAGTCAGGAGCTACGAGCCTTGATCGAGCCTACTTCCCCGCGCCCCGATGCTGCCACCGCCACTTTCAACCTGCCGGACTACCGGGTCACCGCTACTGAGGTCCTTGCCGTCGGGCAGCGGCGGATCCGCGTCGTAGCCACCGCCGAGGCCGGCTGCCCCTCGTGCGGGGTTATCAGCACCCGCGTTCATTCCCGCCGGCCGCAACGGCTGCGTGATATCCCTGTCGCCGGGCCGGTCGAAGTGGTCTGGGCCAAGCGGAGATTCTTCTGCGATGAGTACCTGTGCCCGCGCCAGACATTCACCGAGGAAACATCCCAGGTCCCGCGCCAAGCACGGTCCACCCCCCGGCTCCGTGAGGCCCTGGTGGCCGCTGTCATCGGTTCCGGCAGGGCAGCCGCCGAGGCCGCGGCTTCGTTTGGTGTCTCGTGGTGGCTGGTCCAGCGGGCTCTGGATTCCGCGGCGCTGACGCTGCCCGATGTCGACGCCCTGACACCGCGGATGCTCGGCATCGATGAACACCGCTACCGGTCCGTGGGGTTCTTCCGCGACCCTGCCACGCAGGCCTGGAAACGCTACGAACCCTGGATGACCACCATCGTCTATCTGGACACCGGCCAGTCCTGGGGATCGTGGACGGCCGCGACAGTGAGGGTGTCGGGGAGTGGCTGTTCGCCCGTCCGCTTCAGTGGCGCCTGGGCGTGCAGGTCGTTGCCATCGACCCGTCAGCGGCGTTCCGCAAGGCATTGCGGATGTGGCTGCCACGCACCGCTGTCTCAGTCGACGCGTTCCACCTGGTCAAGCTCGGCAACGACATGCTCACCGAAGTCCGGCAGCGGCTCACCCAGCAGGTTCATGGCCGGCGGGGGCGTTCCATTGATCCGGTCTGGGCCAACCGGAGGCTGCTCCTGCGCGCCGGGGACACGCTCTCGGACCGGCCAGCTGGGACAGGCTCAACACCGTGTTCGCGACCGACGACGCCACCGGGAAACTGCAGGCAGCGTGGCTTGTCAAAGAACAGCTCCGGACCCTGCTGACCACTGGTTCTCTTGCCGACGCTGCCGCCGCGAAAAACCGGCTGCAGGTCCTGGTCGAGCGAGCCGCGCGCCGGAGACGAACCGACTCTGGCGCACCGTCTGTCGGTGGTGAAAAGAGATCGAAGTCCTCATTGTCACCGGCGCGACAACCGCGAAAGTGGAAGCCAACAACACCGCGATCAAGCACATCAAAAGGACTGGCCGGGGATTCACCAACGCACGCAACTACAAAACACGTATCCTGTTGCGCAGTGCCGCCAGAACAGCGGCATGAACATCCGTCACGCAGAACGTTCACCACGAACCGTGAAGAGCCCGATATTTGCCTATCCCATTCCAAGTTGAATGCTAAAGGTAGTTTTCCGGTAGGACCACGCCTCCTCTGTCTTCAGATGGTTGGCATGCAAACCCACCCACCACGAAGCCCCTCAGCTCAGTCCGCAAACCGCAACGTCACCTTTTCGCAACTTGCCCGTCCTTACCCAGGCGCTGCACTGTGAATCTCGAGGACCAAGCATCAGTTCGACTTTAAGAAGTGCGTTATGGTTACCAACCATAAGCAATCAATCCAAAGGAGCAAACAATCATCGCTGCCGAAAGCCAGGGGACAGTTCGCAGACGCAGGCCGTATGAGCAAATTAGCACCGTAACGGCCTGAGAAACCATGAAGACAGCAAAATATCCTGTGACGCTGGGATGGATCCATAACAGCCCCACAGCAGACAGCGCGTAAACGACGTCCACTATTACCTTCGCCGCCACAACTTTAGTCAGACGCTTCGCGTTGACCTCACGGCCGATGATCGCCCCTGAAACCAGCATCGCTATCCAAGAAACGGAAAGCACGAAGTAAGAGGACGCCATGCTTAGGTTTGCGAGCTCGAGTGCGGATGCAATAAGGACCCCGGCAAGCCCAGTCAATATGAGCACTCTATACATGCGTGCGCTCGTAGTTTGCGTTGCATTCCAGTTGTAACGCACCATCAAGACCGAGTTGACACCCAAACCGATCAGGGACGTTCCGATACGCCCAACGATGAATATCAGGGCAGCTGAACCAGCAGGAAGCTGAGTCACAGCGGCAATGGCAAGCGTCGGGACGACAGCGCTCGCGAGTACACTGAGCGCTAGGAAAAGAGTGTGGGTCCGCTCGCTCGAGCTGCGGCCAAGTGTGGCCTCTAGTTCGTCACTATCCCGGGATTTGCGTCGCGTAGTGAGGTAGATGGCGAGCGCTCCGCAACTGATCATCCAGACGACAACTGGCAGTAGTAACGCTATGCCCGGTTCCAAAAATATGGCAACAAGCAACGAGAGCAGGATCGAAAGATTCGGCACTATAGCAATCCCGGCTAACCAGTTAGCGTTGCCTAAGAGAGCCAACCGCACTGCTTGTGAGCCTGCTACGGCGAGCGCACACCCACCAAGTCCAAATCCGCCGAAAACGACCAATGTTATGTACGAGGCTTCATCGGGCCTCCCAACAATTAGACTTCCTAGTGTGATGACACAAACCAGGACCGACAGAGCGGAAGCCCCAAATTCGTGCGCTCGCCAAGATCTGAAACCTGGCCGCCCAACGGCGACGTTATAGGTCACTCCAAGAATCCCACTGGTTAGTCCGATATATCCGATTTGTAATCCAACGGAGTAGAGATCCGCCTCGCTGGGCCCCATCAATTGAAGAATCAGGAGGCCCAACGCTGAGCTAACCTGCGATATTAGCGTTAGCAGAACGGCTTGTCCGAATTTGTTAGTTAAACGCCGTATGCTAAAGCGAGCCTCATTTTGCGGCAGACCTTGCCGCGGGGTTTCGGGGGTCTCAATACTAGTCATTGAGCGAACGTATAAATTTGGCTGGCACCCCGGCATACAAAGCATTGTCATCACAATCAGCGGTGACCACCGACCCTGCTGCGATAACGGTGCCAGGCCCTATCGTGACACCCGGAAGTACCGTCACATTTGCTCCGAGCCAACAACCGCTCCCTATGACCACTGGCGAAGTTATCGCTTCAGCACCCCGCAGCGAAGGTCCGCCGATAACATGGCTGCTTGTGCAGATTGTGGCTCTTGGGCCGATCCTTGTCCCCTGACCGATAGAAACCCAATCGGACGTATCAATAAAGTGCTGATAACCGATGAAACTGTCGTAGCCGATACGCAATCGCCTACCCCCAATCCAGCCTTTAGATTCGATTATCGACTTTTCTACCCGGCCGTGGGAGAATCCATGAAGAAGCATCCAGCGGAAAGCCCCGGGAATTATTGGTGTAGACATTAGGGCATTCACCACGGCATCCCGCCACCAATTCGAAGCGAGCCGTTGAACTCTGAAGCCAAGATCTTTACTCACAGGTTCCCGCCAATTCTTCAGTTGCGACACGGCATACGGAGGCCCGGGTTAGCCATTCATCTGCAGCGATCCGCCCGTCCATGGATGGCAAATCAGCTAGTTCAAGGTCCATCGAACTGCTCCGCAGATTCTCAATAACTGCGCTGGCGAGAGCATCGACAGAAGTGGGCGCCTCGATGACGGAATGACCGTTCTCTTCGAGCCACCGGGCAAGGCCTGTTTCTTCGGAGGCCAATATCCGGCAATTGTGCGCCAAACCCTCGACGATGGAGAGTCCGATTTGTTCGCGCCATCTACCGTTCCGTTGCGACGGAAGCACAACGATTGCAGTGGCCCTGTACAACCCATGGACACGGGCCCTTGTTAATGTTCCGAGATACGAGATGGAGTGGTCGCCGTCCGCTGCTTTTTGGACGAGGGCTTCAAGCGGCCCCCCTCCTGCAATTTGCAACTGAGCAAGGGGGAAAGCATCGCGAACAATTGCCCACGCTCCGAGTAGAATATCAATTCCCTTACGCGGTTCCAACGCACCAACAAAAGAGACCGTTTGCTGGGAACGTACAACCTCGCCCTTCCCGCCACATGAGCAGGGCGACGGAAGTGCGGGAATTTCTACGGATTGGAATTTCAATTTAGCATTTGTCGATTCAATAACGCTGGAGTACGCATCTTCAGCGCCGCTAGAACCGAAGACCATACGATCGACGTTCTTCAAGTTTAGAAGACAGATTCGACTCGCGGCATACTTCCAGACTTGTTGCGGGAGCCAGGACAACCGCCGCGGCAAGGCACTAAAATCCGAATTGTCGATTGCATAAGTCACTATGCACGTAGCTTTAGACCGCATCGGTCGCATGATCCTGAGGGCCTTAACAAGGACCCAGGTATGTAGAGAGTAGTTGAACCACAACGGTTCCGGTATTTCGAGCACCCGGGGCGGCTTCCGCACTACGTGCGCTATTAGGCCGAGAAGACTCTTCTTGGCCACGCGGCCATCGGTCGGAAGCAACGCAGTATCAAAATCGTCTCTTCGCGAGAGGAAAAGTATCGATGATGGCGGCATCTCGGAAAGTCGTTCCAGATGCGCAGACCTTACCTCGGGATAAAAACGAACAATATCACCGGGGTCGTTTGAATGTTCATTCTGCATGCTTAGTAGCTGCCTTTCAGTTTTCTGCCTATCGACAATGTCGCGGGGACATGAGCCGACGATTGCGGTCTGGCGGTCAGGAGCAGCATCCACGTAAATAGAGGAACCAGAAGAGAGTTCGTGAGACCATCCGTGGGAACTAGCAGGGCGACGAGCAAGGCAAGCTTCAACAGATAAGACAGGCGCGAGGCCTGAATAAGACTGAACCAGAGCAGCGAAAAAGCAAGCAAGCCCAGCACGCCATACTCCACGGTTACCTTCATGAGAGTGGGGGTTGTAACACCTACGTCGAGACTTTCTACATAGGCCCGAGAAGAACCGGGTCCGATGCCCAACCAAGGCGAATTTTGGATCAGGTCTAGGACGTCTAGATAGGGACGATATATTCGCGAAGCAACACTTACTTGACCTGAGGTGTCGAGCGGGTTTTGCAGCGCCTTGCTAACGAAGGACAAAATTGGCGGGAAAGACGACGCGCCGGCTATGGCAGTTAGGACCACGGCGGCCATGACTCTTCGCCCGAGGGGCGTTCTTGACAGGGCGGCGATCAACAAGGGAACCAGGACGAGTCCTGAAGTTGCAACCGAACCAAGGAGGGCGACTAAGAAGACTGTCGTGACAATGATTTTTCTCTTTGTGCTTAATGAGAGCGTGCCACTCCAGCAGAGAACCAGACCGAATACTGCGAAGAGCGACATGAAAGATGCTTCAAGAAAAATCACACCATTTGCCCTATACCAGGACCCGCCCCAAACTACAGGATAGGTGGAGTTAAAACCGGGAAGTGCCATCCAAGACGGGAGGGCCGCCATTGGATCTATAAGGATGCCGAAGGCATAACTAGAGACAAACTGGATTATAGCCGCACAAGACGCACAGAACATGGTCCAGAAAATCGCAGTTATGAAGGCCCGCGCATCGAGATCGAGGTTCTGCAATGAATCAACGTTCATTGGGTTTTTTACTTGCCTACGGATTCCGACTGGCCTGGCCCCGGCTGGCATTAGTACGGCTGGAAGCCAAGCCGCAACAGCTAGGGAGAGACTGGCCGGAGACGTGTTGACAGGATGCAATAGCAATCCGATGGCGCCGATAACCACGACAACAAGAATGAGAGCCAGCCTCATAGGCTGCACCGCCATCTCACCGGACACAAAGAATCCGAAGGCCAAGACGACCAACGCGAGCACCATCACCGGAACGGAGCCCTCACCGATCGTTAGCCCAAGCCGCTGAAAGAGAAGAACGCTTACACCGATCAGGAAGAAATGAGAATCGGTTGGGCGTGTCATCACATTTCCTAAGTGAGAATCGCCGGGCCTTTGAAACCTTGTCAACTTAGCTTCTCCTCGCTGCCACTCTGCATCCCGCAATACCTGCGGCACCAACCGTTAGCGAAGTCCGCTGGCAAGAAACGACGGCAGTTCCGACGTCGGAAAGATTTGTTTCGACTCACCAAAGTCAAAGTCTTGGCTACACACCGACCGCAACAGGTTAAGTAGCGATGCCGAGTCATCGTACGACTGAATCAAGGCGTGCTCGTCCAATACATCCGCAATCGAACTATGGACAAGAATGGGCCGGTTTGCCGTCAGAGCATCCACTAGCTTATTGGGAACACCACTGCCTGAGACGTTTGGAATGAAAACTAGCGTGTTGCCAGCATAGACATCCTTCATCTCCTTTGCCCAACCCAACGAAGTAGCACCCGGAATTTCCGGCGGCTTTCCTTTTCCATATAAATGAAGCTGGACGCCTGGGTGTTCGGCGTGAAATATGCCCCACGCTTCTGCAAGCATTCCGAGGCCTCTGTCGTTGTGGAAGGCTTCATAATCCGCGGACACCACTAGCCTTTGAATGGGTCCTACGACCACAGGCAGAGGTAGTGCTTCGTGTAGTTCGGCGGGCGCCGCGGGGCCGATTACAAAGATTCCGGAACCCCGAGATATGAATCGATCAGCTTTGGCGTCACGTTCGGAGATATAGCTAGAGAGAACCAGACGGCCAACCGTGGCTTGCATAACCACTCCCAGCAGAGCAGGAGTAACTAGACCGAAACTTCCAGACATGCGAGATTTAGATTGAAGTACCCAGCTATCACAGACGTCATAAACAACTGTTCGTTTCAATAGAGAACTGAAACGTAAATATGTTGAAAGAGCGAGCATGTGAACAGCGCCAAGGCCGAGAACAATAACTATCGAAGTTCGCGGGATTTGATTGCTCAACGCCCGAGCACCACGAAGTACTTTCACCAGCCGTTCGGTTCTGCTGAGCCCAACATCTGCTTCGGGTAGAACCGAAATCTCTACACGCTTCAAGCCGTGGGAATCAAGCCAGGAGGAGATATGCTCGAACCTCCGTCGAATCCCGGGGGGCGCTACACTTGGAGGTATCTCTGATATCACATAGACCGTCATGTGTAAGTTCTCTTTGTCCGTCGAGAAGTGATTTTTTCCGGCCGCTGACCCATTTCCCCGCGCCAGCTGTCCAACAGTCCGCGAAGAGCCCAGATTATTTCATCCGGCCTTCTTTCCGTTAGGCGCCGATAAGAGTCTTTGGGAAGGGCAATCAGCCAGGGCCAAGGCCGGAGCGCCGAACGATTTTTTCGCGTGAAATACGTCAAATTGCGATATTTGTAATACAGCGTGTAGTTACCAGGCTCTTGGCTCGCTCGGGCACAAGGAACAACCATGACCTCTTTCCCGGAAGAGCGTAGTCGCCATTGCAAATCGACTTCTTCTACATATAGGAAATATGCATCGTCAAATGCCCCAACCTTGAGACAATCACTCACTCTGAGGAGGGTGCAGGCACCGTCAATCCAGTCGACCGAGTACGGCGAGCAACTTGCAGACAGCTCAGCGAGTAGCCTTCCCTGTGTGGGATGCAGTGTGCGGCCGAAGGCCGTGATAACACCGCCGGATGAAAAGACAACCTCCGGCTTGGAGACATAGGTCAACACGGGGCCGGCAACGGCACAAGTGGTCTCGTCACTCATATGTTTTACTAAGTGTTCGGCAGCGTCGGCGTCTAACAGCGCGTCCTGCGTTAGCAATAAGAGGTATGGAATGTCGGCCTCCCCGCACGCATGCAGGAGCGCATTAGCAGCCGGACCATAGCCGACGTTGCCGTTCATCACCAACAGCTGTGTGCCAGTACTCAGGGAGTCTCCAAGGAGGGCGTCAAGCTCACGATCTCCCGAGTTATCCGCAACAAAAATAGCGGTGGGCGGTAACGACCACGAAGAGATAGCAGTGATCAAACTGCGCACACTCGCTGGATCTTTATAATGTACAATGCCGACGGCATAGCTATTGGAGCCCCTCATGTTCCCCCACTCCCCAAATAAAATCGTGACCCAGAT
The DNA here is from genome assembly GCF_023708005.1 of Pseudarthrobacter sp. NCCP-2145. NCBI lineage: Bacteria > Bacillati > Actinomycetota > Actinomycetes > Micrococcales > Micrococcaceae > Pseudarthrobacter > Pseudarthrobacter sp. NCCP-2145. The sequence goes on along the minus strand of NZ_BRCG01000010.1, from coordinate 90,968 downwards.
CTGGCTCAGCGTACAAGATTGCGGCAACAATCCGTGTGGCTAGATACACACACTTGTGTTCCCGCATCTCACGGCTGACTTGCTTGAATTCTATGGGAGGTACGAGGCCAAAGACGTTGAGTCGGTAGCAGGCCACCCAGGGTGTCCGCCGAAGAGAGCCGCAGTCGGATATTGTTACGCCGTGAACTCTTCAGCAATACGTGTGTGCATCCTCGGCCTTCACTTTAGCCCCGAGCCGTCCGGTAATGCACCTTACACCACGAGCCTTGCCAAAGGTCTGCAATCCGCCGGGTTCGAAGTCGGGGTCATAACAGGCTATCCGCATTATCCCGAGTGGAAGACGCGAGAAGGGTATGGAGGATGGGCCCGCAAGGAACGCATTTTTGGGGTACCGATTGAGCGACTGCGTCACTTCGTTCCGGGCAAGCCCACGGGCCTAAGCCGGCTCCATATGGAACTCAGCTTTGGGCTTAGGCTTCTGTTCGCCCGCTGGCGAAACCCTGAGGTTGTTTTGCTTGTCAGTCCCGCTCTTTTCTCCACCGCACTCGCTGTCTTCCGGGCAAAGCTCACTCCGCGTCGACCGGCCATAGTGATCTGGGTGCAGGATATTTATAGTCGAGGCTTGGTGGAAACCGGTGGGGCGGCCGGAGTCTCCGCAAGAGTCGCGGCATGGATTGAGGGCCGCATACTAGGCGCTGCCGACGAGGTCGTTGTTATACACGAACGCTTTCGGGAGTTTTTGGTCGACGGTTTAGGACTTAATCCCTCGACGGTAGCGGTTATCAGGAACTGGACTCATCTACCACCAGCCCCGTCAGAAGGACAAGCCGAATTCCGTAGCGCTGTCGGCTGGAAGGACAGCGACTTCATCGTCCTCCATGCTGGAAACATGGGCAAGAAACAGGGCCTGGAAAATGTCCTTCAGGCTGCTCAGCACGCACAGGACAAAGGGAGCCCCGTCAAGTTCGTTTTGCTGGGGGACGGAAACCAGCGCACAAGGCTGGAGGAACTTGCAGCAGGTATGTCGCACGTATCGTTTATGAATTCGCTATCAGATAGTGATTTTCAGCTGGCACTTACTTCGGCCGATGCTTTGCTGGTCAACGAACTACCTGGCGTCAAGGACATGTCGGTGCCGAGCAAGCTAACTTCCTATTTCAATGCTGCCAAACCTGTCATCGCCGCAACAGACCCGGGAAGCGTTACTGCGTTCGAAATGGCTCTTTCGAAAGGCGGTCTGCGTGTAGACGCAGCGAGCCCGGAGGACTTGCTAGCCGCTGCAGAGACCCTCCGGCGGGAGCCGGAAAAGGCAACTGAAATGGGTCGTCACGGACTCAACTACCGGAAAGCAACATTGTCCGAGGATGCTGCAATCGCCCACTATGATGGTCTCATCACGAGTCTGGCGACGTCGCGCAGCCGCTAGGCTGCGCGACTCTTTTTTCAACCGGGGGGCACTATGACTAAGCGCGCGCTGATTACAGGTATCACAGGACAAGACGGGTCATACCTCGCCGAGCTCCTACTCTCTAAGGGTTACGAAGTTCACGGGCTAATCCGAAGAGCTTCGACATTTAACACAGCCAGAGTCGATCACCTTTATGTTGATCCTCACGATCCCAGAGCGAAGCTGTTTCTGCACTATGGCGATCTAAGTGATGGGGCGCGAATGGTCACTCTCTTGGCCGAAATTCAGCCTCACGAGGTGTACAACTTGGCGGCGCAGTCACATGTGCGCGTTTCCTTCGATGAGCCAGAGCATACTGCCGATACGACTGGCGTGGGCACTATTCGGCTGCTGGAAGCAGTCCGGATGTCCGGAATTGAGACTCGGTTCTACCAAGCTTCTTCGTCGGAAATGTTCGGCGCCACACCTCCACCTCAAAACGAAGAGACGCCCTTCTACCCGCGCTCGCCGTATGGAGCTGCCAAGGTATACAGCTATTGGATAACCAAAAATTATCGAGAAGCGTATGGTATGTTCGCCGTAAATGGCATCCTTTTCAATCACGAGTCGCCCCGCCGCGGAGAAACATTCGTCACACGTAAGATCACTCGAGCCGTAGCAGCTATTAAGGCAGGCAAACAGGATCTCCTCTACATGGGTAACCTGGATGCAGTTCGAGACTGGGGCTACGCAGCCGAATACGTGGAAGGCATGTGGCGAATGCTTCAAGCCGACGAGCCTGAGGATTTCGTGCTCGCTACAGGTGGGAACTACACGGTTAAGGATTTCCTTCAGATCTCCTTCGAGCATGTCGGCCTAAATTGGGAGAACCACGTTCGATTCGACGAGCGTTACCTACGTCCAACCGAGGTCGACGCGTTGGTTGGTGACGCTTCCAAGGCTCACGCTAAGTTGGGCTGGAAGGCGACGGTACACACCCCAGAGTTGGCGCGAATCATGGTAGACGCTGACATTGAAGCTCTCAAACATGCTGGCAATAGCTGGATTGATACGGTAGACCTGGAGAGCTGGAGGAACTGACGCGTGCACACCGATTTTATTCCGGGCCCATTGGATCGTTCATCAACATTTTATGTGGCCGGTCATCGAGGTTTAGTGGGTTCAGCCATACGGCGCCATTTGGAGTCGGAGGGGTTCTCGAATGTCTTAGGTCGCACGTCATCCGAACTTGACCTTAAAAATCGGGCCGACGTTTTCTCCTTTTTTGAAGCCACTGAGCCTCGGTATGTAGTCTTAGCTGCTGCCAAGGTCGGCGGCATTCTCGCAAACAACACTTTCCCCGTTGACTTCCTCACAGAAAACCTGCAAATCCAAGTTAATGTAATGGATGCAGCCCGGGAACACGGTGTGGAACGACTTCTGTTCCTTGGGTCATCGTGCATCTATCCAAAGTTCGCTCAGCAACCTATCCGAGAAGACTCTTTGCTGACGGGACATCTGGAACCAACGAATGACGCGTATGCCATAGCAAAAATCGCTGGCATTATGCATGTGCAAGCCGTTCGACGCCAGTTCGGGCTCCCATGGATTTCGGCGATGCCCACTAATCTCTACGGGCCAGGGGATAATTTTTCACCAGAAGGCTCTCATGTCCTGCCAGCGCTGATTCGCCGTTACGATGAAGCAGCTTCTGTAGGACGTACTAGTGTCACCAACTGGGGGTCAGGTTCTCCCAGGCGAGAATTTCTTCACGTTGACGATATGGCTTCCGCGTGTCTTCATCTCCTTGAAAATTACGATGGTGCAGCACAGGTGAATGTAGGTACCGGTACAGACGTCACCATCAAGGAGTTGGCTGAGCTGGTCGCGCGCACGGTGGGCTACGAGGGCGATATTATCTGGGATACAACGAAGCCTGACGGTACACCGCAAAAGCTTCTTGATGTTTCTAAACTTTCGCACGCGGGATGGAAAGCCTCTATCGGTCTTAAAGAAGGCATAGAAGACACCGTTGAGTGGTATCGCGCAAACGTCAACCGCGTGAGATCTTGAAAGATTCTGTCTGGGGGACGTTTGTGGCGTTGAAAGAAAAAATCGGACCTTTGTCAGTACAGCATGGAACCGACTGGCGAACTAAATACTCTGGTCGGCTGAAGCTGATTGATGCCGGCGTAATTGTCTGGGCCGTGGCTGGCGCGTATGGTGTCCGGTTCGGATTTTCAGACTTCAGTGACGGTCCGGCTAGAGACGTCGACTACTTAGCACTTTCTATCGTACTCGTTGTCGCCTGGTGGCTGATGCTCGCCATTTGGGGCAGCCGCGACGCAAGAGTTCTTGGATCGGGCTCAGAAGAATATAAAAGGGTTCTTGCCAGCTCAGCCTGGCTCTTTGGTTTCGTTGCTGTCATTTCTTATGCGCTACGTATCGATACTGCTCGGGGTTTCGTAGGACTGGCCTTTCCAGCTGGAGCCATGGGCTTGTTGGTAGCTCGCTGGCTGGTTCGGCAGCACCTAAGTCTCGAGCGAAGACAGGGCAAGAGTGTCTCAAAAGTGCTTATCCTGGGCGGGCCGCACTCAGCAGCTCATCTCGTTCGTTCACTAAGGAGTGCGCCGGCCGCTGGCTACTTTCCGGTGGCTGCACATCTGCCCGGGGCATCAGTAACTTTGTCGCACGTACCCGGCTCAACTGTTCCTATCACGGGGACCCAAAGCGACTTCGCCGCCATACTAAGTGTCATTCTTAGCGCTGATGTTGACGCAGTGGCTGTGTCGGCTGGAGTAAATCTTCACCCCACGGATCTTCGCAGGCTGGGCTGGGAACTCGCTGCGAGGGACATCGGCATGATTTTGGCTCCTGCGCTAACCGATATAGCAGGGCCTCGCATACATACCCAGCCAGTAGCGGGGCTACCCTTAATTCATGTCTCGACGCCTAAACTTACGGGGGGCAAGAAAGTCGCGAAGCGTACCTTTGACATTGTGGGCGCGGGATTATTGCTCGGGTTCCTATCCCCCATTTTTATTGTCGTGGCCATTCTTGTTCGCCTAACAGATCCGGGACCGGTGTTTTACCGGCAAGAACGAATAGGTATACGCGGCACTACATTCAGCATGTTGAAGTTTAGGTCCATGCGAGTTAATGCTGATGCTGAGCTCAAGGACCTGCTAGAACTGCAAGGGTCCTCGGATAAACCACTTTTTAAGATTGAAAACGATCCTCGCGTAACACCTTTGGGCAGAATTCTGAGGAAGTATTCCTTAGACGAGTTACCCCAACTCCTTAATGTCCTAGGCGGAAGCATGAGTCTCGTGGGGCCACGTCCACAACGCGAAGGCGAGGTCGCTCTGTACGATGACGCTGCCCACCGAAGGCTTTACGTGAGCCCGGGGATGAGTGGTCTGTGGCAAGTGAGTGGTCGGTCGAATTTAACCTGGGAGGAGAGCATTCGGCTCGACCTCTACTATGTAGAAAATTGGTCTCTCATGGGGGACGTTCTTATTCTCATCAAAACTTTCAAAGCAGTATTCGCAAGTACCGGCGCGATCTGACCAGGATCTGGTTGTAGCGTTATCGACCGGCGGGTCGCCATCCTGGTAGGGAGAATTATGCGCGTTTCAGTAATAGGTTGCGGCTACCTCGGCGCCGTCCATGCTGCATGCATGGCCAAGTTAGGTCACGACGTGGTTGGGATAGATGTGGACAATCGAAAGATATCCGAGCTGTCCGCCGCCCGGGCTCCGTTCTACGAACCAGGCTTGGAGGAGCTTCTTAGAGAGGTTCAGGAGACTGGCCGTCTCTCATTCACCACGGAGATGACAGCAGCTGCAGGTAGTGCTGTTCACTTTATTTGCGTGGGTACCCCTCAGAAAAAGGGCGAAAACGCGGCCGACATGACATTCGTCGATTCCGCAACACGGTCACTGCTGCCGTTCTTGGCACCGGGAGATGTAGTCGTTGGCAAGTCGACCGTACCGGTCGGCACTGCTGCTCGCCTGGCCGAACTGATAAAAGCTGCGAATCCAGAAGCTGAATTGCTGTGGAACCCAGAATTTCTCCGGGAGGGTCATGCCGTCTCTGACACGCTTCAACCCGACCGTTTCGTGTACGGTGTTACCGGCGGGTCCGAAGACCATCCCGCAGTTCGTATTCTTGACGAGGTTTATGCAACTCCCCTCGGGACCGGAACCACTCGCCTTGTCACAGACTTACCGACCGCCGAACTCGTGAAGGCTGCTGCGAATTCCTTCTTGGCGACAAAGATCTCATTCATTAATGCTATGGCAGAGGTGTGCGAGGCCGCTGGGGCAGACGTTACTCTTTTAGCGGACGCTATCGGCATGGACGACAGGATCGGCAGGAAGTTCCTGAATGCAGGAATTGGATTCGGCGGCGGCTGTCTTCCAAAAGATATACGGGCTTTCATGGCTAGAGCCGGCGAGCTCGGGGCCGATCAAGCATTAACCTTCCTTCGGGAAGTCGACGCTATAAACATGCGGCGACGAACACGCGTCGTTGAACTTGCACGCGAGCTCTGCGACGGTTCGCTCATGGGCAAACGGATCACAGTTCTGGGTGCAGCATTTAAACCTCAAAGTGACGATGTACGGGACTCCCCTGCGCTAAGCATTGCAGCGCAGTTGCAGCTTCAGGGCGCCGTAGTGACCGTGACGGACCCACAAGCTCTCTCGAATGCAGCGCGACGATTCCCGGAACTCCACTATGAGGAGTCAACAGAACTTGCCCTGGAACGCGCAGACGCTCTTCTTTTGCTGACGGAATGGTCAGAGTACAGAGACTTGGATCCTTACGATGCGGCTGCTCTTGTGTCCACTCCTAAAATCCTAGATGGACGAAATGTGCTTGATGCCGTCAAGTGGAGGGCCGCTGGTTGGGCTTACCGAGGGCTGGGGCGTCCTTGAACGCCCTGGTTTCCGACGAGACTGGAGATGCTGGCAGGCCTTCGGCACCGGACTCACGAAAACGGAGCCGGCGCGTCTTGAAGCTGTCGATCATCTTCGCCCTACTGGGAGCGTTGTGCCTGTGCTGGGCAGCCTGGATAGCCATCAAGGCAACTGCCATCCGTGATGATCTGGGGCAGGCGGCTCATCTTGCTGAAAAACTGAGGGAGGAAGTAGCAGCCTCCGATTCGGGAAGCGCCACGCGAACTGTGTTCGAGATGCGCAAGCACACTATTGCGGCCAAACAAGCTGCAGACGACCCGCTATGGACCCTGGCTTCTGGCCTTCCGTGGGCGGGCCCAAATTTCAGCGCAGTGGCGGAAGTGGCAAGGGCCGCCGACGATGTTGTTGGGCTGGCCCTAGAACCGCTTGCCGATGTCTACGAAAAGCTCGACTGGGGCACCCTACTCCCCAGCACCACGGGAACTGACTTAGGACCACTCAGCTCAGCAGCGCCAAGTGTTTCGTCAGCGGCCTACGCAGTACGGATATCCTCTGATCGGTTGACTCAGATAGACACTGACCGTCTTGTCCCCCAGATTTCCCAACCATTGGCAGAAGCTGCGGAGCAACTACAGCAAGCTACCGGGGCCCTAAATGCCGCTGCGGATGCATCGAGACTAATGCCACTGATGCTTGGAGCGGAGGAACCGAGAGACTATCTACTGATCATTCAGAACAACGCCGAGTCGCGAGCTTCAGGCGGCATCCCGGGAGCGCTCGCTGTCCTCAACCTGGACAAGGGCAAGATGACCCTCGGTGCTCAAAGCACCGCGACCGACCTCGGCGTCATGCAGCCGAGTCTTCCCGTCGAACGCGAGCAGCAGCAGATTTACTCAGGCCGGCTGGGCAAATTTATGCAGGACATTAACTTGACTCCAGACTTCCCGACGGCTGCCAGCACTGCCCAGGCTATGTGGGAACGGAAGACGGGGCAACGTGTTCACGGCGTGGTCTCGATAGACCCTGTGGCTTTGGGCTACATCTTGGACGCCGCTGGCCCTGCCAAAATCAATGATCCGGAAGTCCTTCGCCTTGCCGGAAATAAGTTACCGACGGAGCTCACCGGAGATAATGTCGTCTCTACCCTGCTTTCCGCCGTTTACGCCAACATCGAGGAGCCTGAGCGCCAGGACGCTTACTTCGCCGGAGTGGCAAGTGAAATTTTTGCGACTCTTTCGAACGGCAAGAGCAACGCCTCAGAGCTCACTAAAGGTCTAACTCGCGGGGCGGAAGAAGGACGCGTCTTGGTTTGGTCAGGTGCTGAAGCCGAGCAGTCCCTGATATCCAAGTACGCTTTGAGCGGCTCAATCTCGGGACCAAGCGTTTCGCCAGCCCAGTTCGGTGTTTACTTCAACGACGGCACCGGTGCGAAAATGGACTACTACACCAAGCGCACTGTGCAACTGATCAAGGGGTGCCCTCACGACGGCTATGAGGAAACGACAGTCCGAATCACGAGCACGAATACCGCCCCCGGGGACGCCGCCACCTCGTTGCCCCCGTACGTCACCGGCGATGGACTGTTCGGAGTGCCCCCGGGGTCCGTACAGACAAATTTGGTGGCATACGGACCCGCCCAAGCACACGTAGAGGCAGCGAAGCTGGACGGGCAGAAAACCGAGTTTGCTCCCTACTTCCATGGCAACAGACCTGTAGGGGTGCTTGCCATACGGCTAGCACCTGGTGAGAGCAAAACCGTCGATTTCACCTTTGGCAAGATCGTTCAGCACACCGAACCTAACGTGGTTGTCACGCCGACTGTGCAGGATGTAAAGGACGTGACACTGCCCACAGAAACCGCTGCCTGCGGCTAGAAAAGCGGCCAGCGCGTTAACACTATGTAAACCGACTGGATTGACATTGCTCACAAACACGGGCAGATGGTAGCGTCTCTCTTGGGATCATTATCCGTAGTTCCGCATAGGTCTCGTGTGGAGAGGAAAATTTCCTCACAATCGGGTACACCAAAAACTTAAACGTCTCCGGGGGGACACTCATGAAGAAAACACTCGCAGCACTCGCACTCGCTGGCTCACTCGCCCTTATTGGCTCACCGGCCGTAGCCGCAGAATACCCGGCACTTCCGCCGCAGGCCGCTGTTTCTGACGGCGTTGTTGGCCCGGGCGAAAGCTTCGTGTTCCGCGGCCAGGGCTTCCTTGCCGGCGAACCGCTCATCATCCGCGTAACGCCCGGCCAGCCGCCGGCAGCAAGCGGTGCCAACATCGCTGGTAGCCGTTCAGTAGCCACCAAGATCCCCGTGTTCCTGGCACCGCAGGAACTCAGCGCCACCGCCGACGCCCAGGGCGCCTTCGCCCTCCCGATCTCCATCAGCGAAGCCGGCACCTACAGCCTGACCGCTGAAGGCACTCAGTCCGGCGTCGTAGTTGGCCCCGTCACGGTTACCGTGGCAGCTTCCTTGGCCAACACCGGTGGCAACGCCGGCGGCGCTCCCCTGGCCAGCACCGGTGGTGCAGGCCTGGCCAACACCGGCGCTGACTCCGGCCTGGTCCTCTGGACCCTGGTGGGCGCAGGCGCACTGGCTGCCGGCGCAACCTCGGTAGTGGTTGTTCGTCGCCGCGCCAAGGCTGAGGTAGCTGCATAACTGCAACACCTATAACCACCGAAGAAGGTGGGTGTACTCCGGAAACGGAGAACACCCACCTTCTTCGTTTAACGTCTCAACACCCAGAGCCGCCAATCGGGCGGCCGGGCTGTGGTATCAATATGAGCTATGGGGAGACATTGGCGAAAAGCACCAAGGCAATACGACTTCTCGTTTCCCCTCCCCAGCCCCCAGGTACTCCCCTACGTCCTTCTGGCCATGCTCGCGGTCGCCGCACTGGGTACAGCAGCGCTGGCCCTTCTACGGACCTCCTGAACATCCTGTGAAGCAGCTCGAGAACTCCCGGCTCTGGCGCCTGGTCCTCATTGCCATGCTGGTCCCCCTGGCACTCATCGCCTTCTGGCCAAGCCCCGTGGACCAGCCCGTACAAGGCCAGCTCGCGGCCGTCCTGAAATTCCTCCACCGCCACGGAATTCCTGCGTGGTTCAATTACCGATTTGTGGAAGCATCCGCGAACGTGGCGCTTTTTGTCCCCGTTGGACTAGTAAGCTCGCTAGCTTTTCCCAGCTGGCCTTGGTGGAAAATCGGCGCATTCGGATTCCTCATTTCCTGCTGCATGGAACTGGGACAGCTGCTGTTTCTGCACGACCGTTTTCCAAGCCCGCTTGACCTTGTGACAAACACGTCAGGCGCTGTCATTGGCGCCCTCCTGGCTGCAGCAGCCCTTAAACGATTACAGGCCCGCCGCCTTCCGGCAGCGGACCTGTAAGAGGTCTGTAGCGTCGCCTAGTTGACGAAGCCCTTCATCCAGGTCTTCAGGTCCTCACCGAACTCCACCCGCTCTGACGCCAGCGTGATCACGGCCTTGAGGTAGCTGAGCTTGTCCCCGGTATCGAACCGGCGGCCCTTGAACACCACACCGTAAACACCGGAGCCCTCACCCTCCCCGGCGGCCAGGGTCTGCAGCGCATCCGTCAGCTGGATCTCATTGCCACGGCCCGGCTCGGTCTCCTCCAGGATCCCGAACACAGCCGGGTGCAGCACGTACCGGCCGATCACAGCCAGGTTGGACGGCGCATCCCCCACCGCAGGCTTCTCCACCAAACTGTTCACCCGGACATAATCCTCACCGTCCACAGCGGTGACGTCCGCGCAGCCGTACGCGCTGATCTGCGCCGGATCCACCTCAATCAGGGCAATCACCGAACCGCCGGTCTTCTGCTGCACCTCCATCATGGTGGTCAGCAGGTCCTCAGCCTCATCAATGAGGTCATCACCCAGCAGCACAGCAAACGGCTCATCCCCCACGTGCTGGGCAGCGCACAGCACCGCGTGGCCCAAACCCTTGGCCTCACCCTGGCGGACATAGTGGATGGGACCCAGCTCCGAGGCGTACTGCACCGACTCCAGCCTGTCCTTGTCCCCCTTGAGCTCCAGCGCACGCTCCAGGCCCGGCTCGCGGTCAAAGTGGTCCTCAAGGGAGCGCTTGTTCCGCCCCGTGATCATCAGCAGGTCCGTGAGGCCGGACTTCACCGCTTCCTCCACCACGTACTGGATGGCCGGCCGGTCTACCACCGGCAACATTTCCTTCGGCATTGCCTTGGTGGCGGGCAGGAAGCGAGTCCCCAATCCGGCAGCAGGAATGACGGCTTTGGTAATTGCTTTCCCCATAGTCATAGCTGAACCCTACAAATCAGCGGCGGGCAAAGGCAATTTCGCGCCTGTGAATTTCGGCTCACGCTTCTCCTGGAACGCCCGGAAACCCTCGGCATAATCGTCGGTGGTGCACAGGCGCGCCTGCTCGGCGTTCTCCTCCTGCATGGCCTCCCACAGGCCCAGGCGCTGGTCCCGGATGTGCGCCACCAACTCCTTGCTCGCCACAAAAGCGCCCGTAGCGCCAAAAGCAACACGGCCAACAATCCCCCGCGTGGTCTCCAGCAGATGGTCCGCCGGCATGGCCCGGCTGAACATCCCCTGTGCCACGGCTTCCGCCCCGGAGATCAAGTCCGCCGTGTAGATCAGGTCCAGCGTCCGGTGCATGCCCAGCCGCTCCGTGAAGTACCAGTGCCCGCCCGAGTCCAGCGTGGCGCCCAGCTTGGCAAACGGCGAGCCGAACTTGGCGTTCTCCGCCACATACACCACGTCCGTGGCCAGCAGCAGCCCCAGTCCCACGCCCAGGCACGCCCCGTGGGCGGCCGCGAACGTGGGTGCCGGGAATGCGGCCATCTTCTTCAGCAAAGGCTCCACCAGGCCGCCCAGGTACGCGGCGGCGTCGTCGCTTTCCGGCGTCACGTTCTGGATGTCCCGGCCCGCGCAGAAGGCACGGCCCTCTCCCCTGAGCAGCAGCGCCCGCACCTTCCCAATCTCGGCGGCGGCAGCGGCGTCGTCGTACGCCTGGGTTAAATCCGCCAGCGCCTGCTCATCCAGCGAGTTCAGCTTGTGCGGTGCGTTCAGCACCACCTCGGCCACGGCGTTGTTGATGGAGAGGGAAATCATGGAACTCCTTGTTTGGGACCGGTAGGGCTAGACGTCGAAGTCGACGGTGACTTCCTTGCTGGTGGGGTGGCTCTGGCACGTCAGCACGTACCCCTTGTCCAGCTCATCCTGCTCCAGCGCGTAGTTTTCGTCCATGGTCACGCTGCCGGTGACCACCTTGGCCCGGCAGGTGCCGCACACTCCCCCGGCGCACGCGAACGGTACGTCCGGGCGGACCCGCAGCGCCGCGTTGAGGATGGACTCGCGGGCGTGGGTGGGGCTGGCCACCTCGCCCTGCAGGCCGTCCAGCTTGAAGGTGATCTTGTACGTCTCCTTGGACTCGTCCACCAGCACGGGACGGCCAGCGTTGCCCTCCGGCTTGTCCGGCTTGCCGGAGGTGAACAGCTCGAACCGGACGTTCTCCGGCTTCACGCCGCGCTCGGCCAGGGTGTCCCGGCACAGCTGCACCAGCTCGAACGGCCCGCACAGGAACCACTCGTCCACATCGTCCGCGTGGATGGCCGTGCCCAGCAGCTGCTGGAGCTTCTCCGAATCGATCCTGCCGGAGAGCAGCGGCGCGATCCGCTGCTCGCGGGACAGCACGTGGTGGATGGCCAGCCGCTGCGGGTACTTGTCCTTCAGGTCCGCGAGCTCCTCCAGGAACATCACGTCCATGGCGGCCTTGTTGGCGTAGATCAGATCGAACCGGCACTCCGGGTTGGCGGCCAGCAGCGTCCGGGCGATGGCGATCACCGGCGTGATCCCGCTGCCCGCGGCGATGGCCACGAAGTTCGCTTCCCCCTGGGAGGCGACGTCCCCCGCCAGCTCCTCCGGGTTGTTCATGGAGTTCATCCGGTTCTGCTCCACGGCCTGGCCGTCGCGGCCGTGCCGGGACACAAACGCGCCCATGGGACTCATGACGTCCAGGGTGTCCCCGGCCTTCAACTCGGCGTTGGCCCAGGTGGAGAACCGCCCGCCCAGGTCCTTCTTGATGGCCACGCGGATCTCGCTGGTGCCGTCCTCGAAGCTGCGCGGCTCCGCGCAGATGGAGTAGCTGCGGCGGATTTCCTTCGGCTCGCCGGACTCGTCCGGCAGCGTGGTGCGCAGCGCCACGTACTGGCCGGGCAGGTAGTCGAACTGGCCGGCGAGCTCCGCAGGCACGTGGAAGGACACCTCGATGGCATCGTCGGTGAGCCGGCGCACCTCCTTCACGGCCAGGGTGTGGAAGGACGGACGACGGCGGCCGGTGGCCTGCGCCTCCTCGGCGGCGGTCTGGCGGACAACAGGCATGGGGCTTCCTTACAGCACTTTGAAGTAGTCGAACGGTTCCTTGCAGTCCTGGCAGACGTACAGCGCCTTGCAGGAGGTGGAGCCGAAGCGGGTGAGTTCCTTGGTGTTGAGGCTTGAGCATTGCGGGCACTTCACGGCCATGGTGAGGCGGATGGGGCCGGCGTGCCGTGCCGCGTTGGACTTCCCCGTGGGCGGGGCGATGCCGTACTCCTGCAGCTTCTGCTTGCCGGCCTCCGTCATCCAGTCCGTGGACCAGGCCGGGGCGAGCACCAGGTCCACCTCGACGTCCATGTAGCCCTCTTTTTCAAAGGCGGTTTTGAGGTCGTCGCGGATGGCGTCCATGGCCGGGCAGCCCGAGTACGTGGGGGTGATGGTGACCTTGACGTGGTCAGTCCCGTGTTCCTTCGTCACTGCGACGTCCCGCAGGATGCCCAGGTCCTCGATGCTCAGTACCGGGATCTCCGGGTCCACCACGGTGGCAGCGATGTCCCAGGCCTTCTGCCGCGGCGTCTGCGTCCGGGATTCAAAGTCCGAGATGTACATGGCGGCGGTCACCAGCTCGCTCCGGGGTGCTCGCGGGCCAGCACCTGCATCTCGGCCAGAATGTAGCCCAGGTGCTCGGAGTGCCTGCCCTGCCGGCCGCCGCCGGGTGCTGCCGGGACGTCCGGAACCTCCAGCCCGGCCTCAGTGAGGACTTCGCCCGTCAGCCGGTCAAAGTCCTCTTTCAAAGAGGAAGGCGCGACGGCGATGCCCGCCTCGGCGAGCCGGCCCGTCAGGTCGTCATCACGGAAGAGTTCCTCCACGTACGGCCACATGATGCGGAAGCCGTGGATCATCCGCTTGCGGGACTCCTCCGTGCCGCCGGCCAGGCGCAGGACCCACTGGGCGGCGTGGTCCCGGTGGTAGTCCACTTCCTTCACGGCCTTGGCTGCGATGGCGGCGAGGGTGGCGTCCTTCGATTCGGTCAGCCGGGTGTAGAGCAGGAACTGGTAGTAGCTCACCACGAACTGGCGGGCGATGGTGGCCGCGAAGTCCCCGTTGGGCTGCTCGAACAGCTGCACGGAGCGGAACTCATGCTCGCGGCGGAAATAGGCGAGGTCGTCCTCTGACCTGGCCGAACCGTCGTCGTTCACCATGGCGCCGCCGGCGTAGCTGAGGAAGGAGCGGGCGTGGCCCAGCTGGTCCAGGGCGATGTTGCCCAGGGCGATGTCCTCCTCCAGCTCGGGGGCGCGGGAGATCCAGTGGCCCAGGCGCTGGGCCAGGATCAGGGCGTCGTCGCCCAGGCGCAGCGCGTACTCGGCGGTGTCTTCGCTTGGTTTCGCAAGGCCGGTGCGGACCTCCAGCGCGATGTCCTCCGGGCGGAGGGCGTTGCCGGGGGTGATGCGGGTGGCGCTGGCGTTGGCTTCGCTCACAGGTGCTTCACTCCCTCGCTCTTGGTGTAGTGCGTGGCATGGCGGTAGTCCTTGCCCTGGGGCGACTCGAAGAACGCGCCCTTGGAATCGGGATCGCTGGCGGCGATGGCGTCCGCGGGGACAACCCAGATGGAGACGCCCTCGTTGCGGCGGGTGTAGAGGTCCCGGGCGTTGCGCAGGGCCATGGCGGCATCCGGTGCGTGCAGGGAGCCGGCGTGGACGTGGCTCAGGCCGCGGCTGGACCGGACAAAGACCTCCCAGAGGCCCCAGGCGTGGTCCGTGTGTTCCTGCGGTTTGGGGGATGCCTTGGGGGCTTCGCGGTTGATCTCGGTGGCGGAGCTAGCGGGTGCTTCCGGGTTCCCGTGGGGGCTCATGCTGCGTATTCCTTCTGCTTGTTAAGCTGCTTGGCTGCGTAGGCGGCGGCTGCCTCGCGGACCCAGGCGCCGTCGTCGTGCGCCTGCCTGCGGCGCTCAAGGCGCTGGGAGTTGCAGGGGCCGCGGCCGGCCAGGACCTCGTGGAACTCGTCCCAGTCCAGCGGGCCGTGCTCCCACTTCTTGGAGTCCTCGTTGAAGCGGATCTGGTCATCGGGGAGGGTGAGGCCCAAGACCCGGACCTGCTCCACCATCATGCCCACGAAGCGGCTGCGGAGCTCATCGTTGCTGAAGCGCTTGATGTTCCAGGCCATGGACTGCTTGGAGTTGGGGGAATCGTCATCCGGCGGGCCGAACATCATCAGGGCCGGGGCGTACCAGCGGTTCACGGCGTCCTGGGCCATCTGCTTCTGGGCGGGGGTGCCGTTGGAGAGTTCCAGCAGGATCTCGAAACCCTGGCGCTGGTGGAACGACTCCTCCTTGCAGATGCGCACCATGGCCCGGCCGTAGGGGCCGTAGGAGGCGCGGCACAGCGGGACCTGGTTGCAGATCGCTGCGCCGTCCACCAGCCAGCCGATGGCACCCATGTCCGCCCAGGTGAGCGCGGGGTAGTTGAAAATGCTCGAGTAGCGGGCCTTGCCGGCGATCAGCGCGTCCGTCATCTCGTCCCGGTTCTGGCCCAGGGTCTCGGCGGCGGAGTAGAGGTACAGCCCGTGGCCGGCCTCGTCCTGGACCTTGGCCATGAGGATGGCCTTGCGCTTCAGGCTGGGGGCCCGAGAGATCCAGTTGGCTTCCGGCTGCATGCCGATGATCTCCGAGTGGGCGTGCTGGGAGATCTGGCGCAGGAGGGTCTTGCGGTAGGCCGCCGGCATCCAGTCCTTCGGTTCGATGCGGGAGTCCTCGGCGATGACGCGGTCAAAGTTGGCCTGGCCGTCCGCTTCCGCCGTTTCGCTGGTTCCAGCCGTTAGCTCGACCGGCACTGACTGCAAGTTCTGGGCTGCCATGGTTGCTCCTATGCAAAGACCGTCTGGGACGTGCGGAATTATTTACCGACCGTTCGTTCAGGATATGCGGAACCGCGAGGGCCCGTCAAGCGTTGACCCGCACCACTCCTGCCCACCCCTTGCGACGCTCTCTCACTTGATGCCCCCTTTTTCCTGACGCTCCCTCACTTGATGCGGACTTATTCCTGATGCTCTCTCACCTGCCTGCTGCGGGTGGTGCGCGCCGCCGTCGTGCGTTCCTGCTCCCGGCGTCTGTGCCGCCAAAGTCTGCGAGTGAGGCTGTGACGCCCACCTGGCGGAAAGCAATGGTTTGGATCTATCAGGTCGCCGCATTCAGGTCAGTTCCTCCATGAGCCGGGCGAGGATGTCATTCATGGCGAGCAGGCCAACGAGCTGACTGCCTTCGACCACGACGAGCCGGCTGAGATGGTAGCGGCTCATCAGGGCCGCTGCCTGGCGGACGGACAGGTCCTCGTTGACAGTGATGGCGGGAATCGTGGCTGCGTCGTAAACGTTCAGGAGATCCACATCTCCGTCCTGGGCAACGACGGTGTCCAAAAGTTCCCTGTAGCTCAGCATGCCGTACGCGTCATGGGCGTGCTGGCGCTCCACCACCAGGCTCTTGACCTGACGCTCCTTCATCATCGACAGCGCCTCCCGCAGGGTGCTGTAAGGGGAGATCGTGACGACCTCAGGGACCATGACATCTTTGACGGTCAGCATCTTTTCCTCCTCGTTAGGTGCAGACAGGGCTCAGGCGCCCTCGCGGCGCAGGTGCTCCTCGAATCTGACCACCTGGCGCATGTCGATCCCGGTCAGGTGCTCAATCGGGATCGCGAAGGCCAGGCCCCGGGATCCAGTCCCTTTGACCAGTATTTGGTGCAGTTCCTTCAGGATGGGGGCCGTCAGGTGGGTGCCGACGACCATCAGCAGCACTGATTGCGTGCCTTCGAAGGTGAGCCCAAAGAATGTCTTCCTGGCCTCGCCTCCGATGCCCTTGCCGGGCAGGATGGTCACGCCCGTGGCCCCGGCCCGCTGCGCATGTTCAATGACCCTGTCTTCAAGCTCGTCGGGGGCAATCACGATGACTGCTGTGAATTTCATGCCGGTCTGCTCCTTAGAACGGGAACTCTCTCCATCACCATGGCGTACACCATGACGGCGATGACAGGGAAGATGGACGCATAAGCGATCAAACCAAACCCGTCGATCAGCACGTCCCTGCCCTCCACGGCGGCGGCAAGGCCTATTCCGAGGGCGGTTACCAACGGAACGGTGACCTCCGACGTCGTCACACCGCCCAGGTCGAAGGCCAGCGCGATGATGTATTTCGGGGCGAAGAACATCAGCACGATCGCGATGGCGTAGGCGGTCATGATGAAGTAGTGGAACGGGCCACCCACCAATATCCGGTAGACACCGAAGCCTATCCCCAGGCCTACACCAACGGCGACAATGACTCGGACGGCGAACGCGTTGATCTTGCCCGGTGACGCGTCCTGCGCCTGTTCCCCGATGGCCACCAGGGCAGGTTCGGCCATGGTGACCGCGAAGCCGATCAGCAGCGCGAAGAGCAGGATCAGGACAGGGGCTCCCTGCTCGATCAGCTGCTCCGCCATCAGGGTGCCGAGCGGGAACAGCCCGAGCTTGAGTCCGATTACGAAGGCATACAGTCCCACCAGGACCATGATGAAGCCGACGACGACCCGCAGGGGGTGGGGCAGCCTGCGCCGCAGGGCGACCCATTGAAAGAACAAGACGACGGCCACGATAGGAAGAACTTCCCGGACCATTGACGCGAGTCCAAGGATCATGCCGAGCACCCAACCCGTTGCATCCGCCCCGGCGTCAGGCACCGGCGGAGCCGGCGGCGCGGCAGAGCCGAAGGTGTAGACCCAGATACCGTAGAGCTGGACCCCGATCATGGGCACCATTACGCACAGAGCGACCAGGCCAAAGCCGTCCGCGAGCAGGCTGCGTCCCCTGATGGAATTGGCCAGCCCGAGACCGATCGCGGCGATCAGTGGGACACTGACGATGTTGGTGGTAACCCCGCCTGAATCGTAGGCAAGGGCAATGATCTCCGGCGGGGCGATATAGGTGAGTCCCAGCGCTGTCGCGTAGCCTGCGATCAACAACTTATATACGGCCCAGCCCCGAAGAACGCGCAGGACGCCCAGGATCAAGACCAGACCCACCGACACCGCGATGACGAAACGCAGCACCAGCGCGTTGATCCGGCCGGCGCTGACCAGCTGGGCCTGCTCCGCGACAGCGATCACCGCCGGCTCCGCAACGGAAGCCGCGAAGCCAATGGCAAATCCAAAGGGCAGCAACAGCCCCAGGGCCCCGCTCCGGACAAACTGATTCGCCAGGTTCTTACCTACCGGAAAGATACTCAGATCCAGGCCGTGCAGGAACAGGGCAATGCCTACAGCCACAACCAGAAGGCCTGCCACCAGCTCCAGGGGGCCATCGGGCATGGACCGGAATACCAGCAGCTGGAACACCAAAACGACGACTACGATCGGTAAAAGGTTCCTGAGCGCCTTGAGGAATTCCCCGGCAAATCGACTGAGATGCTCCATCGGGTCCTTTCCTGGAAGATCCAGCGAGTAACGCGCCTGTCAGCTCGCCTCTCCAGCCCAGTCGAAGCTATTAGCCACGGCTCCAGCGGTGTCCCCGGGTTCCCTGTCCATGATCGTTATTTCCAGCTCCCTGCCAGCCGGGCGACCCGGCGTTCAAGTTCAGCGATCCGATCGGTGAGCGGCTGGCTGTGCAGAAGCTCGGCAACCTGATCGGCTTCGTCCTCCTCGAGCACGATTCTTGCCACGACCCGGTCGGGCTCGGCCTCGTCGTACACGAAGATTTCACGCCTGCCCAGACGGTCGACGAGAATGCGGAGTTGCTGGCCATCGCGGGTCCGGCAGTCATGCAGCAGGCCAGCGCCCGGCACTGTGGAATGGGTGGTCTCCATGGGGCCCTCCGTTCCCTGGTTTCTTTAGGGTGGATCCAGTCTCCCTCCGTGATCAGTGAGGTGCCATTAGGCCTGACACCCATTTCGGAGCGACAAGGGTGCGTGCTTCCGCAGCCTGTGGGTGCGGGCCCTCATGGACAAAGGACGCAGGCCGCGTAAGGCTAGTCGAATGCGGACTCCGCTCGAAACGAGGGCCGCCGGCGCAACAGTCGGCCTGCCCCCGAAAGGACCGGCGCAGTTGCTGTTCTGGCGACTGTTCATCATCAACGGGTTGCTCTTTGCCATCGGCACTCTCGTTCTGGCGCTCTCCCCAGCAACGGTGTCATCACCCGTCCTGCTGACTGAAGTGCCGGTCCTGATCATTGGACTGGCCCTCATCCTCGCCGCGAATGCCGCCCTGGTGCGGGCAAGTCTCGCACCGCTTGACGCGCTGACGACCGTCATGCGCCGGGTGGGCCTGCTACGGCGCGGCGGGGACCGGGCAACCACTGAAGCCGGTAACGGCGACCTCGGGCACTTCATCCGCACCTTTAATGAAATGCTGGATCGGCTCGAAGCGGAAACCAGCGCGAGCAGCGCCCTCGCCCTTGCAGCGCAAGAGGGGGAACGTCAGCGGATCTCGCGGGAACTGCACGACCAGATCGGCCAAAGCCTGACCGTTGCCCTCCTCAGCCTCAAGCGGGTTGTCGACCGCTCTCCCGACGATCTGCGCGAAGAGAGCCTCGTCGCACAGGACGCCGTCCGTGCGAGCCTGGAGGAGGTCCGCCAGGTCGCGCAACGTCTCCGCCCCGGCGTACTCGCGGACCTCGGCCTGCGTAGTGCCCTGACCTCGCTGGGCACCGAGTTCTCCCGCTCGAGCGGAATCCCGGTGAACTGGGGGATCGCCGACAAGCTTCCCGAGCTCAGCGGGGACGTCGAACTGGTCCTCTACCGCATTGCCCAGGAGGCACTCACCAACGTCGCCCGTCATGCCCACGCGACACAAGTCGATTTCACGCTCACCTCATCCACGACCGGGCTGACCCTGCGAATTAGTGACAACGGGCAAGGCGGCGACCTCCCCGAGGGCGCAGGCATCCGCGGAATGCGCGAACGGGCCATGCTCATCGGCGCCGAGCTCACAGTCTCCTCCCGCCCGAGCGGGGGAACCGACGTCCGCCTCCTCGTTCCCGGCGCCGAGGCAAGGAACTGAACCGATGGGCGCACCCACCCGCATCCTCCTCGCCGACGACCACGCCCTGGTCCGCCGCGGACTCCGCATGATCCTCGACGCGGAAGAAGACCTCACCGTCGTCGCCGAGGCCGCAGACGGCACAGAAGCCGTCGCTGCCGCGACCGCCGGCGGGATTGACCTCGCCATTCTCGACATCGCCATGCCCCAGATGACCGGCCTCCAGGCAGCACGACAAATATCGCGGAGCGCACCCAACGTGCGTATCCTCATCCTTTCTATGTACGACAACGAGCAGTACTTCTTCGAAGCGATACGTGCCGGGGCCTCTGGCTATGTCCTCAAGTCGGTCGCCGACCGCGACCTGATCGAAGCATGCCGGGCATCGATGAGAGGAGAGTCGTTCCTCTACCCTGGCGCGGTCACCGCGCTCATCCGCGACTACCTCGAACGCGACCGACGGGGCGACCGGATGCCGAACAGCATTCTCACGCCTCGAGAGGAGCAGATTACGAAGCTCATCGCAGAGGGAAACTCCACCAGGGAAATCGCCGAGGCCCTCAGGATCAGCGTAAAAACCGTCGACCGCCACCGGGCTAACGTCCTGCAAAAGCTCGGCCTGCGCGACCGGCTGGATCTCGCAAGATTTGCCATTCGCACCGGACTCATAGAGCCGTAAGGGGACCGAACCGGCAATGCCAGCTATCTGGTAGGCCAGGGAGGGGGCGGAGAAGAAGCGCGAAAAACGGATCCGGGCCGCAGGCTTTGCGGTGGTGCGGGGAATGGGCTGACCTCATGGAGCCGGCAGGCTGGAACGCATGCTGGCGGCGGCCGGCGCGCTCCGCCGTCGAACGCGCTCCACCCGCAAGCGTACTGGGATGCGCAGTAACGCGGCAGTAACGGGCAGGGGGTTCTGCTTGCTGTGGTGGGAGGTGGTGGCGTGGTCACAAAACATAAACCAGCAGCTAAACCTCCCTGGTACAAGCGCACCTCGACGTTCATCATCGCCGCAGGTGCACTGGCGGCCGCGATCCTGGGTGTGCTGAACCTCTGGGACAGGATCTTTCCTCCTCCCGACGAAGACGTGGCACGGATCGAGTCGATCCACATCATCAAGCGCACTCCGCTGACCGGCTTCGCACCGGAAGGGATCGGCGGGTTCCTGCCCCTGACCGCCGTTCCTGAGGCTGCCTCGGCGGGGCAAATTTACGACGACGGCAGGCTGGCCAGGGCGGGTGCCGCCGACATGCCGCGTCCGGCGGGCCAGGAGGCGGCGGCCACGCCCCGGTTCACGGGGTTTGAACAGTTCACCATGCGTCCGCTGCCCACCGTGCGGCCCGTCCCGCGGCCCACCTTCCTGACGTTCACGCCCGCGCCGACGCCCACGACCCCCACGCCGACGCGGACGACGGCGACGCCCAGTCCCACACCCACCGGCACCTCTACAGGGACGGGCAGTCCGTCGCCAACACTGAGCACCACGCCCGCCGGCATCCTGACCGTCCTCCCCGAACCCTCCATCCGGCTCCTCGGGGAGATCCCGCCCCTGACCGATGAATACATCAGGGAGATGTCGAATCACTATGCGCTGCGGGACGTGGTTCCCCCCGCCGTCGTGTATACAGCCCACGCCATGGTTATCGAAACCATCGACGAAAACGGAGAAACCGTGCCCCCGGCACAGGTGGCTCTCAGGCTGGCCGCGGCGCTGCAGGAGGTGGAGTCAACCAGCGGCCCGCAGGGCGCGGATCCGCAGGGCTGGAGCGTGGCCGTCAGGGTAGACCTCCAGGGACTCGCTGATGTCCCCCTACTCCTGACGTGGTCCCTGGACGGCTTGGACGTACCGCTCACCTGGCAGGCCGAAAAACTCGCCTACAGGGTGGTGGGAGCCACCCCTCATGACGCGGGAGTGGCCGAGATCTGGGTGCCGGACCTCAAACGTGCCGGCACCTACAACGTCAACATCAAACTCTCCTACGAAGCCACCGGAATCATCGCCGACTGGCGCCCGCTGGCACTCCCGGACACGGGACTTACCCAGGGCGGCTGAACCCGGCGGCAGGCGCGGCGTCACTGATGCTCAGATGCGGGCGCCGGGCTGCACGCGGGTTAATTTCAGGGCCGTTTCCCTCAGTGTGCTGGGAAGGAAAGGCTTCGTCAGATACGCAGCGGCTCCGGCTGCCAGCCCGGCAAGAACGTCGTCGTCTTCTGCCCTGGCCGTGAGGAACAGCAGAGGTGCCGGGCTTAGCTTCCGCAGTTCAAGGCTAAGGTCCCGTCCATCGATGTCCGGCAAGCCCAAGTCCAGGGTGATCAGGGACAGGGTGGCACCGGCCGCGGCGACTGCGGCTTTCCCCTCGGCTCCTGATCCGACGGCCAGCACCTTGAACCCGGCACGGGTCAACACGGCGGTAATCAGTCCGCGGATATCAGAGTCATCTTCAATGACCAGGCAGAGCTGCTGTTCTTCCACTAAGCCCCCCGGCTCTTGCTAGTTTGTGGCAAGTTTACGACGCGCAGGCCCCGGCCGGGGCCACATTGCGGGCGGCCGTCCATGTACACCGCATATTCACCGTAAACCCCGGGCAAAAGGCCCGCGCATGCGTGTGATAGGGCTGTGGTCGTTTCGCGGAAAAACAGGCCCGGGCGGACAATAACGCCTGCAACGCAGTGCGGCCCGCCTTCCTGAGCCGGAGGGCGGGCCGCACTGATCGCAAACTGGCGCTAGAAGCGGTTGCGCGGGGGCCGCGCCGCCTGGCCTGCGCGGCCGGCCTGCTTGGCTTTCCGGGCCTGCAGCACCTTGCTGATGATGGTGGGCAGGAAGGCAATGAGCAGTTTCTTCATGGCGCTGGTCCTTTCGTTGATGTTCCGCGGTCCCGCTGGAGGGATCGTCGGGGCCCGGGGGAAGCCGCCTGATCCCTGCAGGTCGAGATAGTAAGCATGGTTACTAAATAGATCCTACGCACAGTGGCTGCCCATCGCGCAAGACGCAGCACCGCGCCCTGGCCCAACTAGGTAGCAGCAGATCCTGTTTTGGGGCCTCATAACGACATGTGCTGCTACCTAGTTGGGCAGGGAGGCACCCATGGCGGGCGCCGCCGTCGGAAGCACCCCGCAGAAGTGTGGCGCAGCTCACACCTTTTTCTGCGTGAGGTTTGGCGGCCCGGCTGCGTCTTATCTGCACAGGCGCACAACAGCGCAGGTTCAACAAAGAGGAGTGATCGCTTTGACTACCCAGACGCAGACCCCCGCAACCGTCGCCGCCAAGACCCCGTCGGCCGGTGTGGCCGCCCCCGCCCAGCCCAAGGGCAAGGACGGGCGCGGCGCCACCACCGTTGACGACGCCGTGGTGGCGAAGATCGCCGGCATCGCCATCCAGGAGATCGACGGCGTCCACGCCCTCGGCGGCGGAGCAGCCCGTGCACTGGGCACGCTCCGGGAAAAAGTGGGCCAGAAGGACCTGACCCAGGGCGTCAGCGTTGAGGTGGGGCAGACCCAGGTGGCCGTTGACGTCACCCTGGTGGTCGAATACCCGCACCCCCTCCAGGACGTGGCGGACCGCGCCCGGGACGCTGTGTACACAGCCATCGAGGACCTCGTGGGCATGGAGGTGACCGAAGTCAACATCACCATCACCGACATCCACGTCCCCTCCGACGACGCTGACGACGACGCCGACCAGGAGCCGAGGGTCGCGTGAGCCCGGCAGTAACAGGCACCGCCGCCGGGGCTGTCCTGGCCCTGGCGGCCCTGGCCTTCGGCTTCTGGGGATTCCTGCTCACCGCCCTGTTCATGGGGACCGGCGCGGTGCTGGGCCGGGCCGCCCAGGGCACGCTGGACGTCGGCGCGGTCATGGACGCCCTCCGTGGCAAGCGCTCCTCCCCATGACACGCCGGGGCTACAACCGGATCTCGCCCGCGGCGCTCCGGCACACCCTGGAGACAGTTGCGGCTGATGCTTTCGGCGTCCCCGGAAAGAACGTTGAGGCAGATCTCCGGGATGACGGTGGCACATTGGGGGCCGCCATCTCGGTGATGCTTCCCCTCCCGCCGCTGCTGCAGCCGGGCCCCGGCACGGGCACAACGCCCGCAGCGGGCACGCTGTTCGAGCAGACGCGGGCGGCGCGGGACACCATCCTGCGCCGGGGCGCCGACCTCAGCGGGCTGCTCATGGGAACGGTGGACATCACGCTCACCGGCGCCCGGCAGCCGCACCGGACCAGCAGGGTCGACGGCGGTCCCCACCAGACGGGTCCCCAACAGGAACACCACGAGGAAAGGAGGCCGGCATGAACAACCAACGGCTCATCCGCCGCATGGTGCGGCGGGAAACCCACTCGTCGCGGGCAGCAGCATCGGTCCTGGCCGCAACGGTCCTCCTGGCGCTATGCCTCTGGCTGGCCCTGGAAGCAGTCCTGATGATGGCCGGGGTTCCCGCACTGCTGGCGTCCCCCGGGGAAACAGGACGGTGGCTGGCCGGGCTTCCTGCCGCCACCATTCCTGGCTGGCTGGCCGCCGCCGGCGCAGGGATCGCGCTGCTCGGAGTGCTCCTCATGGCTGCTGGCATGGCCCCCGGGCGCCGGCCGCGCCGGGCCCTGGCCAGCGGCCGCTGCGCCGTGGTGGTGGACGACGACGTGATCGCCTCAGCCGTCTCCCGCACCGTGCAGCTCAGCTCTGGCGTCGCCCCGGGGCAGGTGACCACCACCGTGGCCGGACGCTCCGCCAGCGTCCAGGTGCGGCCGACGTCGGGCCTTGCGCTGGACGCCGGCGCCCTTACCGCCGCTGCCAGCAGCGAACTGGCGCGGTACGGACTGGCCACGCGCATCACCCCAGCGGTGCGCGTGGCCAGCAGCGGGGCGGTGGGGCAATGAGGAGAACCAACCGCGCCCTCAACCGGACCCTGCTGATCGTGCTTGGACTGCTTCTGGCCGCCGTGGGTGCGCTGGTGGCGGCGGCCGGGTTCCTGCCCACCGTGGCGGACGCCTGGGCTGCCACCGCGTCCACGCTCTTGGGCCAGGCATCCGCCTTGCTCAGTAGCGCCCCGCTGCCGGGACCAGTCCGCAGCTGGTGGGCTGTTGCCTGGGCGGGCGGCCTCCTTCTGGCCGCGGCGCTGTGCGTCGCATGGATCGCGTCGCAGGGCGGCGGCCGGACCAGGAGGCTTGCGCAGGAGGACGACGGCGGCCGCGGCACCACGGTGGTGGACGTCGGGCTGGTCTCCGCGGCGGTAAAGAACGCCACGGCGGACAACCGCATGGTGGTTGCCACGGCAGTCTCCGCGTGGGAACTCCCCCGCGCAACGGGGCTCAAGCTGCGGCTCCAGGCACGCCAGGGCGCCTCCCCCGGCGATCTTGCCGGGACGGCGGAGGAACTGGTGACAGGAATTGATGCCTGGTTGGGCGATCAGATCCCGGTCCTGGTCCGAATCACCAGCGGCGCCCGGACCGCCACGGCACGGCGGGGCAGGGTGCAGTAGCCCTTCCCGGCCGTTCCGGACACGTCTTCTGCACCACCAGCTGTGCTCCACGACGTTCGCTCCACCCCGCTCTAACCGAAAAATCGCCGCAGCCGCGGTGATGGACGAAAGGAAGTGACCATGGGAATCGACGACAAGGCAAACAACGCAGTGACCAACCACGTGGGCGCCGCCAAGGAGGCCACGGGCAAGCTCACCGGCAACGAACGCCTGGAGCGGGAGGGCCAGCGGGACCAGGCCGAAGCCAAGCTCAGGGATGCCGGGGCGAAGGTCAAGGACGCCGCCCGGAAGCTGAAGGACGGCTTCAGCAAGGACTGATGCTCCCGCGCCGGGGAGGCCGGCCCGCATCCGCCGGCCCTCCCCCAGCCGGCCTGCACAGGGCCAGTCCCCCGGCAGCACCCACCCAGCAAGGCACCCCGGCAGCACCCACCCCAACACCCCGTCTCACGACGCCCGATGAAAGCAGAAGAAGTGAGTGGATCACCCGCGGCTCCGCACCAACTCGACCTTGTGCCGGACGCCCTGCTGGCCGGCCGGGCGGCCGACGGCGATACAGCGGCTTTCGAGGCCCTCGCCCGGCGCTACGGTCCGCTCATGCGGGCCAGCGCCCGCCGGCTGACGGGCTCCACCGCGGATGCGGACGACATTGTCCAGGACGCGCTGATCCAGGCCTGGAACCAGCTGGACTCGCTCCGGGAGCCGGCGGCCGTCAAGGGCTGGCTGATGCGTATCACGGGCAGCCGCAGCATCGACCACCTGCGCAGGCGCCGCTACGATGCCGGGCTGGACGCCGTCGAAACCACCAGGGACAGCCGCAGGCCGGACGGCGCGGGCTCATGGCCGGATCCCGAGGCGGCGGCGCTGGACGGGTCCCAAGTTGAGGCGCTGAAGGCGGCCCTCTCCCGGCTCCCGGAGGAGCAGCGCCGATGTTGGGTGCTCAAGGAGTTCAACGGCCAGAGTTATGAGGACATTGCCCGGACGCTGAACATCAGCACCGACAGTGTCCGCGGCAGGCTGGCACGCGCACGGATTGCCCTGGCGAGCACAATGGAGGAATGGCGATGAGCACCCCGAACGGCACGTTCGACTGCGGGCACGATCTCGCGGAACTCAGCAATTACCTGGACACAGGAGAACTTCAGGACCTGGCCCACCTGGACAGCTGCCCCGAGTGCCAGGCCGGCCTGGCGTCACTGCGGCGGCTCTCCAGCCTTGGCCAGGAACTGCTCGACGCCGACGTTGCCGACGCCGGAAAAGGCACAGACGGCTGGATGCAGAAGATCCTGGGCAACCTGGCCCTGGAGCTCCGGCCGGGCAGGAGCATCCCCCTCCGCGGCGGACACCCCGACGACACCCTCTCGCAGACCGAGGGGGCTGTCTCTGCCCTCATTCGCTCCATCGCGGACACCCTCCCGGGCACCACGGCAGGGCGGTGCCGCCTCCACGGGGACGTCACCACGCCGGGAGCCGAGGTCACCGTGGAGGTCCACCTGGCCATCGTCTTCGGGCATCCGCTGGAGGAACGCGCCAGCAGCCTGCGCCGGCAGCTCGCCCGCGAACTGGCAGTGCAGACCGAACTCAACATCACCTCGATCGACATCACCATCACCGATGTCCTGGAGCCCCAGCCCGCGGGCCCGGGAACAGCTGCCGGACTGATGGGACAGACCCCTCCCCAGGAGAAGCCATGACTGAAGCCCTGGTCCCCCAGCCGGGACGCACGCAGGTGCCCGCCGGACTGGCGGCACAGCTGCAGGAAGCAGTCCTCGCCGTCGACGGCGTCAGCGCCACCTACCCGGTGCGTCCGCTCCGCCAGGTGATGGCGGCGGTGGCGAAGGAGCCTGTGCCGCACATCGACGTCGTGCCTTCCGACGACGGGCTGCGCGTCACGGCGCGCATTGGCGTGGCAGCGGACAACGGGCCGGAGGTCGCCCGGTCCGTCGCCGGCGCCATCCGCAGCCACCTCGCTCCCCAGCCGGTGCAGGTACACGTGGTGATCGTGACGATGGCCCCGTCCGGAAACGGATAGCAGGCAGGGCCGGCGCCGGGCAGTCCGGCAGGCCGCCGGCCCCGAACCACCGGTGGCACCCTCCGCAGACACAGCAAAGGACGAACAATGGCTGACCTCACCGCACTTGCCCTGATTTGCTCCCTGACCCCCTCCCCGGCGCCGTCCAGCAGCGAGCTCATGGCCCGCCACGTGCTGGACGAGCTGGCCACGCACGGCGTGAGCGGGACGTCGCTGCGGGTGGTGGACCACAACGTGATGCCCGGCGTCCAGGTGGACATGGGCGACGGCGACGCCTGGCCGGGCATCCGGGACAAGATCCTGGCGGCCGACATCCTGGTGATCGCCACGCCCATCTGGATGGGCCACCCCAGCAGCATCACGCAGCGGGTCATGGAACGGCTCGATGCGGACCTCGCCGAGACGGACAACGAGGGCCGGCCCATCATGTACGGGAAGGTGGCGGTGGTGGCCGTGGTGGGCAACGAGGACGGCGCCCATAAGACCGTGGCGGACACGCAGCAGGGCCTGAACGACGTCGGCTTCACCCTCCCTGCCCAGGGCGCCACGTACTGGGTGGGCGAGGCCATGCAGACCGTGGACTACAAGGACCTGAAGGCCGTGCCCGAGAAGGTGGCCTCCGCTACCGCCGGCGCAGCCCGGAACGCAGCGCACCTGGCCCGGTTCCTCCGCACGTCGCAGTATCCCGCGGGGTAAAGGGGCGACGGCGGGCTGCCGCGGCTTGGGGGCGTGGCAGCCCGCCTTGGTTCGCCGCGGCATCCTAGCTGGCCACCGCCGCCCCCAGGAACGCCCGGATCTCCTCCGCCATCCGCCGGGACTGGGTCCAGTGCAGGTAGTGATGGCCCTGCAGTGGCACAATCTTGTGGCGGTCAACGTTCGCCAGCAGGTTCTCCGCGGATGACAGCTTGGTGGCAGTGGAGTCCGGCTCTTCATCGGCTATGAAGGCAAGGACCGGCAGGTCATCGGGATAGGTGACGCCCCTGAGCGCAGCGGCGTTGTTGGCTATCCGGGCCGTTTCGTCCGCGACGGCCGGGTTGCCGAAGTTCCAGCTCATCATCAGGCGCATGCGGTGGAGTTCATCCTCGGTGTAGGCGTCACTGTCCGGATCGAGCAAACCGGGGGCCGCAAAGGTCACGGCGCGCACCATCCCGGTCACGGCCAGGGCCCGTTCCACGCTGAAGCCCGGCTCCGGTTCCGGAACCTGTCCGTCCCCGGGTTTGGGGATGGTCGCGTCGATGCCAACCACCGCGGACACTTCCGCCCGGTACCGGTTGGCGTAGTCCAGCATGTAGAAGCCGGCGATCGAGTGCCCCGCCAGGACATACGGCTGCCTGACCTGCAGCCTGGCCAGAACGTCGTGCAGTTCGGTACTGATATTCTCGTTGCTCCGCGGAGGCCCGTCCATGTCGCTGTAGCCGTATCCCAGGCCCTCCACCACCAGGACGTCAAAGCCGCCCAGCTCGCGGACCAGCGGGGCGAAGTCAAGGCCCGGAGCCGGGGTGCCCAGGCCGCTGAGGAGGACGATCGGCTGTCCCTCTCCCCCGCTCCGGTACACGTTGAGGGCAGCGCCGCCCACCGGGACACGTTCGCCATAGGCAGGAATGCCCGACTTTTCCGCCCCCTCCATGGCCGCGTTGACCGCCGTCGACACCAGCAGCAGCCCCACCGCCACCAGTGCGGTGATGCCGAGCCGGCGCAACCAGCGCCGGGGCTTCTTCCGGGGCACGGAAACGGTGTCCCGAGCCCCGGAAGCCCTTCTACCAATGACGCGCACAGCCGCCCGGCATCAGGCAGGCTTGGCGAAGGTGGCTGCGCTCATGACCTCGTAGCCAACGAACGCCTCATCGCCCTCAACCCACGCGTCATGGCCGGCCGGGATGGTGTACGCGTGGCCGGGGCTGACCGTGGCCCGCGATCCGTCCTCCATTTCCACAGTCAACGTTCCGGCGGCGCAGATTCCCACGTGGTTCACCTGGCACGTGTCCGTGTGGACCACGGTTTTGACGGTTTCGGACCACCGCCAGCCCGGCTCAAAGGTGAACCTGCCGAGCGTTGTGTCACCGAGGGTCACCACGTCCACCTGGGTCTTGGGCGGGCGGCGCTTTTCATCGGGCTGGTCGAATGATTTGGCTTCCAGGGCGTTTACGGTCATTTCCTTCTCCTGACAGGAAAGGGTGTGGGAACTGTGCATCCGGAGCGCCCAGACATCTCCGGGTTTTGGTTGGCGGGCCCGCGGTGGGCCGCGGCCGCCAGCCACTGGCACCCAGCGCTATCAGCGTGCGCCCGCGGGTGGGCCGTGTCAATATGTCCCGCCGCCGGCCATCAGGGCTAGGCTTCCGGGATGGGACTCATCATCACACTGCTTATTATCTGGCTCGTTCTGTCCATCCTGGGCTTCGTTATCGAGGGTCTGCTGTGGCTGGCCCTGATCGGACTGGTGCTGTTCGCGGCCACCGCCGTCTGGGGCTGGCTGAAGCGCAGAACCCGGGCCTGACCAACTCTGGCGCTGCCCACCCAAGGGTGAGGCGCCGCCGTCGTGCGTTCCCGCCCGGTTGCTTCCCGGGGTGAGGCGCCGCCGTCGTGCGTTCCTGCCCGGTTGCTTCCGGGGCACCCGGGCGGCACGCCGCGGACGACGGCGTGTCCCGGCCTGGGAGGGCAAGGCCCCTGACGAACTGGGCAGGACCGCACGGAAGCCCCGGCCTGCACGCACCCCACCGGCCCAACCCGCGCGCGCCTGCACCGCTGTGCCCGCATCCCCGTGCCTGCCTTGATACCTTGAGGGCATCATGTTTACCTTCGACCAGCTGGCCGCGTTCATCGCCGTGGCAGAGGAACTCCATTTTGGGCGGGCCGCCGAGCGCCTCAACATGACCCAGCCGCCCCTGAGCCGGCAGATCCAGAAGCTGGAACGGATCGTGGGCACGGAACTCCTGGAACGCGACAACAGGAAGGTCCAGCTGACGCCCGCCGGCCTGGCCTTCCTGGACGAGGCACGCCGGCTGCTCACCCTGGCCGGACGGGCTCCCGCCACTGCGCGGCGCATCGCCTCCGGCCGCTCCGGCGTCCTGCGGATCGGGTTCACCGCAGCCAGCGGCTACAGCGTCCTGGGCCCCTGCTGGAACAGATCTCGGGCATTGTTCCGGATGTAGACATCGAGCTGCAGGAGCTGGTGACCGGCGAACAGCTGGACGGGCTCCTCACCGGCGAACTGGACCTGGGCCTGGCCCGGCCGCCGTTCGATGTCCGGACGTTCGATTCCCGGCTGCTGTCCCGTGAGTCCATGGTGCTGGCCGTTCCGTCCGGCCACCCGCTGGCGTCGCTGGACCGGGACATTGGGCCGGAGGATTTCAGCCACGAGGCCCTGATCATGCACTCCCCCATCCAGGCACGCTACTTCTATGACCTGGTGGTCCGGCTCCTCCCCATCGACCACGGCAACGTGGTGCACACCGTCAGCCAGATCGTCACCATGGTGTCGCTGGTGGCGGCGAAGCGCGGGGTGGCGTTCGTCCCGGAGTCGGCCACCGCGCTGGGCATCAATGGCGTGACATTCCTTCCCCTCGCCGCGGGCTCCACGGGACAGGTTGAGCTGCACGCATTGTGGAACCGCCGGATCACCAACCCGGCACTCCGCCTGCTTCTGCAGGACCTGGAGTTCAGCGCCTCCTGAGCCCAAATACAGCCATGCCCTGAAGGTATCAAGGGATCCACAAAAGCTCTTGGACAGGTATGAAAATCCGTTCCTAAGGTGGAAGGGAACCCAGCACGCTGCCGGCAGGCGGCACCCACACCGGAGGACAACCATGGCACGCTACACACCGCAGGAACTGGCAAGCACCCTCAAGGAAGGGCTGCTGTCCTTCCCGGTCACGTCCTTCGACGCCGACCTGCAGTTCGATGAAGAGAACTACCGCAAGCACCTGGCCTGGCAGGCCAGCTTCCCGGTGGCGGGCCTGTTCGCCGCCGGCGGCACGGGCGAAGGCTTCTCCCTGACCCCGGCGGAATCCGAGCGCGTGGTGCGCGCCGCCGTCGACGAAGTGGGCGCCACGGTTCCGGTGCTGGCATCAGCCGGCGGCTCCACCGCCCAGGCCATCGCCAACGCCCAGGCTGCCGAGGCAGCAGGCGCCGAAGGCATCCTGCTCCTTCCGCCGTACCTCACCGAAGCGGACCAGGCAGGACTCACCGAGCACGTCAGCGCCGTCTGCCGCGCCACCTCGCTGGGCGTGATCATCTACAACCGCGCCAACGCCATCTACAAGGACACCACCGTGGCCACCCTCGCGGACCGGCACGAGAACCTGATCGGGTTCAAGGACGGCGTGGGCGACCTCGAGCACGACGCCCGCGTCTACGCCAGGCTCGGCGACCGGCTCTTCTACCTCGGCGGGCTTCCCACTGCCGAGACCTTCGCCCTTCCGCTGCTGCAGCTGGGAATGAGCACCTACTCCAGCGCCATGTACAACTTCGTCCCGCAGTTCGCGCTGGACTTCTACCGGGACGTCCGCAACAACGACCGTGCTGCCGTGAACAAGAAACTCAACGACTTCGTGATCCCCTACCTGGACATCCGCGACCGCGTGAAGGGCTACTCCGTGTCCATCGTCAAGGGCGGGCTGGATGCGGTGGGCCGCTCCGCCGGGCCGGTCCGTCCGCCGCTGCAGAACCTGGCGGAGCAGGACCTCGCGGACCTCACGGCGCTCATCGCCACCGTCTCCTGAACAGCCCTTCCTGACAACCCCTAGGAGAAACCATCGTGACCCTCACCGGACATTCCCTGATCGCCGGGCAGGCCGTCGCCGGCAGCGGCAAAACCGCTTTCGGCGTCAACCCGGCCACCAACGAACGGCTTGACCCGGCCTACTCGCTGATCACCGAAGAGCAATTGACGACGGCGACCTCCGCCGCCGCCGCAGCCTATCCGTCCTTCAGCACGCTGGACCCCGGGACGCATGCCGCGTTCCTGGACGCCATCGCGGACAACATCGAGGCCATCGGCGAGGAACTCATCATCCGCGCCGGCCAGGAAACCGGCCTTCCCGCGGCCCGGCTGCAGGGCGAAAGGGCCCGCACCACCGGCCAACTGCGGCTGTTCGCGTCCGTGGTCCGCCAAGGTGATTTCCGCGGTGTCCGGATCGACCCCGCCCTGCCGGACCGGACCCCGCTGCCGCGCGCCGACATCCGGCAGCGCCAGATTCCGCTGGGCCCGGTGGCCGTGTTCGGCGCCAGCAACTTCCCGCTGGCGTTCTCGACGGCGGGCGGGGACACGGCCTCGGCCCTCGCCGCAGGCTGCCCGGTGGTCTTCAAGGCCCACAACGCGCACCCTGGCACCGGCGAACTCGTGGGCCAGGCCGTGGTCAAAGCCGTCCGGGACTTCGGCCTGCACCCCGGAGTGTTCTCCCTGGTCTACGGCCCCGGCGCCAGCATCGGCCAGGCCCTGGTGGCCGATCCGCACATCAAGGCCGTGGGATTTACCGGCTCCCAGTCCGCCGGTATCGCCCTGATGCGCACCGCCGCCGCCCGCCCGGAACCCATTCCGGTATACGCCGAGATGTCCTCCCTGAATCCCGTCTTTGTGTTCGAAGGGGCGCTCAAGGGTGATGTTGATGCCCTCGCCGCCCAGTACGTCACGGCGGTCACCGGAAGCTCCGGCCAGCTCTGCACCTCCCCCGGACTGCTGTTCGCCCCCGAAGGCGAGGCTGGGGACAAACTCGCCGCCGCCGTCGCACGCGCCGTCTCAGGCTCCACCGGGCAGACCATGCTCACCGAAGGCATCGCCGGGTCCTGGCATGCCGGAACCCGGGCACTCGGCTCAGCGGACGGCGTCGAACTCCTGGGCCAGGGCACGGAGGGTGCGGCAGAAAACGCGCCCGCCCCCGCCATCTTTGGGACCCGGGTGAAGGACTTCGTGGCCAACCACGTCCTCCACGAGGAAATCTTCGGCGCCGCGTCCCTGGTGATCCGCTACGGCTCCACCGACGAGCTGCTGCAGGCTGCCGCGCGGATGGAAGGCCAGCTCACGGCATCTCTGCAGCTCACCGAAGAGGACTATCCGACGGCGGCGCCCCTGATCCCGGTCCTCGAACAGAAGGTGGGCCGCATCATTGTCAACGGCTGGCCCACCGGTGTGGAAGTTGGCCACGCGATGGTGCACGGCGGCCCGTTCCCCGCCACCTCGGACAGCCGCACCACGTCCGTGGGCACGCTGGCGATCAACCGCTTCCTGCGCCCTGTGGCCTACCAGAACCTGCCCCAGGAGCTGCTGCCGGCGCCGCTGCAGGACGAGAACCCGTGGGGCCTGAACCGGCGGATCGACGGCAGCAGCGTCCCGGCCGGGAGCCTGGCCAGCAGCTAAGGCAGCCTGCAGTCAAGGCGGCCGGCGCCGTTAGCGGATGCCGGCCGCCCGCAGGGTCCTGGCCAGCTCTGCAGCCGCCGATTCCAGCGCGGCAACCGTGCTGCGGAGGACTTCCTCGGTAGCAAGCTCCGTGGGGATGGAACAGCTCATGGCGTCGGTACCGGGGATCCGGTACGGAACCACCACGCTGACGCAGCACAGCCCCACGGTGTTCTGCTCCCACTCGATGGAGTGGCCGGTCTTCCGGAACTCGGCCAGTTCGCGTTTCAGCGCGTCAAAATCCTGCACGGAGTTCGGGGTGAGCTGGGCGTAAGGTCCGTCGCCGATGCGCTGCCGGACCTCCGCATCCGTGTACTCGGCGAGGATGGCCTTCCCCAAGGCAGTCACCTGCGCGGGCAGCTTGCGGCCCACTCGGGAGGACAGCCGGCGGCGGTCAACAGCCTGCCGCGTGGCCAGGTAGATGACGTCCGAGCGGTCCAGCCGGGCGTAGTGGGTGGTGAAGGTAGTGGCGTTGCGGACCTTTTCCAGGACGGCGGAAACGTGCTCCATCACCGGATCCCGGTCCAGGTATGCCGTTCCGCACAGCAGCGCGTGGGTGCCGATGCGGTAGGCGCCCTCCGGCGTCTGCTCGATCCAGTTGAGTTCCAGCAGCGTCAGCAGCAGCCAGTGCAGGCTGGAGCGGGGGTAGCCGGTCAGCTTGAAGATCTCCGCCGTGGTGAGCGGCTGGGGTGCGCCGGCAAGGAGCTCCAGGATGGCTATGGTGCGCTCCGCCGATTTGACCAGCTTGACGTCCCCCGATGCGCCAACGCCCGGGCCGGACTGTACCTCCACCGCCGCCATCACCGTTCCCCCTTCTGCCACTGCCCCGGCCTGCTGCATGTCACTTCACGGCCAGGTGCGGGTAGTTGTCTACTCCCACCCTATGGCTATCGCTTGCCCAGGCGCCGCCCAAAAGTTCGGCCCATTCGTCCCGCGCCGTGGTATCCACGCCGCCGGCAAAGGCCTCGGCATCATCCTGCGGCTCGAATCCGATGCGCTTACCGGCGTGCAGGTTTGCCCAGCCCCGGGTGTTCGCCGAGACTGCCCACACCACGTGGTGCCCGGGGGCGCCAAGGCTGTTCAGCGTGGCCTCCACCAAGCGGAAGGAGTCGGCGGGCGACAGCCAGGATCCCAGCGTGCGCAGGTTCCCGGGCCGTTCACCGCCGGTGCCGATGCGGGCGCTGACCACTTTCATGCCGTACTTGTCCGCGTACAGGCTTCCCAGAGCCTCCACGGCCGCCTTGCTGACACCGTAATAGGTGTCCGGGCGGGGAATCAGCACCGAATCCTGGGCTGCCGCTTCGGTGGGGTGGAAGCCTACGGCATGCGTGGAACTGGCCAAAAGGACGCGTTCGACGCCGTTCTGCCGGGCCGCTTCCAGCGTCACCTGGGTGCCGGTGATGTTGGTGGACACCAGTTCCGCCCATGTTTTTTCGCGGTGCAGCCCGCCCAGATGGATCACCGCCGTGGCCCCCTT
Organism: Pseudarthrobacter sp. NCCP-2145; assembly: GCF_023708005.1. Lineage (NCBI taxonomy): Bacteria > Bacillati > Actinomycetota > Actinomycetes > Micrococcales > Micrococcaceae > Pseudarthrobacter > Pseudarthrobacter sp. NCCP-2145. The sequence continues at coordinate 55,970 of NZ_BRCG01000010.1, read as the reverse complement.
GAGCGCGTCCGCCATGAAATCCGGGTCCGTCACGGACCCCACATGCACGGACTCATTGGCACGGGGGTCAGAGGCTGCCGCCAGATCCACCAGCCGGACGGCGTATCCGGCGCCTGCAAGGTAGGGCCGCAGCAGCGTGGCCATCATTCCCGCACCGCCGGTGAGGGCGATGGTCACTGTGTGGGGTGCTGCAGACAAGATTCCTCCAACGGTTGACAGCCTGTGATCCTAATCATACTCTCATGAAGTACGTTTCACATGGTAACAGCATTTTATATATGTAAAAAGGAGAATCAGAGTGGATTCGAAGTTCACGCACTCCCGCGGGGTCCTGGCCCTTACCGTTGCCGCTGCCGCGGTACTGAGCGGCTGCAGCGCCGGCTCATCAACTCCCGCCGCAACCGATGATGGCCAGCCCATCGAGGTCTGGGCCCGCGCCGGCACCGATGCCGCCACCACCTACGCCGCCATGTTCAAGGAATTCACCGCAAAGACGGGCGTTGAGGTCAACTTCCAGGGCGTGCCGGACCTGGACCAGCAGCTCCAGACCCGCGCAGCGTCCAAGAAGCTCCCGGACATCGTGATCAACGACTCCGCCGCTCTGGGCAACTACACGGCGCAGGGCTACCTGGTGGAAGTGGACAAGTCCACTGTCGAGGGCAACGACAAAATCGCCGATTCCCTCTGGGACGAGACCAAGGGCCTGGACGGCGCCACGTACGGCGTCCCGTTCTCCCGGCAGACCATGGTGACCATGATCCGCAAGGACTGGCGCGAGAAACTGGGCCTGCCTGTTCCCGAGACCCAGGAGGACCTGGAGAAGCTGGCCACTGCATTTGCCACCCAGGACCCGGACGGCAATGGGCAGGCGGACACCTACGGCATGACCGTCCCGGGCTCCACCGAGCGCGGCTACCTGGGCTGGTGGGCCTCCTCCTACCTCTGGCAGAACGGCGGCGCCTACCTCGAGGACAAGGGCGACGGAAAGTTCGCGTCCACCGCCTCCAGCACCGAGGCCCAGGAAGGCGTCACCTGGATCAAGAAGCAGTTCTGCACCCCCGGCAACACGCAGCCGGGCGCCCTCACAGCGGCCACCAGCGTTGCCTCGCCGTTCTTCCAGACCGGCAAGACAGGCATCATCCTCACGGGCCCGTACAACTTCTCCTCCTTTGACACGGCCCTGGGCAAGGACACCTACGAGGTCATCGAGGCCCCCAAGGGCTCCGTGGACAACACCGTCCTGGCCGAAGGCGAGAACATCTACGTCACGGCGAGCAACGGCAAGCCGGACCAGACCAAGCAGGTCATCGACTACCTGGTGTCCGCCGACGGCCAGAAGGCAGGCATGACGGCGGGCAAGCAGCCGATCGTCCGCGTACCGGTCAACGGCGACGTTGACGCTGCCGCCGTCTACAACGATCCCCGCTGGGCCGTGGTCCAGGACGCCCTGCAGAACTCCTCCAAGGCGTTCCCGTCAGCGATCAACTTCGTGCCCATCAAGCAGGTTGCCGCCGAGGCCCTGAACAAGATCGTCTCCGACTGCGGCGCCGACAACGTGGCATCAGGCCTGAAGGACCTCGACACCGCCATCAACGACGAGCTGACGAGCCAGAACGCCAAGTCATGACCTCCGCAGCAACAAAACCGGCGTTAACGCCGGCCCAGGCCAAGCGGCCCAGCCCGCCCCCGCGCCGCAGGAAAGGCAACCGGGCACATGTGCTGGCCATCTGGGTGTTCCTCCTTCCCGCGGCCGTCCTGGCCCTCTACTTCAAGTTCATCCCCATGGTGGAGGGAATCCGGCTGAGCCTCTTCAAGGTCCAGCCCTTCCTGGGGGACGTCTTTGTTGGCTTCGACAACTACGCCAGCGTCCTCACCGACGCCCGCTTCATGGACGCCCTGGGCCACACCGTGGTCCTTGGCGTCACACAGACCATCGGCGCACTTCTGGTGGGCTTCATCCTGGCCCTCCTCCTGGAGGGCCAGGCGAAGTCCCTGTGGTTCCTCCGCACCGCCATCTTCCTGCCCGTGGTCACGGCGCTGGCCGTGGTGGGTGAAATCTGGCGGATCCTCTACTTCCCCACCGCCGACGGGCCGCTGAACACCATCCTCAGCTGGGTGGGCCTGGGTCCGCTCCAGTTCCTGAACGGTACCGACACGGCACTGTGGTCCATCGCCGTCGTCGGAATCTGGAGCGGCGCCCCGTACAACATGGTGATCATCCTGGCCGGCCTGGCCGGCATTGACCGCGCCCTGTACGAATCGGCCGGCGTGGACGGCGCCACTGTGTGGCAGCGCCTGCGCTACATCACCCTGCCGGCGCTGCGTCCGGCAATCGTGATCGTCCTGACGCTGGCCGCCATCCGAAGCCTCAGAAGCTTCACGGAAGTGTACGTGCTCACCGGCGGCGGCCCGGCCGGATCCACCGAGGTGTGGATGACCCGCATGTATTCGCTGGGCTTCCAGCGCAACGACATCGGCGTGGCCTCCGCCGCAGCCGTGCTGCTGCTGGTGGTCACGCTCCTGCTGACAGTGGGCACCCAGCTCCTGGCCCGAAGGAAGGCAGAACGATGAGCCACACCACAACCCGGACGTCGCCGCGGACCAAGCGGCCGTCGTCGTCCTCCCGCTTCGACTCAGCCCTGGGCTGGTCCCCCGGCTTCGGCACCAACATGGCGCTCCGCATCCTGCTGTGCATCCTGGTGTTCTGCATCTTCGCGCTGCCCTTCGCGGCCATCATCTCCGGCGCGTTCGACCGGAACAGCAGCCCCACCGAAATCACGCTGCTGCCCAAGACGTTCACGCTGGCCAACTTCGAGGCAGCATCACAGCAGGGGCTCTGGGGCTACCTGCTGAACTCCCTGGTCATTGCCGGCGGCGGACTGCTGCTGCAGATGACAGTGTCCGTGTTCGCGGCCTACAGCCTGAGCCGGAAGAAATTCCGCGGCCAGGCAATCCTGCTGCTGCTGGTCCTGCTGACCATGATGCTGCCGGAGGAAGTCATCGCCATCCCGCTCTCGCTGGTGCTGGGCGATCTCCCCCTGCTGGGCATCAGCCTTCGCGGCAGCGTGCTGGCCGTCATCCTGCCGGTGGGCATCTGGGGGTTCTCCATCTTCATCATGAGCGAATTCATGAAAGAGATCCCCGCCGAGATCGAGGAAGCCGCCCGGCTGGACGGCGTGGGCGAGTTCCGCATGCTGTTCACCATCATCCTTCCGCTCTGCAAGCCCGCCCTGGGCGTCATCGGCATCTTCGGCTTCATGATGGTGTGGGACCAGTACCTCCTCCCCCTCATTGCCGCCAACGATCCGAGCGACTACACGCTGACGGTTGCGCTCTCCGTGCTCCGCAACGACACCACGGTTGGACCCGGCGTCCTGCTGGCCGGCGCCGTCATGGCCATGATCCCAAGCCTGCTGGTGTACCTCTTCCTGCAGCGCTCCATGATCCGCGGCATCACAGCAGGCGCCACCAAAGGCTAGGGCAGGCCCAGCCCGTCCGCCCACCCCACGAAAGAAGTTCAATGAAAACCAGCACCATCCTCCCTGCAGCCCACGCCCCCACCGCGGCCGACCTGAAAATCACCGAGATCACCATCACCCCCATCGCGTTCTCCGACCCCCCGCTGCTGAACGCCGTTGGAGTCCACGAACCCCTGGTGCACCGCGTGGTGATCGAGGTCCGGACCGCCAACGGCCTGCTGGGCCTGGGCGAATGCGCCGGCGGGCAGAGCCGGCTGGACAACCTGGCGGTGGGCGCCAGCGCCATCAAGGGCCTGGGCGTCTTTGACACCTCCCGCATGGAGCAGCTCATCAACGAGGCACTGGACCCCGCGCTGTCCTCGTTTGAAAAGGCTGCCGTGTTCTCCGCGTTCGAGGTGGCGGCGCTGGACATCCAGGGCCACGCCACCGGACGCACCGTCAGCGAACTCCTGGGCGGCACTGTCCGGGACGAGGTACCCTTCAGCGCCTACCTGTTCTACAAGTGGGCCGAACATCCTGCCATGGACGGCAAACCGGCCATCACGGACGAATGGGGCGAGGCCCTGGACCCGGCGGGCATTGTCCGGCAGGCGCAGAAGATGATCTCCGAGTATGGCTTCAAGTCCATCAAACTCAAGGGCGGCGTATTCCCGCCGGCGCAGGAAATCGAGGCCATCAAGGCCCTGCGCGAAGCGTTCCCCGACATGCCCCTCCGCCTTGACCCGAACACGGCCTGGACCGTGGAGACCTCCCAGTGGGTGGCCCGGGAAACCGACGGGCTGCTCGAGTACCTGGAGGACCCCACCCCGGGCCTCGAGGGAATGGGCGAGGTGGCGGCCACCGCTGCCATGCCGCTGGCAACCAACATGTGCGTGGTGGCGTTCGACCACATCAAGCGCAGCGTGGAACTGGATTCGGTCCAGGTCATCCTGGGCGACCACCACTACTGGGGCGGCCTGCGGCACACACGGGAACTGGGCACCATCTGCCAGACCTTCGGCATAGGGTTGTCCATGCACTCCAACTCCCACCTGGGCATCAGCCTGGCCGCCATGGTCCACGTTGCAGCCGCCACTCCCGCCCTCACCTACGCCTGCGACACGCACTATCCGTGGAACGGGCACAATGACGTGGTCAAGCCGGGCATCCTGCGCTTCGTTGACGGCAGCGTCCGCGTTCCCACCGGCACGGGCCTGGGCGTGGAACTGGACCGGGAGAAGCTGGCCGAACTCCACCAGCAGTACCTCGACGCCAGGATGACCGCCAGGGATGACACCGGCTACATGCAGCGCTTCGTGCCGGACTACACGGCGGACCTGCCGCGGTGGTAGGCCCGCGGGTCACCGGATACCTCTACCCCTGGGATGTCCTGGGCGACGCCTCCGCGGCCTCCTGGGTCAGGGACACGGGCGTTCACCGGGTGGCGCTGGCTGCCGCCTACCACTCGGTGCGGGCCGCCACCCCCCGGCATCCGGAACGCCGGGTGGTGGATGCGGGTTCCGCCGCCCTCTATGTGCCGGTCACCGGGGCATGGGACGGCAGCCTCCTCCGCCCCGGCGATGCCGCCGAGTGGACCGGGCGTGATGACTCGTTCCCGGAGGCTGCGGCGGTCCTCCGCGGTGCAGGGCTCCCCGTGGACGCCTGGGTGGTCCTGACACATTCAAGTGCCGTGGGCAGCGGGCACCGGGACCTGTGCGTGCAGAATGCCTTTGCCGAGACGTACCGCTACGCCCTGTGCCCGTCACAGCCGCGCGTCCGCGAGTACGCCGCCGGGCTGGTGGGGCAGGTCCTGGAGCTCGGCCGGCCGGACGGCCTGGTCCTCGAGGCCGTGGGCCCGCTGGGGTTCGGCCACCAGAACCAGCACGAAAAGACCGACGGCGCCGGGTACTCGCCCTGGGTGCAGGCGCTCCTTTCCCTGTGCTTCTGCGGCGCCTGCTGCACCGCCCACACGGACCGCGGCCTCCCGGTGGAAACCCTCCGGCAGCGGGTGCGGGACGTGGTCCGGCTCCACACGGACTCGCCGGACGCCACACCCGAAACGGCTCCCGAAGCCGCCGAGTTCCTGCCGCTGCTGGAGGCCAGGTGGGATGCCACGGCCGCCCTGCTCGACGCCTGCCTCGCCGCAGTGTCCGGCTCAGGTACCCGGATCTCGCTGCACGCCTCCCCGGATCCGTGGTCCACCGGCCCGTTCGTCTCCGTCGAGGCACTGCGCCGGAGCCTGCTGTTGCCCCTGATGGAAAACGTCACCGCCGTGGTCCCCTGCTGGGGGGAAGCGGCGCAGGGTGCTGCCACCGTAGCAGCCATGGCTGCGGCCGCAGCCGGGGCAACCGTGGGGTCGTACGTGCTGGTGCTCCCGCCGAAGCCCGCCGACGCAGGGGCCCTGTCCCGGGAATGGGCCGCGCTCCTGGAAGCCGGGAGCAGCGAACTGCATGTCTACCATCTGGGGCTGGCTTCCTCCGGGCGCCTGGACGCCGCCGCCGAAGCCGTCCACCGCGTGGGTGCCGGCAGCTGACCCTGCCGTACCCGCACGGGTGACGCGCCGCCGTCGTGCGTTCCCGCCCGGTTGCTTCCCAGGGCACCCTGGCGGCGCGCCGCGGACGACGGCGTGTCCCGTCTAGGAGGGCATGGCCCCCTGACCAACTGGGCAGGATCGCACGGCAGCCCGGGTCAATCCGGGCGGAATGTGAGGTCTGTTTCATCTGGCGGACTGCGCCGTGCTGCGGTGGTACCGTGGCGCCTATGCACCTGAAGGCTTACCAGCGAAGCCCCCACCCTCAGCGCCGAAGGAAAAAACCGAAGGCCGTGCTGGCGGGGTACAGCCGGTCCCTGGCGGAACTCCAAGGCAAGCAGGTGTCCACCCTCCGACTGCTGGCCCACAAGCTGGTCCCGCGGCACCCGGCGCAGCTGATCGCCCTGGGATTCGTCCTTGCCATCGCGGCAGGAACCGGGCTCCTGATGCTGCCTGCCGCCGCCACGGGACCCCGGCCGGCGTCTCTGCTGGAAGCACTGTTCACTGCCACCTCCGCCGTCTGCGTCACCGGGCTGATCACCGTGGACACCCCGGTGTTCTGGACAGGCTTCGGGCATGCAGTCATCCTGGTGCTCATCCAGATCGGCGGGTTCGGCGTGATGTCCTTCGGGGCGCTCCTGGGCGTGCTGACCGCCCGCCGCCTGGGCCTGCGGTCCCGGATGCTGGCCGCCACGGAGACCAAGAGCACCGGCTTCGGCGACGTGCGCCGGGTCCTGATCGGCGTCCTGCTGATCACCGTCATTGTGGAGACCATCCTGGCGGTGCTCCTGATGCTCCGCTTCCTCCTGGGTTACGGCTACACCCCGGGCGAGGCCCTCTGGCACGGGGTGTTCCACTCCGTGTCCGCCTTCAACAACGCCGGTTTTGCGCTGTATTCGGACAGCCTGATGGGCTTTGTGGGCGACCCGTGGGTGTGCCTGCCGATCGCGGGTGCGGTGATCATCGGCAGCCTGGGCTTTCCCGTGCTGTTCGAGCTGCGCCGCCAGTACCGCCGGCCCGTCTACTGGAGCATGCACACCAAAATTGTCCTGGCCGGCAGCGCCGTGCTCCTGGTTGGCGGGACCGTGTTCCTCACGGCCGCGGAATGGACCAACAGCGCCACCCTGGGCGGGCTGCCGCCCGAGGACCGCATCCTGGGCGGCTTCTTCCAGTCCGTGATCACGCGCACCGCCGGATTCAACAGCGTTGACATCAGCCAGATGCACCCCGTTTCCTGGCTGGGCATGGACATCCTGATGTTCATTGGCGGCGGCCCGGCCGGCACCGCGGGCGGCCTGAAAATCACCACCTTCGCCGTACTGTTCTTCATCCTGGCCACGGAACTCCGTGGCGACACCGCGGTGAACATCTTTGGCAAGCGCCTCTCCCGGGCCGTGCACCGCCAGGCCATCACCGTGGTGCTCCTGGCCATCGCCCTGGTGACGGCGTCCACCATGTTCCTGATGCTGATCACCGATTTTGGCCAGGAACGGATCCTGTTCGAGGTGGTGTCCGCCTTTGCCACCGTGGGGCTGTCCACCGGCATCACGGCCGGGATGCCGCCCGCCGGGCAGGTGGTGCTGATCCTGCTCATGTTCATCGGCCGGCTTGGCCCCGTCACGCTCGGCACCGCGCTCGCCCTCAGGAAGCGCCCCATACTGTACGAAAACCCGAAGGAAAGGCCCCTCATTGGCTAAGGACATCTTCACCCGCCGGGGCGAGCGCGCCGCCCACCCCGACTCCGTGGCTGTTATCGGCCTGGGGCGCTTCGGCGGTTCCCTGGCCCTGGAACTGGAGGCGCAGGGCACCGAGGTGCTGGGGATCGACAGCAGCGAGGAGATCGTGCAGTCCTACAACGGACGGCTGGCGCACGTGGTCCGTGCCGACTCCACAAAGGAAGAAGTCCTGCGGCAGCTCTCCGTCCACGAGTTCGACCGGGCCGTGGTGGGCATCGGCTCGGACCTGGAGGCGAGCATCCTCACCACCTCCCGGCTGCTCACTTTCGAGCACCCGGAAATCTGGGCCAAGGCCATCAGCGAGCCGCACGCGGAGATCCTGGGCCAGCTGGGGGTGCAGCACGTCATCCGGCCTGAGCACGACATGGGCCGCCGCGTGGCGCACCTGGTCCGCGGGTCCATCCTGGACTACGTGGAATTCGAGGACGACTTTGTGATGGTCCGCACGCAGCCGCCGTCGGATGCCCGGGACCGGCCCCTGGGCGTGCTGGGCCTCCGGGACAAGTACGGGATCACCATCGTGGCGGTCAAACGGCCTGGCGGAACCTGGCAGCACACCACCGCCCAGACCGTCCTGTACGACGACGACCAGATCATCGTCCAGGGCACCAAGAACCTGGCTGAGCGGTTCAGCAGCCGCCCCTAGCCCGGCCCTGCTACTACTGGCCCTAGCCCGCCCCTAGCCCGGCCCTGCTACTGCCCGGCGCCGAGCTTCCCGCCGAGGCGCTCGCGCATGCTGGTGCTGGCATCGTTCAGGCCGATGATCTTCACGTCCTTGCCGTGGTGCCGGTACTTTTCGGTAATGGCGTCCAGGGCTGCGATGGTTGAGGCGTCCCAGAGGTGCGAGGCGTGCATGTCGATCACCACAAACTGCGGGTCCAGCGCGTACTCGAACTGGGTGTAGAGATCGTTGGACGAGGCGAAGAACAGCTCGCCGTTAACCGTGTACGTGGCGGTTTCGTGGCCTTCCACGCCGGTGACCGTCCGTTCCACGGTGACGAAGTGGGCCACCCGGCGGGCGAACATCACCATGGCCACCAGCACGCCGACGCCGACGCCGATGGCCAGGTTGTGCGTGGCAACAGTGACCACGACCGTGGCCACCATGACCAGGGTTTCGCTCTTGGGCATCATCTTCAGCGTGCGCGGGTGGATGCTGTGCCAGTCGAACGTGGCCCAGGAGACGAAGATCATCACAGCGACCAGCGCGGCCATGGGAATGACGGAGACGACGCCGCCGAGCACCACCACCAGGATCAGCAGGAACACGCCGGCCAGGAAGGTGGAGATCCGGGTGCGGGCGCCCGAGGCCTTGACGTTGATCATGGTCTGCCCGATCATGGCGCAGCCGCCCATCCCGCCGGTGAACCCGGTGACGAGGTTCGCCACGCCCTGCCCCCACGCCTCGCGGCTCTTGTGGGAGCGGGTGTCCGTGATGTCATCCACCAGCTTGGCGGTCATAAGGGATTCGAGGAGCCCCACGAACGCCATGGCCAGCGCGAACGGGAAGATGACCTGCAGGGTCTCAAGGGTGAACGGAACGTCCGGTACGAACAGCGACGGCAGCGAGTCCGGCAGCTCGCCCTTGTCCCCCACCGTGGGAACGGTGATGGCCGCCAGGACGGTAATGAGCGTGAGGACCACGATGGCCACCAGCGGAGCGGGCACGGCCGTGGTGAGCCGGGGCAGTCCGAAAACAATCACCACAGCAAGTGCCAGCAGCGGGTACACCAGCCAAGGCACCCCCAGCAGTTCGGGAACCTGTGCCATGAAGACCAGGATGGCCAGGGCGTTGACGAAGCCCACCATGACCGACCGTGGAATAAAGCGCATCAGTTTGGTCACCCCGGACAAGCCCAGGATGACCTGGAATGCGCCGGCCAGGATGACGGCGGCAACCAGGTAGTCCACGCCGTGGGACTTCACCAGCGGGGCGATCACCAGGGCCACCGCGCCGGTGGCTGCGGAGATCATGGCAGGCCGGCCTCCCACGATCGCGATGGTGACGGCCATGGTGAAGGAGGCAAAAAGTCCCAGGCGGGGATCCACGCCCGCGATGATCGAGAAGGCAATCGCCTCCGGGATCAGGGCAAGCGCGACGACGAGCCCGCCGAGGACTTCGGTCTTGAGCCGCCGCGGCGACTTCAGGGTTTCCCGGACAGACTGGAGCTGTTCCGGTGTGGAGGCGGGGGCATCCGCAGAGGTTTTGACGGCCATTGCTGGCTCCGTTCATGGTCAGGAAGGCGCGGGGCAGCGGCTCCACGTGTTCGAAGAATGAAGGGGGCGCAGCGCCGCGCAGGGGACGCCGGGAGTCCGCTCAGGCGTCTCTCCGGCTTCAGCAACTCTACCCTAACGTGATGGTAGGGTTGAACGCGGACATTACGGAGGCCCACCCACATGACAGCACGAGCCGGCACTTCCACCATGCACATCGGCGAACTGGCGGAACGGACAGGTTTGTCCCTGCGCACCATCCGCCATTACGACGACGTGGGGCTGCTTCCAGCCACGGCCCGCACCGGGGGCGGCTTCCGGGTGTATTCAGAAAACGACGTCGAGCGCCTCACGGTGATCAAGCAGATGAAGCCCCTGGGGTTCTCGCTGGAGGAGATGGCCGACATCCTCGAGCTCTTCTCCTCACAGGAAGCAGGGGCCTCCGATGACGCGAAGGCCAAACTCGCCGCATACCTGGAGAAGGCCGTGGCTGAGCGCGCCAAAATGGCCCGCAACCTGGCCCAGGCCGATCAACTCATCGAACGGCTCAGCGGCCGCGGCTGACGGTCAGGGCCTTCCGCGGCTGTATTTAAGGATGCCCGCCCTCGGCGCCCCCAATAAGCGCCAAGGACAAGCCGGCCGTTGGAGAAGCCGCTCAGCCCTCCCAGTGATCGAAGCTGAACCCGCACGCGCACCGGTAGGTGAGCAGGCCGCCGTCGTTCTTTGCCGCCGGCCCCTCGCCCGGCGCTGCCACCAGCTGCATGGGCTCGCCGCAGTGGACGTGCGTGGCGAGCATCCGCCGCAGCTGCGGGTCTTCCGCGCGCCCGGCACGGGCCCCGCCCCTGCTGCCGGCGCGCCGTACAGCCAGCGGAATCTGTGAATGCGCCATAGCGTCCACCCCGCCTAGTCCAGCGAGGCGAGGAGGTCGGTGCAGGCCTGCTCACAGCGGCGGCAGGCGTCGGCGCACACCTCGCAGTGGCGGTGCATGGAGGCGTGCTGGCCGCACTCCTCCGCGCAGGCACGGCAGGCAATGCGGCATGCTTCCAGCACTGCCCGGGTGATGCCGACGTCGTAATTGCCGTGGCGGGAGAGGATTTTTCCGGTGGCGGCGCAGATGTCGACGCAGTCAAGGTTGGTGCGGATGCACCTGGTGAGCTCGGCCACCATGTCCTCATTCAGGCAGGCGTCGGCGCACGCGGTGCATGTCTGCGCGCAGTCGAAACACGCCTGGATGCATTCCACGAGCTTGGCCTTGTCGATGCCCGCCACATCCTTGGGGTAGGCGTCCAGCATGGACTGTACGTGTGTCATTGGTATCTCTTTCCAGGTCAAAACAGCAGGTAGGGGGTGTGGTGGAACGGCGAACCGTTCCTACGTCCTGCTGATGGAAAGCTCCACCACCGTGAGTGCCGGCAGTTCCGGCTCAGGCGGTACGTCATGGGAGTGGAGGCTGCCGCCGGGCAGCCGCTGGATTAATGACGGCGGATCCACCGCACCGGTCCGCACCGGGACGGGTTCACCGCGGGGCGCCTTGATCCGCTCGCCCTCGTTCTCGAGTCCCGCAGGCTCAGCGGACGGGCCGGCCTCGTGGACAACGCGGACGGACTGCGCAGCGGAGGCTGAAGGCGCTGCCGGATCGGCGTCTGCTATTGCCTGAAGCGGCACGTCGCCAGCGGCTTGTCCGCCCTGCACCGGGCTGTGCCCCGGAACCAGGGCGTACCGGCTGCCGGACGTATAGGAAGCAGCACCGGCAATCAGCAGGACCAGGAGCAGCCATACGAAAACGCCCCGCAGCGCGACAAGGCAGCGAAGCAGTCCAAGCGCAGGCGAACCCAGTGTGGCCATCACCACTTCCTGTAGAGGGCTTTTACTAAGCCTAGCTTCGTATTCCTGTTCCGCAGATCACATGAGTATTACTTTTGCGATGGAATCAGCCAGGTCCATCAGGTCCTTACGCTCCGGCGCCGAATAGTGTGCGGAGCCGATGGCGTTGCGCATCCGGCCAAGGTGGTCCACGATCTCCGCCCGGTACTGGCCCTTCCGGTCGCACCATGCAAGCTCATGGAGGAGCCGGAGGAGGCGGGCCGCAACGGCAGGGTCCGACGCGCCGTACTGCCGGGGCTGGTCCATCGCCAGGCTGAGGAAGTCCTGCAGTCCGGGAAGGGACAGCACCACCCTGACCCGCCCGTCGTCGTCGACCGAACTCTCGGGCCCGGGGTTACGCTCCGCCAGCGTGCAGAGAAGCGCGGAGAGGTGCCCGATGACGTGCACTGCCGTGGTGGGGTCATTGATGCCCGGGGAAAGCGCCCGCGCGGCAACATCCACCAGCTGGCGGAACCCGAATCCGACGTCCTGGACGTTGGTGCGTTCATACCCGGTTGCCACGGCGGCGTTGATGTCCTTTGTGAGCTTCTCCCGGACGTCCGCAGTGAACGTCGCTCCCGGCGCCACGGGCCACGCGGTGGCAAACGGGACGCCTTGCACCAGTGAGCTGCCGGGTTCCCGGTCTATGCGGAGAACGGCACCGGCGTCTTTCGCAGCCTGCAGGAGTGCGCCCGGGTCATATGAGGTCAGGAAGCCGGAGGAACTGGAGCGGACGGGGAAGCTGCCCGGTGCCGGAAACGGCTGGGGCGGGGGCGCGGGCCGGTCCCGGGGAAAGACGCGGTCGATGGTTTCCTGGGTTTCCGCATTGACCCTGCGCATCATGGTTTCCACCCGGATTTCCCGCGTGAGGTGCGCGAGGAAGAGCACCAGACCGACGACGCTGGCCATGGCGAGCGCATAGGCTACCGTGACGGAGATTTCAGGTACGAAGGCGGTATTGCCGTTACCCTCTTCCCGCACACTGCGCAGGACTGTCAGCGAGAAGGCGAAGGCGGCCAGGAAGAGCGCCAGTGTTCCGTGCACAAACCGGTCCGAGGTGAAGGTCCGCAGCAGCCGGGGGGAGAACTGGCTGCTGGCCAACTGCAGGGTTACCACCGTGAGTGAGAAGGTCAGCGAGGTCACCGTGATGAGCGAACCTGAAACGGCCTGCAGGACAGCCCGGGCAGCCTCCGGCCCTCCGCTGAAGAGGAAAACCGTGACGCTGTCCGGCAGCTCGCCGTCGACGGCCGAATCCAGGGCGGGCAGCGCCATGCCCAGGACGACCGCCACGGCAACAGCCACTGCCGGAAGCGGCCACAGCTGGGTCCTCAGGGCATCCAGCCAGTGTGCACGGCGCGTGTTCACCTATTCCTCGGTTCCCTGGCCCGCACGGCTTTCGGATACTGCCGGTTCCCGTGAAGGGTGGTCCGTTGCCGCGGCGGCGGACAGCTGGCCGTGGGCGTCCCGGGAGGTCTCCTGCTCGGCTCGTGAAACATCCTCCGCCGTGATTTGGGCGTCTGTTTTTTCGTTCCATGCTTTGATTGCGGCCCAGATGACGGCCGCCAGGGGAACGGAGAGGATGGCGCCGATGATGCCCGCCAGGATGGTTCCGGCTGTGAGTGCCAGCAGGATGACGAGGGCGTGCACGCTGAGAGTGCGCCCCATGACCACCGGCTGCAGGAAGTTGCCTTCGAGCTGGTTGACAACAATGACGACGATGATCACGATCAGGGCCGTGACAGGCCCGTTGGCCACCAGGGCCACGAGGGCTGCCAGCACGCCGGCGAGGGTGGCTCCCACCAGGGGGATAAAGGCGCCGATGAACACGATGGCAGCCAGCGGCAGGGCGAGCGGAACTCCGAGGACAACCAGGGCCAACCCGATGAAGAACGCGTCAACGATGGCCACGATGGCCGTTCCCCGGACGTACCCGCCAAGTACCGCGAGGCTGTCCTGCCCCACGCGCCTTGCCTTCACCAGCCGCGTGCCCTTGAAGGCGCGCAGGATGAACGCCCAGATGCGCTCTCCGTCCTTGAGGAAGAAGAAGAGGATTACGGCCATGAGCAGGGCGCCGGTGATGAAGGTCCCTGCCGCGCTGAGGCCGGTGACAACACCGGCGCCCGCGGTGCTGCTGGTGACGAAGTCCAGCACGGCGTCACGTGCCTGCTGGATCTGTTGGTCATCGACCGGAATGGGGCCGGTCCGGACAAAGGCGTAGACCTGGTCGAATCCCGCCGTGGCGCTGCGGGCAAGTTCGCCCGCCTGGCCGATCACGGCGAAAACAATGGCCGTGACCAGTCCACCCAGGGCCAGCAGGAGCAGCAGGAAGGAGAAGCCGGTGGCCGCCGCACTGGGCCAGCCTTTCCTTCTGAGCCAGTTCACCAGCGGTGCGATGGCAGCGGCCAGGATCAGCGCCAGCAGCAGGGGAATGACCACCAGCCGCACCTGGATGAGCCCGTAGATGAGGACGGCGGTAAGGGCCAGGAGCATCAGCAGCTGGCCTGCCCTGATGCTCACCCGGCCAAGACCGTCCTGCCACGGGTTTGCCCGGTTTTGAGTCTGCATTCAGTTGTCTCCCTGGTTCAGCAAGCGCTGGTGCTGCGAAAAAGTGGCATCGGCGACGCCGCGCAGGCTACCTAAACCTCTCACGGACTGTCCTGGCTGAAACAACGGACGGCAGCTGCCCGGCCCTTCAGTTAAAAGCAAGGGGTGCGGCTCCAGCGGAACCGCACCCCTTGCTGGTGGACCGGAATCAGTCCTTCTTGAAAGCGTCCTTGACCTTTTCGCCGGCCTGCTTCAGGTCGCCCTTGGCCTGGTCGGTCTGGCCTTCGGCCTTCAGGCGGTCGTCACCGGTTGCTTCTCCGGCGGCCTCTTTACCCTTGCCGCCAAGCTTCTCGGCTGCGTTACCAATCTTGTCGTCCAAACCCATGGTGTTTCTCCCTACGGTCGGCTCCCGCCGGCGTCCTGCCAGCGGCTTACCTTCCCATCGTAACCACAAATCACTAAGGGTGCTGATCATTTTGCGCGGTGAGCTGCGGCACACCCCCCTTTCAAAGCGTCAGCCGTGGGTGGGTTCGCCGGTGATGCGGTGGTCCGCGTGGTTGATGGTTTCGCGGATGAGCCGCACCAGGTGCCCGTCGCGCAGGGAATAGATCACGTGGCGGCCGTCCTTGCGCGTGTCCACCAACCCGCTGAAACGGAGTTTTGCCAGGTGCTGGCTTGCCACCGTGCGGGGCACCCCGACGGCGGCCGTCAGCTCGGTCACGGTCTTGGGGCCCTGCGACAACTGCCAGAGCAGGTGGAGGCGCGTGGGCTCGGCCAGCATCCGGAGGGTGGCGGACGCCGCCTCCAGCAGCTCCGGACCCGGGGTTACCTGGTGGACCAGGGACGGGACGTCAGCGGCGGGCGCGGCTTCGCTGCGGGGCTGGCTGGCCACTGTCCTGCTCCTCCCCTGCACGGTCCCCGGTCCCTGCGGCATCATGCCGGGGCCAGGACAGGAATGCTCCTGCACTGCCTATCATCGCAACAATTGTCAGCCCAGCCGCAGCCCAGCCCAAACCGGCCACTGCTCCCACCCAGCCGGCCAGCGGATAGGCCAGGATGTAGCAGGCGTGCGAGAGCGAGAACTGCGCCGTGAAGACATACGCCCGGGTGTACTCGGTGGAGGCTTCCCGCAGCAGTCTCGACGACGGCGTGAGGATGGTGGAGTTGGCCGCGCCCATGATGAACCACAGGGTGAGCAGCAGCCACCATCCGCTGCGGGGTGCGGTCCAGGAAATGGCGACGGCGCCGGCCAGGACAAGTGGAACGACGGCGGCCCCGGTGAGCATCACCGTCCGTTCACCCAGGCGTTCCAGCAGCGGCGGGGCGGACAATGCAATGGCCATGGAGCCCACGCCGAAGCAGGCCAGCGCCAGGGCAAGGTCAGTGTCCGGACCCTGCAGGACATCGCGGACATAGACCACCGTGTTCACCAGCACCAGGGCTGTGGGGGCCGCGACCACCAGGTTCAGTGCCAGCAGCGACCTGAGCCGCCGGTTCCGCCAGAAGATCCTGGCGCCGAGCGTGGTCCTGTGCCAGAGCGTGGCCTGCGGCGCCTCCGCGGCGGGAACCCGTGGCAGGACGGACATGGCCACCATGGCGGCGGAGAACAGGAACCCTGCCACGGTGCCCAGGAACAGGTTGTTGTAGCTCATGACGGTGAGCAGCACCGCGGCCAGCGCCGGGCTGGCCAGCGCCTCCATGTCGTAGGCCAGCCGGGACAGCGACAACGCCCGCGTATAGTCCCGCTCGTCCGGAAGGACGGTGGGGATCAGCGACTGGAAGGCCGGGGTGAACGTGGCAGAGGCAGATTGCAGCAGGAAAATCACCACGTAGATCTGCCAGGTTTCGGTGATGAACGGCAGGGACAGGGCCATTGCGGCGCGCACCAGGTCGGCGCCGACCAGGACCGGTTTCTTCGGCCAGCGGGCCAGCAGCGCATTGATCACCGGCGCCAGGCCCACGTATGCAAGCATCTTGATGGTCAGTGCTGTACCGAGCACCGCGCCGGCATTGCCCCCAGCCAGGTCGTAGGCCAGCAGCCCCAGCGCGACCGTCAGCAGTCCCGTGCCGATCAGCGCCACGATTTGGGCGGCGAAAAGCCTCCGGTACGTTGCGTTCCGCAGAACCGAAAACATCCAGCCCACTCCTTGAGTGCATATGTGCACGTATATGCACTCATCATAAGCCTGGCCTGCCATTGTGTCCTGCGCCGTTGGCCGGCCCTGTTAACGATGGAAGGCGCCGCTCCGTGACGGAGCGGCGCCTTCGTGGCTGTGGTGCTGCGGTGCTGCGGCCGTGACGCCTCGGCGACTCAGGCGCTGGTGGCGTCCTGGACCTCGCCCACCAATTCCTCGATGATGTCCTCCAGGAACAGGACACCGGTGGTGTTGCCCTTCTCATCGAAGACCCGTGCAACGTGGGCACCGGTACGGCGCATGGTGGCCAGCGCGTCCTCAAGCTCGCTGCCGCTGAAGGCGGACGCCAGGCGTCGTATGCGCTTGGCCGGCACACGCTGGGTGAACTTCTCCTGCGTGGTCAGGTCCATGACGTCCTTGAGGTGCAGGTACCCGGAGGGCTCGCCGTCGTCATTGGTGAGGATATACCGGGAGAATCCGTGCCCGGCCACGGCGCGCTGGATGTCAGCGGGTGTGGCGGACTCCGGCAGCAGAACCATCTCGGAGATGGGAACCTCCACGTCCGCCACAGTCTTGGCCGTGAATTCGAACGCGGCACTCAGCGTTCCGGTGGTGTCCGTCAGCATGCCGTCGCGGGTGGACTGCTCCACGATGTTCGCCACCTCATCCAGCGTGTAGGCGCTGGTGGCCTCGTCCTTCGGCTCCACCTTGAACAGGCGCAGGATGGAGTTGGCGATGCCGTTCAGCGTCCAGATCACCGGCTTGAAGATGCGCGCCACCATCACCAGCGGCGGGGCCAGGATCAGGGCTGCCCTCGTGGGAACGGAGAAGGAGATGTTTTTGGGGACCATCTCTCCGAGCACCACGTGCAGGAAGGTGACCAGCAACAGAGCGGTGACGAAGGCAATGATGCTGATTGCCTCGTAGGACAGGGACGTCAGGCCCAGCGGGATTTCCAGCAGGTGGTGGATGGCAGGTTCGGAGACGTTGAGGATCACCAGGGAACAGACAGTAATACCCAGCTGGCTGGTGGCCAGCATCAGCGTGGCATGCTCCATGGCCCACAGCGTGGTCTTGGCGGCCTTGCTGCCGGCTTCTGCCTTGGGCTCGATCTGCGAACGGCGTGCCGATATGACGGCAAACTCAGCCCCGACGAAGAACGCGTTGACCACCAGGAGCACCACCAGCCAGATAATGCCGGGAAGGTATTCACTCATGGGTCAGCTCCTGCGTGAGGTCATCAATGATGCGGTCGTGGGCGCTCCGGGGCGCGTCCTGTGAGGCGTCAGGGGTGAAGCGGATCCGCTCCACGTGCGTACCCAGGACGCGCTCCACCCGGAGGGTCCCGCCGTCGATCCCTACTTCATCACCCAGTTCCGGAATCCGGTCCAGCTGGTCCGTGACAAACCCGGCCAGGGTGTCGTATTCCTCCCCGTCAGGGACGGTAATCCCCGTCCGGTCCAAGAGTTCGTCAGGCCGCAGGGACGCGTCAAAGGTGATGGACCGTCCCGTCCGCACCACGCCGGTGCGGGCGCGGTCGTGCTCGTCTTCAAGCTCCCCGACAATCTCTTCCACCAGGTCCTCCAGCGTCACGATGCCGGCGGTTCCGCCGTGTTCATCGGAGACGATGGCCACCTGCAGGCCCTGCCGGCGCAGCAGGACCAGGAGCGTATCCACGCCCATGGATTCCGGCACCCGCAGCGGCTCGATCATCAGTTCAGACGCGATCACGCGGGACCGGTCCGCGAGGTCCACGGCGAACGCCTGCTTCACGTGGAGCACGCCCTGCACGTCGTCGCGGTCCTCCCCAATGACGGGGAACCGGGAGTAACCGGTTGTAGTGGCAAGGGCGACGATGTCCTCTGCGGTGTCATCGGCGTTCACCGCAGTCATCCGGACCCGGGGGGTCATGACGTCCGCGGCAGAGTGCTCGGAGAACCGGAGTGTCCGGTGCAACAGCACCGCATGGTCCTGGTCAAGGACGCCTTCCATGGCGGACCGGCGCACCAGTGAGCTCAGCTCCTCGGCGCTCCGGGCACCGGACAGCTCTTCCTTTGGCTCGATACCGAAGGACCGGATGATTTTGTTGGCGGTGTTGTTGAACAGCAGGATCACGGGCTTGAACACCGCGGTGAAGACGGCCTGGAAAGGGACCACCACTTTGGCCGTGGCCAGCGGAAGGGCCAGGGCGAAGTTCTTGGGAACAAGCTCGCCGATCACCATGGAGAAAACCGTGGCGATGAAGATACCTATCACCGCGCCAACGCCGGGAACCACGGCTTCCGGAATACCGGCGGACTGCAGGGGGCCGCTGAGCATGGAGCTGATCGCGGGCTCGAACGTGTAACCGGTAAGGAGGGTGGTCAGGGTGATGCCCAGCTGTGCGCCGGAAAGGTGCGTCGAGGTGATCTTGAGGGCATTGATGGTGGTGCCCAGCCGCTTTTCCCCGCGGGCCTGGCGGGCTTCGAGGTCATTGCGGTCCAGATTGACCAGCGCGAACTCGGAGGCAACAAAGAAACCGGTACCGACCGTCAGGACGAGGCCGATACCGAGCATGATCCATTCATACATTCAGGCGCCCCTCTCCCGTGGTGGCCGGCGAACCGGTCAGAAGGCGGAGGGGCTTGGGCATATGTGAAGGAGGGTCATCCATAATGCACTCCATCCTACCGGCACGGCTCCTTCGGACCGGGCCTGTATGCCCACAGCAGAGAAGCCCTGCACCCGCTCCGTACCGGCATGGGCACCTGCGCAGGTGGTCCGGCCCCTGTACTTACCCCGTAGGCGCGCGTACATTCGGAGGTGTGACGGTAATCATTTCCCGTCCCCTCCCGGGCCTCCTGCACAGGCCCCTGAGAAGCTGCTGTAGCCACGCGGCGGCGCACGATGCAGAACCTGAAAAGGCCACACAATGGCAATCTCGCACTTCCAGCAGTTCCTTGACCAGGCAACGGTTTTCGATCCTTCCAACGACGGCGGCCTCGGGCCCGACTGCCTCTACGGCCTCTACGTCAGCTGGGCCGTGCTCAGGGGGCTGGAGCCCAAGCCAGACCAGGCCTTCCGGGCGGGGATGCACCGCTGCGGCATTGACCTGACTAACAGCAAACTTCGGATGACCGGCCCGGCCGCGGCTGACTACATTCTCTACAGCTATCCGGCTGTGGCTTGATGCCCCTCTCTCCGGAGATCACCGGTGCTGCGCGCGAGGCCGCCATGGTCCTGTATGGCTGCGAATCCGTACTGGAAGGTCCGGCGAGGGTATGAACTACACGGCAGGGGGACCCAGCAGGCTTCCCGTGGATGAGCTGGCCCTTGCCGTGGCACGCATCAGGGGGATGCTGCTGACGCAGGAAAAGGCAGGACATGCGGTCCACCTGCTGGCGCGCGGCATCAAAGACTCAACGCCGGGCGCAGGCGGCAGCGGTGTTTCGCTGATTGGCCGGGGAGGCGAGGGAACCAGCAGCGGTTTCACCGACGCTGTGGTGGAGCAGGCAGACGCCCTCCAGTACGGCCTCCGGGAAGGCCCCTGCTTCACCGCATGGGCGACGGAAAGGGTGGTGATCGTCGACGACGTGCACACGGACAGTCGGTGGCCCGCCTGGCAGTCTGCCATAGCTGCCCTGCCGGTCCGTTCCGTGGTCAGCGCCCCGCTGGTGTTTGGAGAGGAAGGAATTGGAACGTTGAAGATCTACGCGTCCCTTCCGGGACAGTTCCATGAGGACAGCGGCCGGGTGCTGTCGCTGTTCGCCGGAACGGCCGCCACACTCCTGGCACACATCCAAGGTGCAGACACTCCGCTGAGGATCAACGGGAATCTCAAGGCGGCGCTGGCCAGCAGGGACACCATCAACCGTGCCTGCGGAGCACTCATGGAACGCGAGGGCATCAGCCAGGACGACGCGATGAAAAAGCTCGTCAGAAAAGCCAGGGAATCCGGTCTCCGCTTGATTGAGGTCAGTGAAAAGCTGCTCACCAAGGCGCCTCCGGAAGCACGTTAAGAGGTTGGAACGTGGGCTTCGATCCTCATGAACCGGAACAACGCGATCAGCTCAACGATGCGCTGAAGGCCGCTGACATCAGCATGGGTGAACTCTGGCTGAGGTACTTCAGCATTTGCGGCTCTGCGGGCGAATACGAGGTGCACGCTTACTCGCAGGGCCTCATTTCCCTGCCCGTCTTCCAGCGCGACCTCCTGGCGATGGCCGCGAACGAGCTTATTGCCGAGAAACCGCAGCTCCATGCCCCCTTCTCGGACCAGCTCAACGGCGCGGAATCCAATGGCGCAGCCAGCGGTTCCGGCTCCACCGGAACCGCTGCGACGCTGGACCGCCACCCTGGCGACACCGGCAAAGACACATCACGCTGAGCGCCACCCCCGTAAGTCACAGAAAAAACACTGCATTGAAACATTTCAGCAACGTGCCCACGGCATGCTGTTTCTTACGGGGATACAACAGCAGGAGGCGCATCATGGAGGCACAGGGAATTCTCACCGGCCAGCTCAGGGTCGGGGACGAGATCGAGGCATGGCATAACGGCAAACTTTTCCACCGGGGGCGCGTGATGGACGTGGTCCCGGCCTTGGAACTGTTCTGGATCCTGGATGCGAGGACCGGCACGCGGAAGCTGCTGGACCCGGAGGCGCTGGAGATCCGGCATGTGGAGGAACAGGCCAAGCCCCTGGCCACGGCCTGATTCCCGCCGGCACGGGGACCATCCGCAGGGGCCCTTTGCGCACAGCAGGGGCAGCCCGGGGCGTGCATAGAATGAATCCATTGCGGCACCGCTGCGGCAGTACGGGCTTTTCCGCCCGCAACCACCACTAAGGAGCACACCGTGATTGGATTCATCGTCGCCGGCCTGGTCATTGGCGCACTTGCCCGCCTCATCAAGCCGGGGAAGCAGAACCTGGGCCTGCTGGCCACCCTCCTGCTGGGCCTTGTTGGCTCGGTCATCGGCGGGGTGGTCGCATCATTGCTGGGCACCGGAGACATCTTCGAGCTGAACTTCCTGGGCTTCATCGTGGCTGTCATCGCCGCGGTGCTGCTGGTAGGAACAGCCGAGGCCGTTGTGGGACGCCGGAGGTCGGTGAACCGCTAGGCACGAGCTACACCAAACGCGGGGCCGCTCCGCGCCCATTCCGGGGATTCCGGAAGGGCGCGGAGCGGCCCCGCGTTGCTGTCGGAGGAGCGTCAGTTCCGTTCCTGGTAGACGTCCGGGATCCCGTCCTGGTCCGCGTCCACCTTCTCCAGCGCCTCGGCTTCCCGGTACTGCCGGTTCCTGGTCTTGAGCACGGCGGTGGCCAGCAGCGCAGCAAGCACTGAGGCGCCCAGGATGCCCACCTTGGCGTGGTCATCGTGCAGGCTCCCCTGCCCGAAGCTGAGCTCGGCCACCAGCAGGGACACCGTGAACCCGATGCCGGCCAGGAGGGCCACGCCGAACACGTCGATCCACTTGAAGGACTTGTCCAGCTCCGCCCGGGTGGCCTTGGTCAGCAGCCAGGTGACACCCAGGATGCCGATCGGCTTGCCCACCACCAGGCCCACGATGATGCCCAGTGCCACCGGGTCCGCAAGGGCTGAACCCAGCCCCTCCCAGCCGCCGACGGCCACTCCGGCGGAGAAGAACGCGAAGATGGGAACTGCTATGCCCGCGGAGATGGGCCGGAAGCGGTGTTCGAAGATTTCCGCCAGGCCGGGCCCGGCGTCCGGACCGCCGGCGGCCTGGGAGCGGATGACGGGGACGGCGAAGCCCAGCAGCACGCCGGCCACCGTGGCGTGGATGCCGGACGCGTGGACAAGGGCCCAGGTGACGACGCCGAGCGGCAGCAGGATGACCCAGGCAGCAGAGGCTTTCATGCCGAAGAAGTGGCGGTACTTGTGGGCCAGGAAGGCGTAGATCCCCAGCGGAATGAGGGCCAGGAGCAGCGGCGTGACGTCAAGGTCGCTGGTGTAGAAGAACGCGATAATGGTGATCGCGATGAGGTCGTCCACCACGGCGAGCGTCAGCAGGAAGATCCGCAGGGCGCTGGGAAGGTGGGATCCAATGATGGCCAGGACTGCCACGGCGAAGGCGATGTCCGTGGCAGTGGGGATGGCCCAGCCGCGCAGGGTCTCGGGGCTGGTGAGGTTGATCGCAACGTAGATCAGCGCCGGCACCACCACGCCGCCCGCGGCGGCGGCCACGGGCACGATCGATTTGCTGATCTGGCGAAGGTCCCCTGCGACGAACTCGCGTTTGAGTTCCAGGCCTACCAGGAAGAAGAAGATGGCCAGCAGCCCGTCTGCCGCCCAGGCGCCGAGGCTGAGCTCAAGGTGCCAGGGCTCGTAGCCGATCTTGAAGTCCCGGAGGGCAAAGTAGCTGTCCGACGCCGGGGAGTTGGCCCAGATAAGGGCGATGACCGCAGCCGCCACCAGCAGGGCGCCGCCCACGGTTTCCTTGCGGAGAATTTCCCCGATCCGCAGGGCCTCGGCATAACTGCCCCTGGAGAGAACGGTGGATTTTCCCTTCCCGGGCGGGGGTGTTGAGGGCGTGGTCTGGTTCATGGAGTCTCCTGGCATCTGGGGTCTACAAAACTATTGCCGACCAGACTTCCCGGCGCACCTTCGTTCCATCCTACAGGGGCTGACTCCCATCTTTCCTGCGGGTTGCGGTGTCGCTGTCATCAAAGCTGTGGCTTATTTCACTTTTTTCCCATCCGTAACAGCAGCGGCGCCGAAGTACCTTTGTCCCTCATCTGGGACGACCACGTCACTTGTATGAGGAGACTGCTTTCCGATGAACAAGACACTCCGCTTTTTAGCTGTACCAACCCTTGCACTGGGCGCCCTTGCGCTCTCCGGCAGCCCCGCGATGGCCGCTGACCAGTCCTACCAGTCCACGTTGGGCCAGATCAACGGCAGCTCGGCCTCCGGCACCATCACTGTGGATGTCACGGGCAACCAGGCCCACGCCGTCCTCAAGGTCTCCGGCCTGGCCGCGACCTTCATGGACGCTCCCTACCCCCACGTCCAGCACATCCACGGCGGCGCCCAGGGTGTATGCCCGGCACCGTCCGCTGACAAGGACGGTGACCAGGTTGTGTCCACCACCGAGGGCGCACCGGGCTACGGCGGCATTGTCACCACCCTGTCCACCAGCGGCGATACCAGCCCTGCCGCCGGGCTGGACCTCAAGGTCGCCGGCCAGGGTGCCAGCTACACCGTGGACCGCACCTTTGAACTGAACGCAGAAACGAAGGCCGCCCTGGAAGCAGGAACCGCCGTGGTTGTTGTCCACGGCCTTGACCCGGCAACGTTGAGCGCAGCGGGCCAGGCAGCCAAGAGCGACCTTGTTCCCGAACTCCCGCTGGCCGCCACCTCCCCCGCCCTGTGTGGGACCTTGACCGCCGGACAGATGAAGATGCCCGCAGGCGGTGCTGACACCGGCGTTAGCCAGGAAACCGGAACCGACACCGGCGCCCTGGCTCTGGGTGGCGGCCTTGCCCTGGCTGCCCTCGCCGGCGGCGCCTACGTTGTTCGCCGCCGCAGCGCGGGATCCGCGGCCTAAGCCTGGGCTGACTGGATCATCACTGTGACAACCATGAATTCCGGCCGCCGCGGGGGCCTCCGGGCCACCACGGCGGCCGGGCTTCTGCTCCTGCTGGCTTTGGGCGGCTGCGGCACCGCAGAGACCGGAACGCCCGACGCCGGTGCCCCACCTTCCGCTTCGGCCGCGGCTTCCTCGGCGCCCGCCCCGGCTGCGGCCAGTCCTGCGATGCCGGCACCGGCCGCTCCCGCGCCTGCGGCGCCAGGGCCTGCAGCCCTGCCCCGGTCCGAGCCGGTGGTCCTTGAAATTCCCGCCATCGGCGTGCGGACCGATCTCCTCAAGCTCGGCCTGCGGGAGAACGGATCGCTCGAAGTGCCGCAGGACACCGGCAGTGGTGCGCCGGCCAGCTGGTACAACGGATCCCCAACCCCCGGTGAACGCGGACCGTCCGTCATGCTGGGCCACGTCAACTCTCCCAGCGGCCGCGGCGGTGTGTTCGCGGACCTCCGCCAGCTCACCCCGGGAACCGAAATCAACGTCTCACGAACCGACGGCAGCATCGCCGTGTTCACCGTCGACCGCGGAGCCCTCTACAGCAAGAACGACTTCCCCACCCTGGAGGTCTACGGGAACACGGCAGGCCCCGAACTCCGGCTGATCACCTGTGACGGCTATGACCCCGACACAGGGCTCTTTGATGACAACTACGTCATCTACGCCAAGCTCAAAGCCTGACCTGGCGCACCGCCAAGCCCAACCCCGCAGGAACCGAACAAACGGCGCAACCCGGAGAGGGTGCGGCCAGGACGGAAGAGACATGACATACCGCACGCCACTGCTTGCCTCGCTGGCTGTTTCCGCCGTGCTGCTCTCCGGCTGCGCCGCGGCGGCGGGGTCCGTGGGAGCTGCCCAGGCGCCGTCGTCGGATGCCTCCGCTGCGGCACCCTCAGCGCAGGGCGGCCACGCGGGACATCACGGCGGCGGCTCACCTTCCCAGCGCACTGCCGTCAGTGAACCCAGCGAAGCAGCGAAGATGGTGTGCGGTGACCAGCCGATGGACAGGCTCACGGCGATCCTTGACCTGGACCAGGACCCTCACACCGTCAACAGCTGGGCGGACAGCACCTTCACCTGCACGTACCACCTGGACGAGGGTGCGCTTGATATCTCCGTCCGGGAAGCACCGGACAAGGCTGCAGCGCTGACGTACTTTGACGCCATGCAGGCGCTGGCTGAGGACGCGACGCCGATCGAGGGACTCGCCAGCCTCGGCTTTCCCGCCTACGAAACCGCGGACGGATCGGCAGTGTTCCAGAAGGACAGCTTTGTGCTGCAGGTTGACGCCTCGGGTTTGCCGGAGACCTTGGGCCCGGATGGCATCACCCGCAATGCGCTGGCCTACCAGTTGTCCACCACCATCCTGGCGTGCTGGGTGGAGCACCACTAACTGGCCCTAGACAGCCCGCTTCCGCTGCGCCGCGTTCCCCCGGCCATCCATCTCGATGGCCTTGACAGCAGCTTCCAGGTACTTGCGCGACTCCGCCGAGTTGGCCAGCTGCACCAGTTCGGCGGCCACCACCACCAGCTTGACGTTGCGGTGGCTGCTGGTGCTCACCAGCATCTGGAAGGCATCGTCAGACCCCATTTTCAGCTGGCCCATGAGGATGCCGCGGGCCTGGTCGATGACGGTCCTGGTGGAGGTGGCCCCGATGACCGCGTCACGGGCGGTTTGCTCGGTTTCACGCTGGAGCGTTGAGGTGAGATCGAGCATGATGCCCTCCAGCGCGGTGACGCGGCCGCCGTCCACGATGGCGTCACCGGTTGTCAGGACGCGCCGGGTCCTCCCCTGGGCATCGATGATCCGGTGGTACATGCAGAAATAGCCGCCGGTCCGGACAACCTGCGCCACAATTTCCTCGCATTTGGGCCGGTCCTCCGGATGCTTGTGCGAGAAGAGCAAGTCCAGGGTGGGCACAACCTCGCCCCGCCGGTATCCGTGCAGCTGGAACATGGCATCCGACCAGTGGATCTTCCATGTTTCGATGTCCACGCGGAACGTCCCGGCCACGCACTGGTTGTCCCCCAGCGCGCTGGAATAGGTATAAGGGCCGGTCAGCTCTGACACAGGGCCACCTCCATGTAGCGTCCAACACGTCCCCGGCTGTTGGCACAGTTCGCACTCCTCCCATTATGGCCGGGCAAGGCCCCCGGGGTAAGGGCTTACGGCCACTTCCGCAGCAATCCGGAATCTGGATGACGGGGAGGCCTTGACGCTTATACCCCCTGGGGGTATATTCAAGGTGTTGTCAGTGAAGTGGTATGTCCAGGCCGGTGCCCCGCACCGCCGTCACAGCCGTTCAACCCCAGCACCTGCCCAGCAAGGAATTGTCCTTCACCAAGGAATGGAACTGACATGTTTGATAGCGCGAACCGCACCGAGCTTCCCCTGGCCTCCAGCACCGGCTGCAGCTGCTGCTCCCCCGCAGGCCACGCGCAGAAGGCGCCCGCCGCCGTCGCAAATTCCGACGCCGCTGCCCCCTCCCAGCGCACCTTCTCCGTCGAGGGCCTCACCTGCGGGCACTGCGTCCGGACGGTGGAGAAGGCCGTCTCCGCCCTTGACGGCGTCGAGTCGGCCTCCGTGGACCTGGTGGCCGGCGGCCGTTCCGGCCTGACCGTTGCCGGCTCCGTTTCAGACGCGGCGGTCCGCCAGGCCGTCACCTCGGCCGGGTACTCCCTGGCTGCCAACTGATTTTCCGCGCCGGGGCTGCTGCCCCGGGTTGCGGCGCCCTCCAAGGAGGATCCGATGCAGGACCATCAGCACCACCATCACGACGACGACCGCCCCCTAAGCGGGACCCTCACCGAACTTGCGGCTGCTTCAGGCAGCGGGCACGGGCACCAGAACCACGGCCACACCGCGGGGCGGGATGACGACCATGCCGTCCACACACACGGGCAGCACGCCGGACACAGCACGGCCATGTTCAAGAACAGGTTCTGGCTGACGCTAGCGCTCTCCATCCCCGTGGTCTATTTCAGCCCCATGGTGGGGCACATCCTGGGCTACATGGCCCCCATGTTTCCCGGCTCAACCTGGATCCCGCCCGTCCTGGGCACGGTGATCTTCCTCTACGGCGGCCAGCCATTCCTCAAGGGCGGCCTGCAGGAGCTGAAGGACCGCCGGCCGGGCATGATGCTGCTGATCGCCATGGCCATCACCGTGGCGTTCGCCGCGTCCTGGGTCACCAGCCTTGGCCTGGGAGGCTTCGACCTGGACTTCTGGTGGGAGCTCGCGCTGCTGGTGGCCATCATGCTGCTGGGCCACTGGATCGAAATGCGGGCCCTCGGTTCAGCACAGGGCGCCCTGGATGCCCTCGCGGCACTGCTGCCTGATGAGGCCGAACGCATCACGGACACCGGCACGGAAACCGTTCCCGTCTCCGAACTCCGGCCGGACGACCTGGTCCTGGTCCGTTCCGGCGCCCGGATGCCTGCGGACGGAACGGTGGTGGAGGGGCAGGCGGAAGTCGACGAGTCGATGATCACCGGAGAATCCAAAACCGTGCCGCGCGGCCCGGGCGACACCGTGGTGGCCGGAACCGTCGCCACGGACACCAGCGTCCGCGTCCGCGTGACGGCAGTGGGCGACGACACCGCCCTGGCCGGCATCCAGCGGCTGGTGGCTGAGGCACAGTCGTCCTCCTCCCGGGCCCAGGCCCTGGCCGACCGCGCCGCGGCCTTCCTGTTCTACTTCGCCGCAGGGGCGGGTGTCCTCACCTTCATCGCCTGGACCCTGCTGGGCAGTATCCCGGAAGCCGTCACCCGCACCGTGACCGTCCTGGTCATCGCCTGCCCCCACGCCCTGGGCCTGGCCATCCCGCTGGTCATCGCCATCTCCACCGAACAGGCCGCCCGGGCCGGGGTGCTGATCAAGAACCGGATGGCGCTGGAACGCATGCGCACCATCGATGTGGTCCTCTTCGACAAGACCGGCACGCTCACCACGGGCGCACCCGAACTGAAGGACGTGGCCGCCGCCGAGGGCGTGGACGCCGACGAGCTGCTGGCCCTTGCCGCCGCGGTTGAATCGGACAGCGAGCACCCCGTGGCCCGGGCCATCGTCCGCGCGGCACGGGAACGCAACCTCACCCTTCCTGCCGTCACGGATTTCGGCTCCCTGACCGGCCGGGGCGTGCGGGCCTCCGTGGACGGACGCACCGTGCACGTGGGCGGGCCCGCGCTCCTGCGCGAGCTGGGCGCCGTCGAACCTTCCGCCCTGGCCCGGTCCACCCGGGCGTGGATGGACCGCGGCGCTGCCGTCCTGCACGTGATTGACGACGACGGCCGCGTGCTGGGGGCGGTCAGCCTGGAGGACGCGGTGCGGGCGGAGTCGCGCCAGGCCGTCGCGGCCCTGCAGAACCGCGGCGTGAAGGTGGGCATGATCACCGGCGATGCCCGGCAGGTGGCACAGGCCGTGGCGAAGGACCTGAACATTGATGAAGTGTTCGCCGAGGTGCTGCCTGCGGACAAGGACAAGAAGGTTGCCGAACTGCAGGCGCGCGGCCTGAAGGTGGCCATGGTGGGCGACGGCGTCAATGATTCGCCGGCGCTGGCCCGCGCTGAGGTGGGCATCGCCATCGGGGCCGGCACGGACGTGGCCATGGAGTCCGCCGGGGTGGTGCTCGCCGGAAACGATCCGCGCGCGGTGCTGTCCATGGTTGACCTCTCCCGGGCGAGCTACCGGAAGATGTGGCAGAACCTGGTGTGGGCCACCGGCTACAACATCCTGTCCGTTCCGTTGGCCGCCGGTGTCCTGGCGTTCGCCGGGGTGGCACTCTCCCCCGCGGCCGCGGCGGTCCTGATGTCCGCGTCCACTATTGTGGTGGCCCTGAACGCCCAGCTGCTGCGGCGGGTGAAACTCAACCCGTCCGAGGTACGTTGAAGGTACTGAACCCGGCCCGTCCCAGTCCCGTCCCGTCCAATCCAGTCCCGTCCCGTCCCGTCCACTGAAGGAGGAGGAACCAGCATGACCGCACGCGCCAGCGTCCTGCCGGCAGCCCTCCTCCGCGCGGGGCTGCTGGCTGCGGTTATGGCCATCGTGGCCGGAATCTTCGGCATGCACGTCATGACCGCGGACCATTCCTCGCACGCAGCCCACGCGGGCGCCGCCGTCGCTGCCGGGGACGCCGCCGTCGGGCACGCTCCCGCTGGGCACACCGCGGCGGAACATGCCGCCGTGGACCATTCAGCCGGGCACACCGCCGTCGAACATTCCGATGCCGGGCACGCAGCGGTTCTGGCGGACGCTGTGGGCGCGGCGGGCGTGGCCTTTACCGCCTCCGAATCATGCAGCGCGGGCTGCCCGGATGTGCGGGAAGGCGGCGCGTCCTGCACCCCCCTGGCCAAGACCGGATCGCTCGCGGCCGTCCCGCCCCCGGCCAACCCCACCGCGCTTCTGGCCCCGGCGTCAGGCGCTCACGGAACCACCGGTTACTCCTTCGTCCCGCCCAGCAAAACGCCCTGCGAACTGTCCATCAGCCGAACGTAAACCGACTGCGCTGCGTGGCCCCACCAACGCCTCCACAGGCCCAGTTCACCTACGTTCCTGAAGGACCAACACACAATGAACAGCAAAATCAAAGCCCTGTCCGTCGCCGCTGCGCTGGCAGCCTCACTCGGCCTGGCCGCGTGCGCCGCAGACTCCGGAAGCTCCGGCGGAAGCACCATGCCCATGAACCACGGCAGCTCCGGCCCCGCGTCCACCATGATGCCCGATGCCAGTGCCGGCCATAACCCTGCGGACATCGCCTTTTCCCAGATGATGATCCCGCACCACGCACAGGCCGTGGAGATGAGCGACATGATCCTGGCCAAACCGGACATGCCCGCGGACGTCACCGCCCTGGCCACCAAGATCAAGGACGCGCAGGCGCCGGAGATCGACACCATGACCGGGTGGCTCAAGGACTGGAACGTGCCCACCATGATGTCGGACCACTCCGGGCACGGCATGACCGGCATGGTTGATTCTGAGGGCATGGAGAAGCTCAAGGACGCCCAGGGAACGGACGCCGTCCGGCTCTTCCTGGAGCACATGATCGGACACCATGAAGGCGCGATCGACATGGCTCAGCAGGAAATCGCCGCAGGCAAGCACCCCGAAAGCATCCAGCTGGCCCGCGACATCGCCACATCCCA
Source organism: Pseudarthrobacter sp. NCCP-2145 (assembly GCF_023708005.1). Classification (NCBI taxonomy): domain Bacteria; kingdom Bacillati; phylum Actinomycetota; class Actinomycetes; order Micrococcales; family Micrococcaceae; genus Pseudarthrobacter; species Pseudarthrobacter sp. NCCP-2145. The sequence continues at coordinate 25,765 of NZ_BRCG01000010.1, read as the reverse complement.
GGAAGCCGAGATCGCGGAGATGAAGGAAATGCTCGCCGGGCTCTAACCCTCCCCCACGACGCTCTCTCACTTAATGCCCCAAATCGGCCAACGCTCTATCACCTAACGCACCAAATCGGTCAACGCTCTATCACCTACCTCACGAGCATGAGAGAGCGTCCGTCCGGGGACTGCGTTAAGTGAGAGAGCGTCCGTCCGGGGACTGCGTCAAGTGAGAGAGCGTCTGTCCGGGGACTGCGTTAAGTGCGAGAGCGTCCGCCCGGCTGGCGGCGCCTGGATCGCCTGGATCCAGCCGCCGCCGGTTTCACATGCTCGGGGCGGATTCCGACGCCTATAAACCGTGCGGTGAAGCGGCGCAGCAGCGGTGAGGCGATACGGATTACCGCGACCACCCAGCGCGGCGCGAAGCGGCGGCCCGTGGCTGCCCTGGAGATGGCCTTGTGCCCGTTGCGCTGGATCAGCTGCATGACTTTCACCGGCATCTCGCGGCGCCGCTGCACAGCCGCGAGCTTCTCCACCGGGGCCGTTCCGGCAGCCAGGTCCCCCGAAATGGCGTTGAACAGCGCCACGGCGTCCTGGATGGCGAAGTTCACGCCGACGCCGAACACCGGGGACATTGCGTGGGCGGCATCGCCGATAGCCATGAAGCCCGGCCGGTACCAGCGCCGGAGCCGGTTGATCTGGACGGAGAGGAGTTTGACCTGCTCCCAGTCCTGCAGGGTGCCAACCACCGGCTGCAGCACAGGAGCCGCGCGAGTGAGCCGTTCACGGAGTGCGCCCAGACCTGCAGCCCGGAGCTCATCGAGTCCGCCTTTCTGGATGGCCATGCCCGACTGGTACCTGTCGCCCCGGTCAAGGGTGAGGACCATCCCGCGGGAGGAGATATACCCGAGGGTCACTGGCGGCGGCGAGGGCGGTTTGGGAAGGTTGAACCACAGCACGTCGATGGGCACGCCGAACTCATCCGGTACCAGCCCCGCCGCCGAGCGCAGCACGGACGCCCGCCCGTCCGCGGCCACGGTCAGCGTCGCACGGATCTCGCGTCCGCCGTCGGGCGTTTCAACCCGCACGCCACGCACCTGGTCCTGCTCCATGATCAGTCCGCCGGCCTCCGTGTTCATGAGCAGCTCGAAGGTGGGGAAAGCTGCCGCCTCGCGGGCCAGGAAGTTCAGGAAGTCCCACTGCGGGGCCAGGACCAGGAAGTTGTCGGGGGCCCGGAGGGTGCGGAAGTCGGCCATGGTGATGCGCTGCCCTTCCACAACGGCATCCAGGGTGGGCAGCCGGGTGAGGGGCAGCTGCAGGAATTTCTCCCGCAGCCCGAGCTCGCCGAGCAGGGTCACGGTGGACGGATGCACGGTGTCGCCACGGAAGTCGCGCAGGAAGTCCGCGTGCTTCTCCAGCACCGTGACTTTCAGGCCGGCGCCCGCGAGCAGGTATCCGAGCACCATGCCGGCCGGACCGCCGCCGGCGATCACGCAGTCGCGTTCCGGCTGGTCCTGTGGACTCATCGTGCCCCTCCTCCGCATCGGTTCCTGCATCCATGGTGGGCGCAGTGCCGCCGGATTGGTAGTGATGCGTGGCGGTGCCGCTGGGTCAGGTGAGAGAGCGTGCGGCCAAAAGCTGCGTCAAGTGAGAGAGCGTCGGGCGAAAAGCTGCATCAAGTGAGAGAGCGTGCGGGTGTTGCGTGTTAAGTTGAAACGTGCGGGCCGGACGGTCCGCGCACCGGCTGGAAAGAGAAAATCCCCTTGGACACATCCGCACCAGTACGAATCCTCACCGTCTGCACCGGCAACATCTGCCGCTCTCCGGTGGCCGAGCGGCTGCTGCAGGCAGGCCTCAACCAGGCGGTGCCGGGCGGTTTCGTGGTCACCAGCGCGGGGACGCGCGCCATGGTGGGCGAGCCCATGCAGCCCCTCTCCGCGGACATCGTGCGCACCTTCGGCGGGGACCCGGACAACTTCGCGGCCCGCCAGCTGACCCCGGCGATCCTGCGCGGCGTGGACCTGGTGCTCACCATGACCACCGGGCACCGCGGCGAAGTGCTCCAGCTGGACGCCTCGCTCCTCAAGCGCACCTTCACCATCCGCGAATTCGCCCGCATGCTCGACGTCCTGGACCAGCGCGCGGCAGCATCGGGCGGGGGCGCGCCTCCTTCAGGAACGGCCGACGACGGCGACCGGCTGGCTGCCAACACCGCCTTCTGGAAGAGCCTGGCAGCGAGGGCAGCGGGGGTCCGGCATTTGTCCCTGCCGCCGAATGCAGGGGACAACGACATCATCGACCCGTACCGGCGCTCGCCCGAGGTTTACCGGCAGATGGAGGACGAGCTGGCTCCGGCCATCGTCTCCATCCTCCGCCACGCACGCCTGAACGTTCCCGCCTGAGCCGGCCTCCGCCGTCGTCGTTTCAACCTGTGGTTATCTCTGCGGTTTTTCTGCGGATTCCCCCGATGTAATGGATTTTTGCCGGTGCTAATTTTCCCAAATGGGCATCCAGCTGCACGATCCAAGCACCCAGCCAACAGACGCACCCGAGCCGGCCAAACGCCGCAGGCGCCGCCCGTTGCGGACCATCCTGCTGGTACTCCTTGCCGTGGCAATCATCGTTCCTGCCTCCCTCGGGGCCTACCTGTACAGCCTGGGACAGATCTACGAGTCCGAGATCACCACCATCGACTCTCCCTGGCCGGCGGAATCCCTCCGGCCCCAGCGCCAGCAGGCGGGCGCTGCCGCGGGAGAGCCGGCACCCGGTGATGCCGCCGGGCCGGGCGGAAGCCAGCCCGGCGCCGGAACAGCGGAGGGCTCCCAAAACGCCGTGGCTGACGGCATGCTGAACATCCTGGTAATGGGCAGCGACAGCCGCGGCGCCACCACGGAAGAGGCCCTGTCCGGCGGCAACTCCAACCAGCGCGCCGACACCCTGATGCTGGTGCACGTCCCCGCGGACAGGTCCAAGATCTTCACCGTCTCCCTGATGCGGGACACGTGGGTCGACATTCCGGGCCACGGCCAGGCGAAGATCAACGCAGCCCTCGCCTACGGCGGCGTCCCGCTGATGGTGCAGACGGTGGAATCCCTGTTCAACCAGCGGATCGACCATGTGGCCATGATCGACTTCGAAGGGTTCGTGGGCATGACCGACGCCCTGGGCGGGGTGGAAGTGAACGTCACCCAGCCGTTCGTCTCGCCGCACAGCAGCAAGAAGTACGCCAAGGGGCCCACGGTCCTGGACGGCAAGGGAGCCCTGGACTTCGTCCGCGAACGGTATGCCTATGCCGACGGCGACTACCAGCGGGTGCGCAACCAGCAGGCCTTCCTGCAGGCGCTGCTGGCGAAGAACCTCAGCCGGGACACGCTCCTCAACCCCGTGAAGATCCACAACGTCATCAGCGCCATGGCACCCTTTGTCAGCGCGGACAGCGGCCTCAACGCCGGTACGCTGGCGCGGCTGGGGCTGGAGCTCCGGAACGTCCGCTCCGACGACATGGAGATGTTCACCCTCCCAACGCTCGGAACGGGAACGTCGGCAGACGGCCAGTCCATCGTGATCCCGGACCGCAACGCCATTGCGGGGCTCTCAAGGGCCCTGGCAGATGACAGTTTGGACAAGTTTGTAGCCAGCAGGGGCCTCGCGGGCTGACACTGATCCCACCTACCCACAATGAGGTGAGACATCGTGAGCATGCCTGGCGGTCCTGATTCATCCGGTCCCTCTGGTCCTGGTTCGTCCGGGCCCGGTTCATCCGGGCCCGGAGGCAACGGCCCAACCGATCCACCCGGGCCCGGCCCGCACGGCGGCAGCTGGGTGGCACACGGCCGCCGGCGGTGGATCGCGGCGCTGCTGGCGCTTGCGCTGGTGGCTGTGGCCGTCGTCGCCGTCATCAGCCTCAACCGTCCCGCCCCCGAGACCCAGCCCGCGGCGACGCAGAGCGAGTCGCCGTCGCCGTCGCCATCCGAGACACCGTCCCCCTCGGAAACCCCTTCTGAGGCACCTCCGCCTGCCCCTGCTCCCCCGCCGCCTCCGGAACCCATCCCGGACCTGCCGGCCGTGCCCATGAATGTGCTGGTGATCGGCAGTGACATGCGCGGCGTTGCAAAGGACGCGGCGGCACACACGGCGGCGACCGGCGAAGCGATGGACCACCGTTCGGATACCCTGATGCTCGTCCACGTCCCGGCCGACCGCAGGACCCTGTACATCGTGTCCATCAACCGGGATACCTGGGTGGACATCCCGGGCTTCGGCGGGGCGAAGATCAACGCCGGGCTGCAGTACGGCGGCATCGACATGACCACACAGACGGTGCAGCAACTGCTCGGAATCACCATCGACCACACCCTGATGCTGGACTTTGGCGGCCTCAAGGTCCTCGTGGACGGGCTGGGCGGCATCGACGTCAACGTCCCCATTCCCTTCCAGTCCACGCACGACACCGGGCACGTCTTCGGCCCCGGAGTCAACCACCTGGACGGCCAGGCGGCGCTCGAGTTTTCCCGCGAGCGGTACGCCTTCTCAGACGGCGACTTCCAGCGGGTCCGCAACCAGCAGATCCTGCTCAAGGCCATCCTGTCCCGGCTGACCGCGGGCGGCGTCCTCAACGATGTCAACGCCGTCCGCAGCTTGGTGGGCTTCGCTTCCTGCTGCCTCACCGTGGACAAGGGCTTCGACCCGGTCCAGGCCGCCATCCTGGCCTACAGCCTGCGGAACCTGGACGTCAACGCCATCGGCACCATGACCCTGCCCACGGCCGGAGCCGGGTTCGTGGCCGGCCAGTCCGTGCTGTTTCCCGATTACGGCGCCATCAATGCCGTGGGGGCAGCACTGCGGGAGGGCCGGATCGGCGAATTCGCCGTTCCGTAGGGGATGTTGGGCAAGGGCAGTGCCGCCCGCCCGATGAACGGCCCGGCCCCGCACGGTGCTGGGCAGCACCGCGCGGGCGGCCCAAGGCCGTTCCTGCCGGAGGGGTGTTCCCGGCTGTTCAGGCACCCGGCACCCCGCGTTCACCCGAGGGCCAGAGTCCGTGCGCCCGGCGGCGGCAGCGTGGGGGCATGACTCCGATTTCACCGGCCGCCGTGCCACGCCGCACCATCGTCAAGGGATCCGTCCTCGCCGCCGCCCTGGCTGCCGTGCCCGCGTCCGCCCACGCCGGCACCGCCCAGGCCGTCCCGCGCCAGAATCCCGCCGGCATCGCGCTGGTGCGGAACCGGCTCACGCTGCCCAGCGGCATTGCCACCGGAGATGTTACGTCGGACTCGGCAGTGCTGTGGTCGCGGGCGTCGGGGCCAGGGCGGATGACGGCTGTCCTGCGGGCCGTTGACGACGGCGGCGAGGTACTGCGCGGCCGGGGCGCCTTCGAGCGCGTCATGAGGGGGCCCCGGGCCACCCAGGCGTGCGACTTCACCGCCAAGATCCACGCCGGCAACCTGCCGTCCAACACCCGCTTCGCGCTGGACATCAGTTTCGAGGACGACGGCGGCGCGGCCGGTGAGAGCGTGCGCGGCACCTTCCGCACGGCTCCGGACGCCGGGACGTACAACGGCCGGGGCCGCACCGGCGGGACAGGAAACGGAGGCGGGGTGCCGTCGTCGTCCGCCCAAAGCTTTGTGTGGACCGGCGACACTGCCGGCCAGGGCTGGGGCATCAACGAGGAGATCGGCGGCATGCGCGGCTACCGGGCCATGCACCAGACCCGGCCGGACTTCTTTATCCACTCCGGCGACACCGTGTACGCGGACGGGCCGCTGGCCGAAACCGTGGTGGAGAAGGACGGGCAGGTATGGCGGAACCTGGTCACCGAGGAGGTGTCCAAAGTAGCTGAAACCCTCACCGAGTTCCGCGGCCGGCACCGGTACAACTCCATGGATGCCAATATGCGCGCCATGTTCGCCGACGTCCCGGTGATCGCCAACTGGGACGACCACGAGACCACCAACAACTGGTACCCCGGCGAGATCCTGGACGATCCCCGCTATACCATCCGCGACGTCAACACCCTTGCCGCCCGCGGCCGCCAGGCATGGCAGGAGAACATGCCCATCGCCGATTCCGCAGCGCTCTGGCGGCCGGGTACGTTCGACGACGCCGGCCAGTACCAGCCTGCCCGCATTTACCGGAAAATCAGCCGCGGCCCGCAGCTGGACATCTTCTGCCTGGACATGCGCACCTTCAAGTCCCCCAACACGGACGGCAAGGAAGCCTACGCAACGTCCATCCTGGGCCAGGAGCAGGTGGACTGGCTGATCCGGGAGGTCTCGAAGTCGAAGGCGACCTGGAAGGTGATCGCCGCGGACCTGCCGCTGGGGATTATCGTGCCCGACGGCGCCGTGAACCAGGAGAGCCTGGCCAACCGAGATCCCGGCGCTCCTTTGGGCCGCGAGCTGGAGATCGCCGGGGTGCTGAGCGCGTTCAAGCGGAACCGGGTGAAGAACGTGGTGTGGCTGACCGCCGACGTGCACTACTGCGCCGCGCACCACTACTCCCCGGAGCGTGCCGCGTTCACCGACTTCGATCCGTTTTGGGAGTTCGTGGCCGGCCCCATCGCCGCGGGGTCGTTCGGCCCGAACGCCATGGACGGCACGTTCGGGCCCGAGGTGGTGTTCTCCAAGGCGGGCAAATTCGCCGGGGAGTCACCGCGCGACGGCGAGAACCAGTTCTTCGGGCACGTCGAGCTGGATTCCGACACCTTCACGGTGAGCCTGCGGAACGCCAACGGCGCCACGGTGTTATCGAAGGTGCTGACGCCGCAGCGGTAGGGCGGTGCGGTGTGATGCAACTGCCATGGCAGGCCCGGCGTTACCGCGGGTCCGGGAGGTGCCGATCCATCCGCTGGCCGGCCACGATCAGGGCAGCCGTGACAGCCACCACCGCACTAAAATACGCGAGCGTGCCGGAGATGCCGAAGCTGACGTCGAGCGTCCCCCGCAGCACCAGGTACGCAGCGAGCGTCGCGATCACAACCAGCCCGGCAAGGTTTCCCACCCGCGCGCCCCTCGAGGTGGTTGTGCCTGCGGGGAATGAAGCCGCGTAGTCTTTTGGCTGCCCGAAGGCTGCTTCGCCGCTTTCGCCGCTCTCGGCCAAGTGGCTGCTGACCTCCTGCAGCGTGCTGCTGACCATGTCTTCGTTGAGTTTCCGCTGGCGCAGTTCATAAGCCAGGGCCTTCAGGTATTCCTGTGACGACATTTAGTGTGCCTTCTTTTCCTCTAGCAGGTCCTTGATGAGCGCAGAAAACCGATTCCAGTCCCGGGCCGACTCCTCAAGCCGCTGCCGGCCTTTAGGGGTCAGGGAGTAAAACTTCTTTCCCGGGCCAGCGTCCCCCTGACGCCATTCGGAGCTGACAAAACCGTCCGTCTCCAGCCGGTTCAGCGCCGGGTAGAGCGTCCCGCCGCTGAGCCCGTCAAACCCGGCAGCCTTCAGCGCCTGGATGATCTGGTATCCGTAGGCCTCGCTCCCGGCGACGGCCTGCAAGATGCAGGTGGGGAGCACAGCCCGCACCCAGTCACTGGGCCATCGCTTGTCGGGGGTCATGGCTAGATAGTGTCACACACTAGGTTGTTACACAACCCAATGCGGTGCCGGGAGTGACCCCGCACTGCCCGGCCGGCCGCCGTCGTCCGTTATTTTCCCGGCGCCGTGGGTACGCCGCTGGTAGTGTTCCTGCATTCGGCAGGGCACGCGGACGGGGTGATTCTTTGTGAAGGACGACGGACTGACAGAGGCTGTGCAGGAAGCCGGGGCGGTGGAGCTTCTGCTGATCCGCCACGGCGAAAGCGAAGGCAACGTGGCCGCCACCGATGCCCGGATGGCAGGGGCGGAAGTCATTGCTGTGCCTGCCCGGGACGCAGACGTGAACCTCTCGGGCACCGGCCAGGAACAGGCCAAGGCACTCGGCGCGGCGCTGGCCCGCATCGCCGAGGAATTCCGGCCGGACGCCGTGGTCTCCTCCCCCTACGCGCGGGCCTTCCAGACGGCCGAAATCGCAGTGGAGGCTGCGGGCTGGCCGGTGAAGGTCCAGCTGGATGAGCGGCTGCGGGACCGCGAACTGGGCATCCTGGACAGGCTGACCCGGCTCGGCGTGGAGAAGCGGTACCCGGAGGAGGCCGAACGCCGCGAGTGGCTGGGGAAGATGTACTACCGGCCGCCGGGCGGTGAATCCTGGGCGGACGTGGCGCTCCGGCTGCGCTCCGTCCTGGACGAACTGAACAACCTCGGCAGCGGGCACCGGGTGATGCTGGTCTGCCACGACGCCCTGATCATGCTGTTCCGCTACGTGCTGGAGGGAATGACGGAGAAGGAACTCCTGGACCTGGCGGCCAGCACCTCGGTACTGAATGCCTCCATCACCCGATTTGTGCGGCCTGCAGGCGAGGGCCCCTGGACGCTGGAGAGCTTCAACGTTGCGGACCACCTGACCGAACACGGCGTCACCGTCACCGAACACGCAGGGGATTCCAGTGTCCACCCACAGTGATACCGCCCAGCCAACCCTCGTCACGCCCTCGCTGCTGCGCGTATGGCCGCTGCCGGCGCCCGGAGAGGACAAGTATTCGCGCGGCTCGGTCCTGGTGATCGGCGGCGCGCGGGCAACGCCGGGGGCGGCGCTGCTCGCCGGCGCGGCCGCACTGCGTGCCGGTGCCGGGAAGCTCACCCTGGCCGTGGCGGAATCCGCGGCCGTCCACGTGGGCGTGGCGCTGCCTGAGTGCGGGGCCATGGGGCTGCCCGAAACCGCCAGCGGGTCCGTCACGGGTGAGGGACTGGACCTGATTTCGTCGTACCTTGACAGCGCTGACGCCATCCTGGTCGGCCCGGGCCTGGACGATCCGGACCTCGCCGAGGACCTGCTCCGGGCCCTCCTGGAGCGGGAGGCCGCCGCCGGGGACAAGAACGACGGCGGAGGGCCCGCCGTCGTTCTCGATGCCTTCGCTTTGGGTGCTTTGGTGAACGTTCAGGACCGGTGTGACCCGTGGAAGGGCCGGCTGATCCTGACGCCCAATCCCAAGGAGGCGGAGATCCTGCTGGAGCGGGACCTGAAAGACCTGCCGGCGGATGTTGCGGAAATCGCCGACAGGTACCAGGCCGTGGTGAGCTGCCAGGGGCTCATTGCCCGCCCGTCCGGCCCGGACGCCCCGGAGGAGTCGGAGCTGTGGAAGATCACCACCGGTTACGGCGGGCTGGGCACATCCGGCAGTGGCGACGTCCTGGCTGGGGCCATCGCCGGCCTCCGCGCCCGGGGAACCACGGGACCGCAGGCCGCCTGCTGGGGAACACACCTCCACGCGGCCGCCGCGGACCGGCTGGCCAGCAGGCTCGGCCCCCTGGGATTCCTGGCCCGCGAACTGGCCGACGAACTGCCCGCCCTGATGCTGGAGCTCAACACCTGAGTCCTGGCATGGGACGACCCCCGGCCGAAACCGGGGGCCACCGTATCGGGAAGTTCAGGCGCAACCTGCCGATGCGCTGTAAGCGCTGTGGCGTGCTCAGAATGGCCATCCGCCCTGAAGAGGCAGTACACAATCAGTGCCCGACGTCCCGATCCTGTGTTGAAACTAGGCGGCGATTTCCTGCTTTGCCCCCTTCGTCTCAATTTCGATCTTCCGCGGCTTGGCCTTTTCGGTGACAGGAATCCGCAGTGTCAGGACACCGGCGTCGTATGTAGCCTTCACATTTTCAGCATCCAGGGTGTCCCCGAGGATCAGCTGGCGGCTGAACACGCCGCGCGGCCGCTCGGCGGCGATCAGCTCGGTGTCCTTGCCCGCAGGATCAGGCCGCTCGGCCTTGACCGTGAGGACATTCCGTTCCACATCCAGATCCACTGAATCCACATCGACGCCGGGCAGATCAAAGGCGACTACAAATTCCTGATCCTCACGCCATGCGTCCATCGGCATGGCTGCCGGACGCGCTGCGGTGCCGAGGACCTGCTGGGCCAGCCTGTCCAGCTCGCGGAACGGATCGGTTCGCATCAACATGGCTTCCCTCCTCGTAAGAGACGGTCCAACACTTTTGGTATCAGCCGATCTGTATTGGCTGATATAGATTTTTTATCACTGGCGAGGCAGGTCCGCAAGCGTCACGCCAAAGATTTTTCGGACTTTTTTGGGTGCCGGAATCCGCGTCGGAATGCGGAAAAAGGGGCCTTCCGCATGGTGCGGAAGGCCCCTTTTCCGGCTGCTCCTGGGTTGGGATGTGGCGGTGTTCGCCGGCGCCGGCTCAGTCCCGGGTGGGGTCCGGCCGCAGTGGTGCGGGACCGGGGTCCGGTACGGGCAGCGGCCCTGGCGGCTCGGGTGCAGGGAAGGGATTGGGGGCCGGCGGGCCGGGATGCCCGGGGTGTGCCGGATCCGGCTGGGTGGGGCCCGGTTCCGGCGGGAACGGCTCGGGCTCGTGCACTGGCGGGATGGTCATAAACTTCCCCTCTCACGCTGGGCGGATGTGCCTTGGCGTGAACAGGATACGCCTGCCACCTCAAGCCGACCAGCGGCCTCGGGTGATGGAGCGTCCGGGGAAAACCGGCGTCAAGTGAGAGAGCGTAGGGGGAAAACGAGCATCAAGTGAGAGAGCGTCCGGGGAAAACCGGCGTCAAGTGAGAGAGCGTCCGGGGTGGGAGGAGAGGGGTGTGGCGGTGTTATCCCCCGGTAGCGAACGGCGGCAATATTGTCGGGGCGGCTCTATATATTGAAGGCATGACCCAGACTCCGCTGCAGGACTCCTCCGCCACCGCCGTCCCCACCCCGCCGGCAGCCAAGAAAATTCCATCCGAACGCCTCCACCACGGCGACACCTTCGTGGACAACTACGAGTGGCTGCGGGACAAGGAATCCGCCGAGGTTGTGGAGCACCTGAAGGCCGAGAATGCCTACCAGGAAGCAGTCACCGCCCACCAGGAGCCGCTGCGGGAGGCCATTTTCCAGGAGATCAAGGGCCGCACCCAGGAAACGGACCTTTCCGTGCCGCACCGGAAGGACGGCTGGTGGTATTTCAGCCGTTCGGCCGAGGGCAAGGAGTACGGCATCCAGTGCCGGGTCCGGGCCGCGGACACCGATGACAAGGTTGCCGACTGGACACCGCCCGCTGTCCAGCCGGGCGTCGAAATCCCCGGCGAGGAAGTCCTGCTTGACGGCAACGTGGAGGCGGAGGGCAAGCCGTTCTTCTCGGTGGGAGGTTCGGCCGTAACGGTCGACGGCAACCTCTACGCCTATGCGGTGGACAACTCGGGGGATGAACGTTTCACCCTCCGCATCAAGGACCTCGGCACCGGAGAACTGCTGCCTGACGTCATCGAGAACATCTTCTATGGCGTCGCCTTCTCGCCGGACGGCACCCGGATTTTCTACACCGTGGTGGACGACTCCTGGCGCCCCTACCAGGTGAAGGCGCACACCCTGGGAACGCCCGTGGCCGAGGACGTCGTCATCTACCAGGAGGATGACGCCGCCATGTGGCTGGGCTTCGAGCTGTCCTCCGACCGCCGGTACCTGGTGCTGGGCATCGGATGCTCGGAGTACAGCGAGACGCGCCTGCTCCGTTTTGACGACCCCGCCCAGGAACTGACCACCGTCATCTCCCGCAACGAGCGGGTGCTCTACGAGGCGGAGCCGTTCCTCCTCACCGGCCCGGACGGCAACGCCAGCGAACGCATCTTGCTCACGCACAACCGCGGCGCGATCAACTCCATGGTGTCCCTGGCGGACCCGGCCGAGCTCGCCAGGCCGCTGTCCGGGCAGGACTGGGTCACCGTCGTCGGGCATTCGGACGACGTCCGCGTCAACGGGGCCGGCGTCACCTCCACGCACCTCATCGTGTCCATCCGCAAGGACACCATTGAACGGGTGCAGGTCATCGGGCTGGACGGGCTGGGTACTCCGGCGCAGGAGGCCCCGGTTGAGCCCGCTTTCGATGAAGAGCTGTACACCGCGGGAGTGGGCGGCTCCGATTACGAGGCACCCGTGATCCGGCTGGGTTACACGTCCTACTTCACGCCGTCGCGCATCTATGACTTTGTCCTGCCCACCCCTGAGATGCCGGCAGGCGAACTGCTCCTGCGGAAGGAAAGCCCGGTCCTGGGCGGCTATGACGGCAACGACTACGTGGCCACCCGCGAATGGGCCACCGCCGCCGACGGCACCCGGATCCCGCTGTCAGTGCTGCGGCACAAGGCCGTGAAACAGGATTCGACGGCGGCGGGCCTGGTGTACGGCTACGGCTCCTACGAGATGAGCATGGACCCGGGCTTCGGCATTGCGCGGCTCTCGCTGCTGGACCGCGGCGTGGTGTTCGTGATCGCCCACATCCGCGGCGGCGGGGAGCTTGGCCGGCACTGGTACGAGAACGGCAAGAAGCTCACCAAGAAAAACACGTTCACCGACTTCGTGGACGCCACCGACTGGCTGGCGGCCTCGGGCTGGGTGGACCCGTCACGGATCGCCGCCCTGGGCGGTTCGGCCGGAGGCCTGCTGATGGGTGCCGTGGCGAACATGGCACCCGAGAAGTACGCCGCCATCGTGGCCCAGGTGCCGTTCGTGGACCCGCTGACCAGCATCCTGGATCCGGAGCTGCCGCTGTCCGCCCTGGAGTGGGAGGAGTGGGGCAACCCCATCACGGACCCCGGTGTCTACGAGTACATGAAGTCCTACTCCCCCTACGAGAACGTGCGCCCGGCCGCCTACCCCAAGATTGCCGCCGTCACATCCTTCAACGACACCCGGGTCCTCTACGTTGAGCCGGCCAAGTGGGTGCAGGAGCTGCGGAACAAGACCACCGGTACCGAGCCGATCGTCATGAAGATCGAGATGGACGGCGGACACGGGGGCGCCTCCGGCCGGTACGTACAGTGGCGCGAGCGGGCCTGGGACTACGCGTTCATCGCCGATTCCCTCGGGGCCACGGAGCTGCTGCCGGGGGCCGGCCTGAAGTAGGCCGGGCGTACGCCATCGATTGCTCCGATACTGCCGTTGAGGGCCCCCAGAACGGCGTTTTCGGAGCAATCGATGGGAAACCAGGCAGCTCAGGCCTCCGGGTGCGCTGCCAGCCACTCCGCCAGGGTTTCGAGGTTGGCGCGGACCGTGCGGCCCTGGGCCCGTTCAACGAGCGGGTCGGCCAGCTTGCCGAACACGCCGCCCAGTCCGGTGGCGGCGTCGATCCGCTGGGTAAGGCGGGTGCCGCCGTCGGCCGGTTCAAGGGTGAAGGTGATGGTGAAGTCCAGCTTGCCCTCGACGGAACGGGACACCATGCGCCGGGGCGGATCGAACTCGGTGACCTCGACGGTCCAGTCGAACTGCCTGCCCATCACTTTGCTGGTGCCGCGCCCGCGGGTGCCGACGCCCAGGGGGCCGTCCCCCACCTGTTCCGAGGACGTGACGGAGGAATCGAAGACCGCGACGTTCTGGAACTTCGACACGAAGTCAAAAACCTCCTGCGGCGGCCGGGCAACAACAACACTTTCTTCTACAACAGGCATGGGAGCCTCCTTCACAGGGCACCTGATGCCGGCTCGGCTCTGCCGGCACGATAGGCAGGCACAGCGCCAGAGTGGACCTTCGGCAGGCCGGTGTCAATGCCCTGCCGGAAGGTCCGGCAACGCCTGCGAATGAAGCCGCGCGCGTGCGGTCCCACAGGCCTGACCAGCGGTAACGCTCATGATGCCCCCGGTACCCATAAATGCTAATCAGGCTTACTATTGTCTGGCTGGCTGCCCGCTGGGGGCAGGACAACCAGCGCCGCATGTGGAGGTTTTGCGTGAGCATGGAACAGGAAATGCGTCCCCTGACCGACGACGAACTGATGTCAGAGCAGGCAACGGCCCTGCCGGACAAGGAAGTCGCCTCTGTCCTGGACTTGAATGCCGACCTGGACCTGGGCATCGACGCGGCAGCGCCCATCGACCTTGCTGTGGCAGCGAACGCCAACGTCGCAGCACCGATTGACGCCGCAGCCTCCGCCAACATTCTTTCCTACGGCTCGGATGCCCAGGCACTGGCCGATCAGGGCGTCGTGATTGAGCAGGGCATCGTGGCGGATGCGAATGCCGAGTCCACCCAGGACAGCACCATCGACCAGGGCAATGACACGGTGGACGGCGGAACACCGGTTGCGGGAACCACCGCAGGAACGGCCGACGGCGGCGCCCTCCTCCCCGATGGCACGCTTCCGGACGGCACCCTGACCGACGGCACGCTTCCCGACGGAACCCTGCCCGATGGATCCCTGCCCGATGTCGGCGCGGTGCCTGTGGATCCCGCAGCGGCTCTGGACGGCGACCTGCTCAACGTCAACGTGGACCTTGCTGCGGACGCGGACATCGCGGCGCCGATCAACGGTGCCGTGGCCGCCAATGCGAACGTCGCGGCCCCGATCGACGCGGCTGTGGCCGCGAACATCGGTTCCATCGACAGCCAGGCCTACGCCGTGGCCGAGCAGGATGCCATCATCAGCCAGCACATTGAGGGCCAGGCCAACGCCTCTGCCGACCAGCAGTCCAACCTCGAACAGTAAGCACAGATGACCCAAACCAGCGGCGGGCCGCGCCCCCAGGCGGGCCCGCCGTCGTCCTCTGCCCTGGAGACTGAGCCCCACCTGCGGGTTCCTCGCCTGGCCGACGGCGTCCAACTGATCGGCGAGTCAGAAGGGTCAGGCTACCGGGAGCCGCCTTCCCTGGTCCGCCGCGCCGACGGACAAACCCTCCAGCTGACACCGCTGCTCTATTTTGTGCTGGAAGCCGTGAACGGTACCCGCAGCCTATCCGAGATTGCGGAGCATGCCAGCGCCGGCTCCGGCAGGCTCATCAGCACTGACAACGTGCGCACCCTGATTGATTCGCAACTGCTGCCGCTTGGCCTGCTCCGGCTGGCCGACGGGTCCCAGCCCGAAGTCAGGAAGGCAGATCCGCTGCTGGGCATGCGCTTCCGCTACACGGTGACGGATCCGGTGCGGACGGGCAAACTCACGGCCCCGTTCGCCGCACTTTTCAACCCCCTGATCGTCGCGGCGGTTACTGTGGCCTTCCTGGCGGCGTGCTGGTGGGTGCTGATGGTGAAGGGACTCGGATCAGCCACCCACGAAGCTTTCGAAAACCCCCTCCTGCTCCTGCTGATCTTCGCCATCACCATCCTGTCTGCAGGCTTCCACGAATTCGGTCACGCCGCCGCAGCACGGAAAGGAGGCGCCATCCCCGGCTCGATGGGCGCGGGCCTCTACCTGGTCTGGCCGGCATTCTTCACAGATGTGACCGACTCCTACAGGCTGGGCCGCGGCGGCCGGCTCCGGACGGACCTCGGCGGCCTCTACTTCAACGCCATCGTTGCCGTGGCAATCATGGGACTCTGGTGGGCCACCGGCTTCGACGCACTGCTGCTGGTTGTGGTGACGCAGATCCTGCAAATGGTCCGGCAGCTGCTGCCCCTGGTCAGGTTCGACGGCTACCACATCCTGGCGGACGCCACCGGCGTGCCCGACCTTTTCCAGCGCATCAAACCCGTCCTGCTGGGCATGCTTCCATGGCGCTGGGGGCGGCCTGAAAATAAGGTCCTCAAACCATGGGCGCGCGCCGTTGTGACGCTTTGGGTCCTGGTCACCGTGCCCCTGCTGCTGTTCAGCCTGGCCATGATGGTGATTTCGCTGCCACGGCTGCTGGCCACCGCATGGAGCAGCGCCGCCCGGCAGCAGGGCCTGCTGGCAGAAAGCCTTTCGGCCGGAGACCTGGCCGGGGCCGCGGTACGCTTCCTCGCCATTGTTGCCGTGGCACTGCCCATGCTGGGCATGCTGTACATCCTGCTGCGCCTGGTTCGCCAGCTGCTCACCGCGCTCTGGCAGAAGACCCGCGGCAACGCTGTGCAACGTACCGCTGCAGTGACAGTGGTGGGTGCCCTTCTTGCCGGCCTCGTCTGGGCATGGTGGCCAGACGGCGCAACCTACCGGCCCGTCCAGCCCTACGAACGCGGCACCCTCGCGGATGCGACCACATCGATCCTCCCGGCCGGCGATACCGCCTTGAAAGAAGGGCGCGGCGGACGCACAGTGGCCCTCTGGCCTGCGGGCACCCCGACGCCCACGCGCGAGAATCCCCAACTGAGCATGGTGCTTGTTCCCGTTGCAGGCCCGTCCGGTACCGGGCCTGCCGCATCCACGGCCGCGGACGCTTCCGCCGCGCCGTCCTGGGTATTCCCGTTCGATCGGCCCGCCGCCCCGGAGCCGGACGGCAACCAGGCCCTTGCCATCAATACCAGCGACGGCTCAGTCACCTACAGCGTGGCATTCGCGCTGGTATGGGCTGAGGACGGCGAACCGGTGGACGCACGTAACGAGGCATACGCCTTGGCCAGCTGTACAGGCTGCGCGGCGGTGGCGGTCGGTTTCCAGGTGGTTCTTGTTGTGGGGCAGGCGGACGTCATCGTCCCCGAGAACCTGTCAGCTGCCGCAAACTACAACTGCCTGGACTGCCTTACCTATGCGCTGGCCAGCCAGCTCGTGCTCACCCTCGACGGTCCGCTTGAAGGGGACAGCATGGCCCGACTGACAGCCATGTGGGAAGAAATTGCCGCGTACGGCAGGAACATCCACAACGTCCCGCTTTCGGAGATCCAGGCCGCGCTCGCATCCTACAAGGAACAAATCGTAGCCATCATCAGGGCAGATCCCGGCGCCTCGGCAGGTCAGCCCGCCAGCCGGACGGCCTCGCCCAGCCCAACCTCGGCCACCGCACCGGCGGACCCGGCTTCGGCGGCCCCCGCCACCGAGCCACCTGCTCCTGCTCCGGCTCCGGCTCATGCAGGATCCGGAGCAGCAACCGCGGCCCCGACCGGCGGAGCCAGCCCGGCGCCGTCGTCCACTCCGGTTCAGACCGCACAGCCGACAGCGGTCACGGATCCCACTGCTCCAGCCGCGGAACCGCTCCCCACAACGGACGCAGGCTAGGACGGTAACCTATTATTTCTCCACCGGATGGTCTATAACAGTGGTTTTTACTTAGGTGAGGCTTAGCTAATACCATCGTCGGATGACCACGCAGCTTGATTTCGCGCGGGTACCTTTCGCTGCCGATCTTTCGAGCTACGGAAACAGGCCTGCCATCATCACCGACGGACTGACCCTCACCTACGGGGACCTTGCCGACCGGGTGGACAGCTTCGCCCGAAGGCTCGGCACCGAACGACGCCTGATCGCGCTCGCTGCCTCCAACGACGTCGAATCCGTTGTTGCCTACCTGGCAGCCCTCGCCTCCGGCCACCCGCTGATCCTGCTCCCGGAGGACAAGCCGGCGGCCCTCGAGTCCCTGGTGGCCGCGTACGATCCCGACGTGGTGGTGCGCTCGGCCGACGGGCAGTGCGTCCTGGACGAACGCCGGCCCGGCACCCGGCACACCCTGCATCCGGACCTCGCCCTGCTCCTCAGCACCTCCGGGTCCACGGGCTCCCCCAAACTGGTGAGGCTTTCCCACGCCAACCTCCAGGCCAACGCCGAATCCATTGCAACCTACCTGCAGATCACCCGGGACGACCGCGCCGCCACCACGCTGCCCATGTCCTACTGCTACGGGCTCTCCGTCATCAACAGCCACCTCCTGCGCGGCGCAGGCCTGGTCCTGACCGGGCTGTCCGTGGTGGATCCGTGCTTCTGGGAGCTGTTCCGGCGGGAGGGCGCCACCGCCTTCGCCGCTGTTCCCTACACCTTCGAACTGCTGGAGCGCGTGGGCTTCGCGGACATGGACCTGCCCGCCCTGCGCTATGTCACCCAGGCGGGCGGCCGGCTTGCGCCGGACTCGGTGCGGCACTATGCCGAACTGGGCCGGGAGCGGGGCTGGGACCTGTTCGTCATGTACGGCCAGACGGAGGCCACCGCACGCATGGCCTACCTGCCGCCGGACCTGGCAACCGACCATCCCGGCGCAATCGGTGTTCCCGTTCCCGGCGGAACCTTCCGGATCGAGCCCGTCCCGGGACTTGCCGACGGCGAACTCGTGTACAGCGGCCCGAACGTGATGCTGGGCTATGCAGAGAGCCCTGGCGACCTTGCGCTGGGCCGCACTGTCACCGAACTGCGCACCGGCGACCTCGCCCGGAAGAACAGCGCCGGCCTCTACGAGGTGTGCGGGCGCCGCAGCCGGTTCGTCAAGATCGTTGGGCTGCGGGTGGACCTGGGCCAGGTGGAACGCCTCCTGGCGGATCTCGGCGTGGTAGCGGCGAGCGCCGGGACGGACCAGCGGCTCGTCGTCGCCGTCGAAGGGGACCACGACACCCACCTGCTCACCAAGGTCCTGGCCCAGGGGCTGGGACTGCCGCGGGCCGCCGTCGACCTCCATGCCGTGGAGGAGCTCCCCCGCCTAGGGACGGGCAAAGTGGACTATCCGGCCGTGGCTGCCCTGCCGCCGGCACACCCCTCCCGTCCGGCCGCAGCCGCTGAGTCCGCGGGGGACGCATCCGGCGCCGCAGCCCGGCCCGGCAGCACCACGCAGCCGGACACGGTCAGGCGGATCTTCGAGGACACGCTGGAACTGACGGACATTTCCGACGACGACACGTTCGTTTCGCTCGGCGGCGACTCCCTGTCCTTCGTGGCCGCCTCAGTCCGGCTCGAGCAGGTGCTGGGGCACCTGCCGCCGGACTGGCACGTGACGCCGGTCCGGAACCTCAAACCGCGGCCGGACAGGAATAGGAACGGGCACCCGGACATGCCTGCGGACGGGCGCCAAGGTGAGAAGCCGGTACGCCCGTGGACCGCCCGCCTCCTGGCCCCGATGGACACCAGCCTCGTCCTCCGCGCCGTCGGGATTTTCCTGATTGCCAGCACCCACATCGGCCTCTTCAGCTGGCAGGGCATGGCGCACGTGCTGTTCGCGGCGGCGGGATTCAATTTCGCCCGCTTCCAGCTCTCCGGCGAGGGGCTGCCCCGCCTGCGCCGCCAGCTGACCAGTGTGGCCCGGATCGCGGTGCCCAGCATGGTGTTCATTGCCTTCGCCTACCTGGCCACGGACCGGTACGGCCTGGTGAACATCGTGCTCCTGAACGCCGTCCTCGGCCCCGAGCAGGTGACCACGCAGTGGCACTTCTGGTTCATCGAGGTGATGGTCTACATCCTGCTGGCGATGACGGCCCTGCTCGCCCTCCCCTGGCTCCACCGCGCCGAACGCCTGTTCCCGTTCATCTTTCCGCTGGTCCTGTTCGGCGGCGGACTTCTCACCCGCTTTGAGCTGGTGGAGCCCGGCGTGCCCCACACCGTCCCTGCCTTCTGGCTGTTCGCCCTGGGGTGGGTGGTGGCCCGCTCCCGCACCCTCGCCCAGCGCTGCACCGTCACCGCCCTGACGCTCCTCACCGTCCCGGGCTTCTTCGAGAACCCCTACCGGGACCTCACCGTGATGGCCGGAATCCTCATGCTCGCCTGGCTGCCCACCCTCCCGGTGCCGCGCGCCCTGAGCCGGCTGGTAGTCCTGCTGGCCAGCGCCTCCATGCACATCTACCTTGTCCACTGGCTGGTCTACCCCCTGCTGACCGGCATCAGCGTGCCGCTGGCGGTAGCCGGCTCACTGGCCGCGGGAGTGGCCTACTGGGCCCTGTGCAACAGGGCGGCCGGGGCAGCAACCCGCTACCTGGCACGGCGGTGAGGTGACGACGGCGGTCGCCTCCCGCCGTCGTCACCCCACCTTCAGGCCGCGGCAGTACCCGGAGAAGCTAACCGTGCTTACTATTGTGGAGCACCCGTATTCCAACCGGAGACCGCCACGTCCCGGACCCCACCAAAGGAGCAGGCATGCCGCTACGCAAGGGAACGTCCGTTGAATGGAACACGTCGCAGGGCATGACCCACGGAAAGATCGTCGAGAAGAAGACCAGCGACTTTGAGCTGGACGGACACACGCACCGTGCCAGCGAGGACGAGCCGCAGTACGTGGTGGAATCCGCCAAGACCGGAGCCCGGGCCGCGCACAAGGCTTCTGCCCTGACCGAAAAGAAGTAGCGCCCGTGGCCACGCAGCATGAAGTGGTGATCATCGGCGGGGGCAACGCAGGCGTTTCCCTGGCAGCCCGCCTGGAACGCTACGGGGTCAAGGACGTGGCCGTCATCGAGCCCAAGGACCACCACCTTTACCAGCCGCTGTTCTCCCACATTGCCGGCGGGCGCGCCCAGGCCCAGGAGGCCGTCCGCTCCCAGGAATCGGTGATGCCCCAGGGCGTCACCTGGATCCGGGACGGCGCCGTGGGGGTGGACACGGACACCAATACCGTCAGCCTGGCCTCGGGCTCGACCGTGTCCTACGGGCAGCTGGTGGTGTGCCCGGGCCTGCAGTACGACTGGGACGAGGTGCCGGGCCTTGCCGAGGCCGTGCATTCACTGCACGGGGCGTCGCATTACGAGTTCGAGCTGGCACCAAAAGCCTGGACCCTGCTGAGCGGCCTCACGTCCGGAACCGCCGTCTTCACCATGCCCGCCGGTCCCATCAAATGCGGCGGCGCCAGCCAAAAGCCCATGTACCTTGCCTGCGACTACTGGCGGGAACAGGGTGTGCTGGACCAGATCCGCGTGGTCATGGTCCAGCCCTACCCCACAGTCTTCGGGGTGCCCGAGATTGACCGGGAACTGGACCGCAAGATCGCGGAGTACGGCATTGAACTGCGGACCAATAGCGAACTGGTTTCGGTGGACCCGGCCGGCCGGAACGCCGTCATCCGGGACATCTCCACCGGCGTAGACGACACCATCCACTACGACGTACTGAACGCCGTTCCGCCGCAGTCGGCACCGGACTGGCTCAAGGCCACGGACCTGCCTGCTGCCGGGGACACTGGCGGGTTCGTGGAGGTGGACCGCCAGACGCTCCGCCACATCCGGTTCCCGAACGTATGGTCCCTGGGGGACGCGGCCGGGACCACCAACTCAAAATCCGGCGGCGCCCTCCGGAAGCAGACCAAGGTGCTGGCCAAGAACCTGGTCGCCGCCAGGAAAGGGAAGCCGCTGCGCGCAAAGTACAACGGCTACTCCGTATGCCCGTTCACGGTGTCGCGGGACACGGTGGTGTTCGCCGAGTTCGACGACCGCTACCGGCCCATGCCCACCATTCCCCGGGTGCCCACCTGGAACGAGAGCAAGCTGTCCTGGGTGGTGGACCGGGACATCTTCCCCCAGGTCTACTGGAACCTGATCCTCAAGGGCCGGGCGTAGGCGAGAGAGCGTCCCGGGAACCCCGTCGAGTGCTCCAATAATGCCGTTTTGGGCGCCGAAAACGGCACTTACGGAGCTACCGATGAGGATACGACGGCGGCCGTCGCCTCCGCGATGGCGCGCTCCTCGTCGGTGGGAACCACCAGGACGGGGATGGCGGACCCGGCCGTGGAAATGACGCGCGGATCCCTGGACCGCTCGGCGTTCAGGCCGGCGTCGAGCTCTACGCCCAGGGCGCCCAGCCGGTCCGCCACCAGCGCACGGAACTGGTGGGAGTTCTCGCCGATGCCGGCCGTGAACACGAGGGCCTTCGCCCCGCCCACGGCCACGTGGTACCCGCCGATGTACTTGGCCAGCCGGTAGGACGTGACGGCGAGCGCCGTGGCAGCCTTGGCATCGCCGGACTCGGAGGCCTCCACCACCGAGCGCATGTCATTGTTGCCGGCCAGGCCCTTCAGCCCGGATTCGCGGTTGAGCATGGTGTCCAGGTCCTCCGGGGTCCAGCCTGCGCGGCCCAAAAACACCAGGATGGACGGGTCCAGGTCGCCCGAGCGGGTTCCCATCACCAGGCCCTCGAGCGGCGTGAAGCCCATGGACGTGTCCACGGAGTTGCCGCCGCGGATGGCCGTGACGGAGGCGCCGTTGCCCAGGTGGGCGATGACGCCGTCGAACTCTTCAACGGGCAGGTCCAGGAGCGCGGCGGCGCGGCGGGTCACGTACTCGTGCGAGGTGCCGTGGAAGCCGTAGCGGCGGATGCCGTGGTTGGTGTAGAGCTCGTCCGGGACGGCGTAGCGCCAGGCGTGCTCGGGCAGGGTGCGGTGGAACGCGGTGTCGAACACGGCAACCTGGGGCATGTCCGGCCACTTCCTGGTGATGGCCCGGATCCCCAGGACGTTGG
Organism: Pseudarthrobacter sp. NCCP-2145; assembly: GCF_023708005.1. Taxonomy (NCBI): domain Bacteria; kingdom Bacillati; phylum Actinomycetota; class Actinomycetes; order Micrococcales; family Micrococcaceae; genus Pseudarthrobacter; species Pseudarthrobacter sp. NCCP-2145. Next base: position 3,727 of record NZ_BRCG01000010.1, on the reverse strand, counting down.
CGGGGTTGTGCAGCGGCGCCAACGGGTTCAGGCGCTCGATGGCGCGGGTGATTTCGTTGTCGATCAGCACGGGCTCCGCGAAGCGCTCCCCGCCGTGCACCACCCGGTGCCCCACCGCGGCCATCTCCAGGCCGCCGAGTTCCTGGTGGATGGCGGCATCCACCTGCTCCAGCGCCTCGGCGTGGTCCCGCGGGCCCTCGATCTCGCCGTCCCCGTCACCACCGTTGCCCATGCCGATCTTCTCGATCAGCCCCTCGGTCAGGACGGTCCCGGCGGCGACGTCGCGCACCTGGTACTTGAGCGAGGACGAGCCGGAGTTGATGACGAGCACGAGCATGTGGGGCCTCCTGAGCCTTGCTTCTGCGGTTCAAACCCCACTATAGGCGGGCCGCGGTGGAGGTTTCTTGCGGACAGGCGAGGCGGGGGCCTAGAGTCGGCACACGAGCTGGACCACGCCCGAGAGGACACTTCCATGACGAACGAGCCGAATTCGATCGACGAGAACGACCCCACCAACACGGGATCCAGCAGCACCGCGCCTTTGAATCCGCAGGCGGATTCGGACACCGCTTCCGGTTCCGGCAAGAAGGACCCCACAGTGGTGGAAGGCGCCAACCCTGCCCTGGACGACACGGGCGCCCTCAAAGCTGAGGAAACCGGCGAGGCACCCGAAGCCCCGGAGAACACCGAGGACCTGGACCTCACCCCGCAGGGCCTGTCCGATGAGCCCGCCAAGCAGGAGGACCCGGCCAGCCTGGCGAAGCCGGACAACAGCTGACGCGGCGCTAAGAACCTCAAGACAAAGTACGACGGCGGCACCCACGGAGGGTGCCGCCGTCGCCCTTTGTGCCGGCTGGGTTGTGTCCCGGGACGCCGGCCTAGGAGGCTGGGGCCTGGGCCTGGATGGCGGTGATGGCCACGGTGTTCACGATGTCCTCCACGGTGCAGCCGCGGGAGAGGTCGTTGACCGGCTTCCGCAGCCCCTGCAGGACGGGCCCGACGGCCACGGCCCCGGAGCTCTGCTGCACCGCCTTGTAGGTGTTGTTGCCGGTGTTGAGGTCCGGGAAGATGAACACTGTAGCCTGCCCGGCAACCGAGGAGCCCGGCATTTTGGACTCCGCGATGGAGGCGTCCACGGCGGCGTCGTACTGGATGGGGCCCTCGACGGCGAGGTCCGGGCGGCGCTGGCGGACCAGTTCGGTGGCCTGCCGCACCGCGTCCACCGCTTCACCCGAGCCGGAACCGCCGGTGGAGTAGGAGAGCATGGCCACCCGCGGCTCCACGCCGAACTGCGCCGCGGTTTCCGCCGACGCCAGCGCAATGTCCGCCAGCTGCTCCACGTTGGGGTCCGGGTTCACGGCGCAGTCGCCGTACACCAGCACCCGGTCCGGCATCAGCATCAGGAACACCGAGGACACGATCTTCACGCCCTCGCGCGTCTTCACGAACTCCAGGGCGGGCCGGATGGTGTGGGCGGTGGTGTGGGCCGCGCCGGACACCATGCCGTCCACCACGCCGAGCTGGACCATCATGGTGCCGAAGTAGCTCACGTCCTGCATGATCTCCAGGGCCTTGGGCAGGTCAACGCCCTTGTGCGCCCGCAGTTCCGCATACTTCTCCGCGAACTTCTGGCGCAGGTCCGAGGTGGCCGGGTCAACGATGTTGATGCCGGACAGGTCGATGCCGCGGGCGGCCGCCAATTCGCGGACCTCCGATTCGGGGCCGAGCACGGTGAGGTCGCAGACGTCGCGCCGGTGCAGGATCTCCGCCGCGCGCAGGATCCTCACGTCCGTTCCCTCCGGCAGGACCACGTGCCGGCGCTGCGAGCGGGCGCGCTCTATAAGGTCGTGCAGGAAGCGCAGCGGCGTCATCCGCTCGGCCCGGGGCAGGTGCAGGCGTTCCACCAGTTCGGCCTCGTCCACCCGGCGGGACCAGAGGCCCAGGGCGGACGCCACCTTGCGGCGATGCCCGGACCAGATCTCGCTGCGGACCTCAGAAACCCGGCGGGCGGTGGTGTAGGTGTCCTCCCGCGCCGCGAAGACAGGGAACGGGGCCTGCGCCAGGAGCGGATAGATGTTGGCGTCCGGCGCGAGCCCGCCGGTGAGGATGAGCGCGGAGGCCACCGGGAACTCCGGCGAGAAGGACGCAGCCAGGCACGCCACCATCACGTCCGCTCGGTCGCCGGGGACGATCACCAGGGCTCCCTCGTCCAGCACGTTCAGGAAGTTGCCCACGTTCATGGCGGCCACCTTGATGTCCTTGACGTCGCGTTCCATGTCCGGCCGCCCGGCGATCTGGCGGACGCCCAGCGCCGCTGCAACCTCGCCGGTGGTGGGCCGCGCGATGGCCTCCAGTTCGGGCAGGATGTACACGGGCCGCTTGGAGGCGCCGGGCTTCACGGCAGCGGCGATCGCATCCAGGTCCGCCGGGTCCGCCCGGTTCACCATGATGGCCAGCAGGGAGCACCGTTCCGCGGCAAGTTCCTTCCGGGCAACCTCGACGGCGGCCGCGGCCTCGGCGACGGTCCGCCCCTTGGCTCCCACCACCGCCACGATGGGGGCGGCCAGGTTGTTGGCCAGGCGGGCGTTGAGGTCGAATTCGACGGCGGAGTCCTGGCCCACCAGGTCCGTTCCCTCCACGATCACCACATCGCAGTGCCGCGAGATGTCGGCGAAGATTTCCACGCAGCGGGCGTCGATCTCGGCCCGGTTTCCCTCGGCCAGCAGGGTCCGGACTTCCTCGTGGGTGAGGCCGCCGCGGCAGCGCTCGTCCTCCAGCGCGAATCGGGATTTCATCAGTGCGACCATCGGATCGGCCGCGGCGTCCGGGCCATGGACCACGGGCTTGAAGAAGCCGATCCTGTCCGCATGCCGGTGAAGGGTGTCCGCCAGGCCCAGGGCCACGAGTGACTTGCCCGATCCGGGAGTGGTTGCGCTGACGTAGATGCCTTTGGCCATGGTCCGCCCTTTGCTGTGCTGGTGCCGGTTACTCCATCCTTGCACTTCGTGACGGGCTTTCGGCAGCGTGTGAGCCTGCCGGGCCTGTGGTGATGGGCACGGCGGCGGTGACACTGCACATCCGCCGGGCCGGCGGCGGCCGGTGCGTGCCGCCGTCGTATGTTCCAGCCCGGTTGCTTCTCCGCACCCCCTCCGGCGCGCCGGGCACGACGGCGTGTCCCGGATCCGGCGCACAGTCCCGCCGGAGCAAGTGGGCAGGAACGGCCCGGCCGTGACGCCCGGCCCTTGACACCGGACCCCTCCATGGGATTACCTAATGAACATTCGGTAAATAAAGCTGGAGGCAATGACGCATGGCTGAAACCACCCTTTCCGGGCCCACACACCAGATCCTGGAGAACGACTATGCCTCCGAGTGGATGGGCATTGAAGTCCTCGCCATCAGCGACGGCCACGCAACCATCCGGATGACCCTCCGGCAGGAAATGCTCAACGGCTTCGGCATGGCCCACGGCGGAATGATCTTCGCCTTCGGTGATACCGCATTCGCCCTCGCCTGCAACCCGGCCGTCCAGGCACCCGGCGAGGAAAACAGCATCACCGTGGCCTCCGGCGTCGACATCAATTTCCTCAAGCCGGCCTTCCGCGGCCAGGTGCTGACCGCGGTGGCGGACCGCCGCTCCAGCGCCGGACGCAGCGGGCTGTACGACATCCAGATTTTCGCTACGGATGCCCAGCCTGACGCTGCACCCTCCCCCGCGGGCCAGCCC
>NZ_BRCG01000009.1:0-164129 GCF_023708005.1 Pseudarthrobacter sp. NCCP-2145 | reverse complement strand
CGAACCCCAGGGGACCACCGCTGCGGCTCCCACCGCTGCACCCACGCCCGCGCCGCCGCCGGCCCCCGCACCACCCCCCGTCCCCCAGCCCTACGCGCTCAACCTCTACCAGGAGGGTGACTTCGTGCCGCAGTACACCTTCGACTGGTGCGTTGCGGCGAGCATCCAGATGGCGCACAACCTTATTGACGACACCGGTGGAGGTACGTGGGCGGATTCCACCCAGCAGGGCGAACTGTGGGAGATGGCCCGGGCACGGTCGTCCAACTCGTACAACGGCGCCAACCCGTTCGGGTGGGCGCAGGTACTGACGGAAGTGGGCGTGGGGCCGTACACAGTGGTCAGCATCGCCGACTACGGCGCTGCCCTCCAGACGGCGGCACGCGCCATCGCTGACACGGGCAGGCCGGTGGGGCTGGTCATGTGGAGCGGCCGGCATGCGTGGGTGATGAGCGGTTTCGAGTCGATCGGCGATCCCGCCCGGTTCCCGGAGTTCTCCGTGACCGGCGTCCGCGTCCAGGATCCGCTCTACCCGCACGGCAGCGGGCAGTGGGGCCCATCGCCCGAACCCAACAGCCTCCTCACCCCCGAGCAGCTGGCCACGCAGTTCGTGGTCCGCGAGCCGCGGCGCTGGAGCAGCGAACTGCCGGCGGGCTACCTGCTGGTGCTCCCGGTCGCCGGGGCCTGACCGGCCGGGCTGGGGACTGGCCCTCGAAGGAACACCGGCCGCGCGCGGCGGACAGGGCGGGTACGGCTGACCGCCACCGTATAATCGCAGCATGCCGATCACGCGCCTGTTCCCAGGCAGCCACGCCCAGCCGTCCGAACGCAAGTACCGCGGGAGCGGTCTGTGAGCGGCGGCCTGGTCGCCCTGCTGGACGACGTCGCAGCCCTGGCCCGCATCGCGGCCGCCTCGGTGGACGACGTCGCAGCCGGAGCCGCAAAGGCCGGGGCCAAAGCCGCCGGTGTGGTCATCGACGACGCCGCTGTCACCCCGCAGTACGTCTCCGGAGCGGACCCGTCCCGCGAACTGCCGATGATCAAGCGGATCTTCTGGGGCTCGCTCCGGAACAAGCTGCTGATCATCCTGCCGGCGCTGCTGCTCATCAGCGCCTTCCTCCCGTGGGCCATCCCCTTCATCCTCATGCTGGGCGGCACGTACCTTTGCTTCGAGGGTGCCGAGAAGGTCTGGCACAAAATCCGGCGGGACCACTCGGACGAAAAAGCGCCTGCGGTCGAGCGGGGTCCTGAGGCGGAGGCGAAGGTGGTCAAGGGCGCCATCACCACCGACTTCATACTGTCCTGCGAGATCATGGTCATCTCCATGAACGAGGTGGCCGCCGAATCCATCTGGGCCCGGGCCGCCATCCTCGTGGTCGTGGCCCTTGCCATCACGGTGCTTGTGTACGGTGCGGTGGCACTGATCGTGAAGATGGACGACATTGGCTTGCACCTGGCCGCCAAGGAATCTGCGGGCTCGCAGCGTTTCGGCGAGCTGCTCGTCAAGGGGATGCCCGCCGTGCTGGCGGCCATCACCCTGATTGGGACCGTCGCCATGCTGTGGGTAGGCGGGCACATCATGCTGCAGGGCGCCTACGACCTCGGCTGGCACCTGCCGTATGACCTCGTCCATGCCCTCGAAGCCCCGGTCGCTGGAATCGCAGGTATTGGCGGCCTTCTGGCCTGGCTCGTGAACACCCTCTGCTCAGCCGTCCTGGGACTCGCCTGGGGCCTCGCCGTGATGGCTGTCCTGCACCCGCTGCTGAAGGCCCTGCCGTTCGGCAAGGAGAAGGGCCAGCACGAGGAAGGTGACGTCCGCGCCGAACTCGCCGGCTACCGGCCGACGAAGCACAAAGCGGATCCCGCTCCCTAGCCGGGCTAAAGCTCCTCCACCACCAGGTTCCGGTACGCCGCCCGGAGCGGGGCCATCTGCCGGAAGCCCAGGTATCCGCCGCCCAGCACGGCAGCGGCAGGGGATGGATCGTGCCATTCAAAAAGCGGCAGCCCATTGATGGCGAAAGCCACCCGCGGCCCGTCCTTCACAAGCTCCATCCGGTAGAAGTCCACCGCGTCCCCGGCCGGCGGCAGCGGATCGGCCCCCTGCGCCACCAGGTCAAACCCGGCGCTCTTGCGCAGGTTGCAGGTCCGGAAAGCCCGCTCGGACTCATATTTATTCCGGAAATAGGAGACGTGCAGGGCATCGATGTCCCCGGAATGGTACTGCGGGTAGTACCCCGTCCGCGGTGCCAGCGCACGGGAAAACAGGTCATGCCCGCCGTGCCCCCGGGCGGCGAAGAACAGCATGGCAAGGCCTGGTTCCTCGAGCGGCAGGAATTCCCAGGTGATCCGGATGGCGTCCGGGAACTGCACCGGGCACCAGAACGTCCAGTGCGCATGGTCCCCGAATTCCGCGTCGTCCAGCGAACCTGACAATTCCAGGGCGCCCTGGTGGGTCCCCAGGTTCAGTGGCCCTTCCACCACCCAGTCCCCCACATCCGCCGGGGACGCGAGGGCGTTGCTGTACAGCACCCTCGCCTCCGGGCCGGGCGTGCCCACCTAGCCGCGTCCCGCCGTCGTACGCACCAGGCCGTCGGGCACCAGGTCCAGCTCCTGGAGCCGGGCGGCAACGTGCCCCGCCACCAGCGCTGCTCCCTGCCGGGAAAAGTGGGTGTTATCCGCCAGGCCGTCCGGCCAGTAGGCATGGGACCCCGGCTCGAAGTGGCAGAAGAGCGGCTCCGATTCCTCCCGCCCCAACTGCAGGTAGAGCCCGCGGGTCCACGCGTTCAGGTCAAGAATCGGCACTCCCAGTTCCAGGCCGATCTCCCGCACCACCTCCGGATAATCCTCCAGGCTCTGTTCCAGTACAGCAGCGTCCGACGACGGACCGTCCAGGAAGTGCCGGCGCTCCACCGGGGTGCAGACTACGGGCAGCGCCCCCAGGTTCTGCACCTCCCCCGCCATGGTCCGCAGGTTGGCGGCGTAACCCGTCCTCGCCGCGAGGTGCTGCTTCTTCTGGTCGTTGTGGCCGAACTGGATCAGGACCAGGTCCCCGTCCCCTGCCTCCGCCAGCAGGCGCCCCCACAGCCCTTCCTCACGGAAGGACTCCGTGCTGGCCCCGCCCTTGGCGAAGTTGTGCACGGCCCCGAAGGTGTAGACGTGGGGCGCAAGCTGCGCTCCCCAGCCGCTCATGGGGTACTCGTGCGTGGGGCAGTTGGCCACCGTGGAATCTCCGGCGAGCAGGATTTTCATGCTGTGCTTTCTCTCGTGGTGCAGGCTCAGCCCTTGACGGAGCCGATGAGCATGCCTTTGGCGAAGTGCTTCTGCAGGAACGGGTAGAAGATGAGGATGGGCAGGGTGGCCACCACAATCACCGCGAACTTGATGCCCTGCTCGGGCGGGATGTAGTTCGGGTCCACGTTGCCGGTGCCGAGCAGGTCCGATGACGCCGTGACCTGGCGCAGGTACATCTGCAGGGTCCACTTGGAGTTGTCAGAGAGGTAGAGCAGGGGTGACATGAAGTCGTTCCAGATGCCCACGGCGTAGAACAGGGCGAAGGTGGCCAGGACGGGCTTGGACAGGGGCAGCAGGATCCGCCACAGGATGCCGATCTCCGTGGCGCCGTCCATCTTGGCCGATTCCTCGAGCTCCGCGGGGAGCTCCTGGAAGAAGTTCTTGATGATGATCAGGCTGAACGGGTTGATGGCCGCCGGCAGGATCAGGGCCCAGTAGGAGTTCAGCAGGCCCAGGTCCTTGACCAGCAGGAAGGTGGGGATCATGCCGCCGGAGAACACCATGGCGAACACCACCAGCGACAGGATGACCTGCCGTCCGCGGAGCGTCTTCTTGGCCAGCGGGTAGGCCATGGTCACGGTGAAGGCGAGCTGGACCAGGGTTCCGACGGCGGTGACCAGGATGGTGGTCACCAGCGCCCTGGTGAATGCCGGGGTGGAGAAGATGTATTCGTAGGAGCCCAGGGTGAACTGCTCGGGCCAGACGAAGAACGCCCGCCGGGTGATTTCTGCCTCGTTGGCGAAGGACCCTGCGATCACGTAGATGAACGGCAGCAGGGTGATGATGCCGATCAGGGACAGGAAGACGTAGTTCGCGGCGTCGAAGATCCGCCCGCCGGTGGTGTTGTGAATCTTCATTAGAACAGTCCGCTCTGGTTGAAGCGTTTGGCCAGGGCGTTGGTGCCGAAGATCAGCACGATGCCCACCAGCGATTTGAAGAGCCCCACCGCGGTGGAGTAGCTGTAGGCGCCCTGGGTGATGCCCACGAAGTACACGTAGGTGTCGAATACGTCGGCCACGGAGCGGTTCAGGGCGTTGGTCATCAGGTAGATCTGTTCGAATCCGGTGTTGAGCATCTGGCCGATGGCAAGGATCAGCATGACGATGATGGTGGAGCGGATCCCGGGCAGGGTGATGTGCCAGACCCTGCGGAACCGGCCGGCGCCGTCGATGATGGCGGCCTCGTACTGGTCCTGGTCCACGGTGGCCAGGGCAGCCAGGAAGATGATGGTGCCCCAGCCGGTGTTCTTCCAGATCTCCTGCAGCACGATCAGCGGCCGGAACCAGTTCGGATCGGACAGGAAGTCGATGTTGGTGCCCATCACGTTGTTCAGGAACAAGAACAGCGGGCCGAAGTCCAGGGCGAACAGCAGGAAGCTCAGCGACGCCACGATGGTCCAGGACAGGAAGTGCGGAATGTAGACGAGCGTCTGGACCGTGCGTTTGAGGATGGAAAGGCGGACCTCGTTCAGCAGCAGCGCCAGGACGATGGTCAGCGGAAAGGCGATGCCCAGGTTCAGGAACGCCAGGATCAGCGTGTTCCCAAGCAGCCGCGGGAAGTCCGGGTTGGAGAAGAAGTCCTGGAAGTGCTGGGTGCCCACCCACGGGCTGCCGTTCACGCCCAGGAAGGGGACATAGTCCTTGAACGCGATGGACACCCCGTACATCGGGGCATAGCGGAACACCGCGAAGTACACCACCCCCGGCACCAGCAGCAGGTAGAGCCACTTGTAGTGCGCGAAATGGACGGCGAAGCTGCCCCGCTTCCGGGGAGCAGGCGGTGTGTTGAGCGCCTGCTCCCCGGACTGGGTGTCAATGACAGGTGCTGCCATTTACTTGTTGTCCTGCCAGAGCTGGTTGATCTCTTCCTTGACCTTGTCCCCGCCGCTGGTGTTCCACAGCGTGATGGCGTCCTTGAGGCCCTGCTCATCGATCTGGCCGGCAAGGTACTTGATCCGTGCATCGGCCACGATGTTGTCCAGCTGCGCACCCTTGGAGACGTAGGTGGCGGAGACGTACGGGGCGGCCGGGTTGTAGACGGCGCTCTTGAGGTCCCCTGCCATCACTTCAGTGCGCTTGTCGAAGACCTGCTGCTCGTACTCCGTGGGCTGCTTCACCGGGTAGAAGGTGTTTCCGGCAACGTTCATGCCGAGCTGAGCGTAGCTCTTGATATCGGTGGAGACGGCTTTCGATTCCTCGGTTTCAGGCTTGATGGTGGCGGCCTTGCCGTCCTCGAGGGTGAAGTTCACGCCCTCGATGCCGTTGTTGAGCAGGATGGCCACGTCCTTGCCGTTCATGGTGTTCAAAACCTCCAGCACCTTCGCCAGCTCGGCCTCGGTGCGGACGCTGGCCTTCGGCACGGCGAGGAAGCCGGAGTAGCCGTCGGTGGGGTGGGCGTGGAGTTCGCCGTCGGGGCCTTCGAGGTTGCCCACGAAGCCCACCTTGTTCTCGTAGTTGTTGGGATCTGCCTGCTTGAACAGGTTGACCAGGACGCTGACGCGGGAGTCGACGTCCACAATGATGCCGCCCTTGCCGTTGAAGAACGGCTCGTTCCACTTGGTGCCGTCAAAGGTGGCGAAGTCCGGGTTGATGAGCTTTTCGTCCACCATCTTCTTGACGAACCGGTTGGCCTCGAGGAACTCCTCCGTTTCGAAGCTGGGGATCAGTTTCCCGTCCTTCTCGGTCCAGCGGTTTCCGGCGCCGTACCATTCCTCGATGAGGTCGTAGGGGCTGTTGGTGCCGAGTGCGCCCCACTTGGGGATGGTGATGCCCCAGGTGTCGTCCTGGCCGTTGCCGTCGGGGTCCTGCTCGGTGAAGGCCTTGGCCACCTTGTACAGGTCCTCGGTGGTCTTGGGCGCCTCGAGGCCAAGCTTGTCCAGCCAGTCCTGGCGGAACATGACGGCGGCGCGCATCGGGGCGCGGCCGCGGAAGACGCCGTATACCTTGCCGTTGATGCTGGCGTTCTGCTGGATGTCCGGGAAAGTGGTCTTGAGGTTCGGGTAGTCATCGAGTTTGTCCGTCAGGTCCCAGAAGGCACCGGCTTCCGCGTTCTTGACGAAGCCTGGGGTCTTGCCCTGGATCACCATGATGTGCGGGATCTCGGAGGAGGCAAGCGTGATGTTGGTCTTGTCCTCGTAGGACGCGTTGGGGGTCCACGTGATGTTGATGTCCTTGCCGGTGAGCTCTTCAAGCTTCTTCTGGACGGCACCGTCGGCACTGGGCGGCTGGGCCTCAAGGAACGGCGCCATGATGGACACCGTGCTGAGGTCCGCGGCCGGGGCTTCGCCGCCGCTGCAGGCAGTGAGGGAGATGGCCGTGGCCGTTACCACCGCGGCCGCCAGGGAGAGTTTTCTGCGCATCATGGTTGTCCTTTTCCACTTCTTTGGGGTTTTGATTGGTCAAGTTGTTGAGGGTTTTTGTTGATACGTTTCAAGCAATGGGGAAGCATTCAGGGGGAAGACCGACGGCGCCTCCCGGGCCCGGGTGCCGGGCAGCCTCCCGGCTGTCAGGCCACGGAGGCTGACGGGAGGGAGCCGTTCCCCGCGGGGATCTCCGGGCCGGCCGCCGGAGTCCCGGCCACGGATTCATCGTTGGCGGTGAAGAACCGGTCGCACAGCCAGCCGGTCACATACAGCCAGGCCCCGATGCTGAAGAACGGGACCAGGCCCGGGACGGTGGTGCTGGCATAGAACGCGGCAGCGGAAATGAACAGCAGGATGACAGTTCCGGCGAGATGCCGGAACGCGAAGCGGGAAGACGTCAGCAGGTACTGCCCCAGCGGGAGCTCGTACCTCGCATACAGCGGGAAAAGGTAACAGGCTGCGCCGGCCAGGAAGATGGCCGCCACAAAAATGCCGGCCGCCACCAGCTGTGGAAACAGGCCCTCCGAGGCCGAGAAGTAGTTCCAGTTCATGGACAGCGCAACTGCCGCCGCCATCACCGGGAGGGCGAGTACGTTGGCCCGGCCGAAGTTCCGGAAGTAATTGGCGCCGAAGCTGCGGAGCAGCGGAGCCGCATCACCCTGTGCGCGCTTCCGCACGGCGATCTGGGCGGCTGCGGTGGCAGGGCCTGCGCCGAGGACGCCCAGGCCCAGCAGCGTGAAGAGGATCCACAGCAGGTTCAGGCAGGCGATCCAAAGGAGGGTGTCAAAGAATGAGTAGGCCCGGGCACTGAACGATCCAGACAGCACGGCGCAGCTCCCTTCAGTTCTCCATCGTTGCAGAGGCGAAGGCGGAAGTGTTCCGCATCACGCCGGTAATCGGTTTCTCGAAAATCTAGACGCACATCGGCAGTAAGGTCAAGTGAAATTTTGAATCGTTACATAGCTGGACTCCGCAGAGTGCCATGACGCACACTGAGGGATGGAAAGCGCTTGCTGAACCGTCGCGTGCGCCCACGCAACCGTGCCCTGCAGGGCGGAAATGGAGAAGCATGGCAACGCCAACCGGCACCCAGAGCCCGGGTGCGCCCGCCGGGGCAGCAGCAACGGCTGGCCGCGGCGCTGCCGCCGGAACGTCAGGCCCAAAGGCCGCCCGCGTGGCTTTGGTCGGCGTGCACGGCTTCGGCACCCACCACCTCCGCAACCTTCAACGCCTCCAGGCGGCAGGCGCCGTCGAACTCGTTGCCGTGGCTGATCCGCAGCCGCCGGCAGCAGGCTCCGTTCCGGCCTCGGCCCGGGTGTACCCGGGCCTCGACGAACTGCTGTCCGCCACCACCTCCCTGGACCTGGTCATCGTGGCAACCCCCATCCAGACCCACGCCCCGCTGGCGCTCGCTGCCCTGCGCACCGACGCGGACCTGTACCTGGAGAAGCCCCCGGTGGCGTCCCTGGCCGATTTCAACCGGCTCTGTGACGCCGCAGCGGCGTCAGGCAGGAGCGTGCAGATCGGCTTCCAGAGCCTCGGCTCCCACGCCCTGCAGGAAATCGAAAACCTGGTGGCAGCCGGCACCCTCGGCACGCTCCAGGGCATTTCCGCCACGGGCCGCTGGGTCCGGGACCGGGCCTACTACAAGCGCTCCCTGTGGGCCGGGAAGCGCAGCATCAACGGTGTGGACGTGGTGGATGGTGTGGCCACCAATCCGCTGGCCCATGCCGTGGCAACAGCACTGAGGATTGCCGGGGCCAGGACCACGGCCGACGTCGCCTCCGTGGAAACCGAACTTTACCGCGCCAACGACATTGAGTCGGATGACACCTCGGTGATCCGCATCCGGACAGCCTCGGGCCTGCCCATCACCTGCGCCCTGACCATCTGCGCTTCCGAATCCGTGGAACCCTACGTCACGCTGCAGGGCTCCGCGGGAACCGCCGTGTTCCACTACACGGAGGACCGCCTCACCGTCACCACGGCGTCGGGCACCACCGAGGAGACGTACGGACGCGAGGACCTCACCGGGAACCTGCTGTCCCACCGCAATTCCGGATCCCCGCTGATCAGCCCCCTCCCGGACAGCGGCGCCTTCATGCTGGTCCTGGAAGCGGTCCGGACCGCTCCGCTGCCTGCTGTCATCGGTGAGGCCCACGTCAGGTGGGAGGGCGACGGGGACGCAGCGCACGCCGTCGTCATTGATATTGAGGCTGCCCTGGAACGCGCGGGCCGCGAGCACGCTACCTTCAGCGAGCTGCGCCTGCCGTGGGCAACATCCGCCCCCTGCACCTTCAGCGTGCCGGCTTCCTGATGCGCCCGCAGCCTGCCACGACCCCGGAACTTGCCACGGCCATACCCAAAGCGCGGGGCCAGCTGCACGCCGTCAACCTGCTGACGGAGGGCCTCGCCGAGTGCCTGACCGCATCACTCCGGCCCGCGTTCAGCTGGCAGCTGGCCCAGCCGGACGGCTCCGATCCGGCGCGGGCCCTGCAGACCGGCTACGAGGTCACAGTGGAGGACGCGCAGGGGCTCAAGTTCTGGAGCTCCGGTCCGGTGCCCTCCCCCGCACAGCGCGGGGTCACCTATGACGGGCCTGCGCTCGACGGCGACACGGACTACGCGTGGCGGGTGCGGGTCCGCGACGCCGCAGGAATGCCCGGGGAATGGTCTACTCCGAAGATGTTCAGCACAGGCCTCCCGGACGATTCCTGGCAGGCCGACTGGATCCGACGCGCCCCCGGCGGCCGCGCCCCGCTGGAAATCCTCAACAACGCCCTCCGCGTGGCCGGCTCACCCCACCTGCCGGTTCCCTGCCCGCCTGCCCGCACCATCCGCCTCGAAGCCCGCGTCCGCCCGGTCATGGGCTGGGCCGGACTCATCCTTCGCAGCAACGGCCCCGGCACCGGCCTGCTGCTGGAACTCAACACGGCCGGGGAGGTGGTCATCCGCCACGCCCCGGTGTGGGAAATTCCAGCCCCGGCCGTCCCCGAAACCGCGGAGCTGGCCAGGGCCCGGGCGGACCGGGACCTGGATGTCCGCCAGGCGCGGCTGCCCGGCAAGGACCTGGTGCCCGGCTCCTGGCAGGACCTGCTGGTCACCGACGACGGCAACACCATCACCGTCTCCCTGGACGGCGTGGAACTGCTTGACGTGCACCAGCCCGCGGCTCCCGGGTCCGCCGGGAGGCCGGCCCTGCACCAGGGCCCCCGCAGCCAGGCCGAGTATGCATCGCTGCGTATCAGCAGTGCCGGCGCCGTCCTGCTGGACCACCGCTTCGACGCCAGCGGGGACCACGCCCGCGCCTGCCTGGCGCAGTGGGCCGCCTCCACGGCGCACCGCCAGCCGGACGAATGGACAATATTCCGCAGCACCCTGCAGCTCACGGGCCCGGTGCGCCGGGCGCGGCTGTTCATGGCGGCCCAGCACCACGCGCAAATCTCCCTGGCCGGTGTCCCCTGCCTGGCAACAACCTCTTTCGGCTATCCGGGCGCAGCTGTACCCCTGACGGCAGTGCTGCACTGGTACGGCCCGGGCCAGGGGCGTGCCGCCGGACTCCCCGGCCTGTTGGTGCGCATCAGCGTGCAGTACACGGACGGCCGCCGCGAGGCCTTCTGTTCCGGGCCGGAGTGGTCAGCCGGCGAGGCGCCGTACCGGCAGTCCGGGTACCGCAATGACGAGGGCGACCCCGTGGAACACCTGGACGGGCAGGCCGCACGGGCCCTGGCCGCCGCGCCGTCCTCCCCGTCTCCATCTTTCCCGGACCTGCCGCCCGCCATCAGCTGCGGCCGCCACCCGTCAGCGGAGTCCCCCGGGCTGCACCCGCGCCGGACCTTCCTGGCCGGCGGGTTTGTTGCTCCCAAGGCTTTCCTGACGGCCGACGACGGCACCATGGTGGCGGACTTTGGCCAGGTTCTTCCCGGGTGCCCGGAGGTGGACTTCCTGGACGGAGTTCCCGGCCGCACCGTGATGATCCGGGCCGGCTACGCCCTCCGGCCCGACGGACGGGTGGACGCGGGAAAGACCGCAAGCCAGAACACGGACATGTCCTTTCCGTACACCCAGGCGGCCGGGCCCCAGCAGTTCAGCGCCACGGTGCACCTGGGTTTCCGCTACCTTGAGCTTCCCGGCGTGGAGGCCGCCGAGGTGTCCCGGGTCGGTGCCGTGCTGGCGCACGGCAGCCATCCGGCGGAGGGCAGTTTCAACAGCTCGGACCCCGTGCTGGACCGCGTTTTCGGGCTGCTGCGCGACTCGGCCCTCTACGGCGTCCAGGAACAGTTCGTGGACACGCCCACCCGGGAGAAGGGCCAGTTCCTGGCGGATGCGGTGAACATTTCGTATGCCACCATGGCCCTCTTCGGGGAGCACTCCTACACGGCGCAGGCGTTGCGGGAGTTCGCCTGGTCCGCCGTCCGCTACTGGTCCGAGGGGCAGGACCGCGGCCGCTACAACGCCGTATACCCCAACGGCGACGGCAAGCGCGACATTCCTGATTTTTCCCTCATGGTCCCGGAGTGGGCCGAGGAGTACCACCTGCGCACCGGGGACCTTGCCCTGGTCCGGGAACTGCTGCCGCACCTGCGCAACACCGCCGACTACGCGTTGCGGTACGTTCCGGAAGAAGGGCCGACGGCGGGACTGGTCACCCGGCTGGGCGGCGGCTCCGGCCCCTACCTGCACGGCATCGTGGACTGGCCCGAACCCGGGCGGTTCGGTTACGACATGGAGTGCGCCGCGAAGACCACCGTCAACGCGCAGGCCTACTCTGCGCTGGTGTCCACGTCCCGGCTCTGCAGCGTGGCAGGCGATCATGATGCCGCCGTCCGCTACGCCTCCTCGGCCCGCCGGCTGGCCGACGCAATCCGTACCCGCCTGCGCGTGGACGGGGTGATGGTGGACGGACTGCACGCCGACGGCACCCCCAGCCCGCACGCCTCCCAGCATGCCGCGTCCTTCCCGCTCTCCCTGGGCATCACCGCTCCGGAGTTCGCCGCCGCCGATGCGCTGAGGATCGCCTCGATGGGGATGAAGCAGGGGCCGCTGACAGTCCACCGGCTGGTCCGCGCCCTGCTCTCCCAGGGCATGACGGACGCGGTGCTGGATCTCCTGACGGACAAGGACCAGCCCGGCTGGGCCAACCTGCTGGAGCGCGGCGCCACCTTCACCTGGGAAGCCTGGGACCTGGTGGAAGGAACGGACTACAGCCAGTCCCACGCCTGGTCCGCGTCAGTGGTCAAGGAGATCCTGGACCACCTGCTCGGCGTCCGGTTCAGCTCCCCCGGAGGCTCGGAGCTGCTGATCGAGCCTCCACTGTGCCGGCTAAACCACGCCAGCGGCACGGTGCCCGTGAACAACGGCTATGTGGAAGCGGGCTGGACCCGGGACGGCGGACAGATGCGGCTGGAATGCACGGTCCCTGCCGGGACGGCGGCCGTAGTCCGGCTGCCAGCCGGCAAGTACACGGTCACGTCCGGGGATACGCACCCGACGGCGGAGGCCGCCGTCGTTCCTTCCGCTGCGGAAGCCGCCGGGACACAGCCGGCCGAGCACGCGACGCGGGATTTCAGGGTGCACGCCGGGACGTGGAGCTTCACGCCCCGGGCGTAGCCACACTGGTCAGAGGAGGGCGCTCTTTGCCTCGTCCATGGCCTTCTTTGCCGCGTCCTGCGGTGACAGGCGGCTGAAGTGGACCTCCAGCGAGTAGCGGCCCAGGACCTCCACCACGGCGGCCGAACCGGCGGGCGGAACCGGCACGGCCTCGCCCAGTTCGTCCGAGATCTCGTCGATGAACGCTGCCGTCTTCGCGTCCGCAGGGCTCAACTTGGCGGCTATGGCCTCGCGGATTTCCGAGTTGGCCGGGATGCCGCGGTCCGCCAGGCCGATCTCGCCGGCTGCGGGGTTGTTGGTGACGAAGTCGATGAACTTCTGTGCTTCCACCGGGTGCTTTGTCCGGGAGCTGGCGGACCAGAACATGGACGACTTGTAGAACTGCCGGGCTTCGGATGCCTTGCCCTCCAGGCTCGGCGGGCGCCGGATTTCCAAGTCCTGCCCGGAGGCTTTGCTGAGGGCGCCCAACTGGTTGGACCAGTACATGTTCATGGCAAACCTGTTGGTGGACAAGCCCTGCTGGTCAATGGAGGCGCTGGCGTCCTCGGTGATCACCGACGCCGGGGGCACTGCCTTGGAGTCGCGCATCTTCGCCTGGTACCCGTACCACTCGGCCAGGGCCGCCTCATCGAATCCCAGCTCCCCGTCCGGGGTGAACAGCGACTTCCCCTGCTGCCGGAACCACAGGTTGGCCGCGGCATCACTGTTCACCTGGCCCGTCCCGTACACGCCGTCCGGGCTGGCTGCCGTGATGGCCGCGGCGGTGTCATTCAGGTCCTCCCAGGTCCACGCCTCATCGTCCGGGAGGGTCACTCCGCTGGCAGAAACCAGCGACGGGTTGGCCAGGACGACCATGGCGTTGACACCACTGGTCACGGCATACTGCTTGCCGTCCACCTTGCCGGAGTCCGCCACGGGCTGGTCGAACTTCGAAAGGTCCACATCCTTGAGCTCGAGCAGCGCGCCGCGCGCGGAGTATTCACCCAGGTAGGCCGCGTCCATCTGGATGATGTCCGGGGCGTCCTGTGAGGCCACCTGGGTGGCCAGCTTGTCCCAGTAGCCGGACCAGTCGCCGTATTCCCCTTCGACGTTGATGTTGGGATTCTCCGCCTCGAAGGCTTCAATCAGCTTCTCCGTCATCTTGTGCCGGGTGTCCGAGCCCCACCAGCTGAAGCGCAGGGTCACCGGCCCCTCTGACTCGGCTTGGGGAGAGCTGCCGCAGCCGGTCAGGACCAAGGAGAGGGCTGCCGCCGCGGCGGCAGCTTTGGGCAGCAGGGATTTCTGGGCGCGAAACATCATCGTTTGTCCTTTGGCGCGGGTTGCTGGAACCTCGAAGAAACCGGTTTCCCACAGCCTAGGTGTGAGCTGGCGCACGCGTCAAGGCTTCTAAAGGAGCCACTGCCGGGAGACGGCAATGACTCTCTACCGGCCGGCAGTCAGGCCTGCCTGGCACCCGCCCTGCGCCCGTGGAGCCACAGCAACAGACCAATGACAAGGGCGGACAGCATGCCCAGCCCGCCGGTGGCCACCAGTCCGGTCCGCACGCCGAACTGCTCCGTGAGCCAGCCCGCAAGGAGGCCTCCCAGTGCGTGCCCGCCCAGCAGGAGGGGAAGGTAGAGGGCCATGACGCGGCCGCGGATTTCCGGGCCGGCTTCGAGCTGGACGGCGGTGGCCGCGCTGGTGAGGAAGAGGAGGGTCATAAGCCCCACCACCACCAGCATCACGATAAACAAGGTAAGGGTGGGCATCAGGGCCGCCACCATCTGGGACAGGCCGAACAGCCCCGCAGCCGCCACGATGCCTCTCCGCCCCAAACGCCGCAGCCGGGCGGCCAGCAGCGCACCGGCCAGGGCCCCGATGGCGCTGACGGTGTTGAACAGGCCGAAGCCTTCAACGCCGTTGTGCCACACCCGTTCGGCGAAGGCGGCCAGCACCACCGGACCGTTCATGCCGAACATTCCCAGGAGCCCGGCCAGGGCGATGACCAACAGCAGGGACGGCCGTTCCCGGACGTACCGGAACCCGGCCAGGAGCTGCCCGCGGCCGCGCGCCGCCCGGGTGCCGGGATGCAGCTCGGCGGGGCGGATGGCGGCGATGAGGCAGAGCACCAGCAGGCACAGCACGGAGTTCGCCGCAAACGCAGCAGCCGATCCTGCCTGGGCGATCACCACACCGCCCACGGCGGGACCCGCCATGGCGCCCAGCTGGCCGATGGCGTTGTTGAGGCCGATGGCCGGCCGGAGGTTGGCGTCGCCCACCACCTCGTTGACAAAAACCTGGCTGGCCGGCTGGTTGATGGCCGACGTGACGCCCAGTGCCACACAGCTGGCATAAACGGCCCAGACGGTGATGGTTCCACTTGCCGCCCACGCAGCGAGGCCAAGGGCCAGGACGGCGATAACGGCCTGGCACCACAGCATGATCCGGCGCTTGGGAAACATGTCCACCAGCAGGCCGCTCAGGGGTCCCACCACCAGCATCGGGAGGAACTGCAGGGCAACGGCCACCCCCACCGCGGCGGGGCTGCCGGTCAGCTGCAGCACGAGCCAGTCCTGGGCGAGCCGTTGCATCCACACGCCCACGCTGCCGGTGAACACCAGGGCCAGGAAGAGGCGGTAGTTGCGTTGCGTCAGCGGCTGGTACCAGGCCGGCTGGTGTGTGCGGGCGCGTCGGGACTGCCGGGCACGCTGGCGGTTGAAAGGCACTGCTTCAGGCGCGGGTGGAGCGCAGTTTGACGGCGGCGGCCGCCAGGATCAGGGTGCCGGGAACCACCACGAAGAGGGCGGCCAGCATCCAGACGAACACCACGGCCCCGAAGAGCGCGGCAGCGAGCAGGAGGGACCCGCTCCAGTCCTTGAGGGACAGCGCCTGGCCGGCCTCGAGCGCTGAGCGCCAGGAGGTGCGGGAATCTGTGTGGGCGCCGGCGGCATCGGACCACGCGGCAGCGGTGCGCAGGAGCAGGATTGCCCCGGCGGCCGCGAGGATCAGGGTGGCCGGCAGCACCACTTCCCGGCCCGGGAGCTGCCCCACCCAAGCGAGCAAAAGGTTAAGGACAATCACGACGGCGGCTGCCGCCGTCGTGATTCCCAGCTTCCAGCTGCCTGGCAAGGCAGCCTTGAACGTGCCCCAGAGGCCGCGGACGGAATCGTCCCGGCCCGAGAGGTGGCGCTCCAGATGGGCGATCCCCGCCGCATAAGCGGCGGGGATCGTCACCAGCGGAAGGGACAGCACCAGCACCAGCACCCCTGCCAGCAGGGTCTCGGAGAACAGCGCGAAGCGGTTGACCGGGACGGGTTCGTGGTGGTTGGGGGCGGGTGTGGTGCTGTCCATGACGCTCATTTTCTGTCTCGTTTTCCGTCAGCCCTTGAGGCCCTGGGTGGAGACGCCTTCAACAATGTACCGCTGGAACACCAGGAAGAAGATCAGCACCGGCAGCAGGGCCAGGACGGACATGGCGATCATGGCGCCGTAGTCCGAGGACTGGGTCTGGTCCACGAAGAGGCGCAGGGCCAGCGGCAGGGGGTACTTGTCCGGGGTGTTGAGGTAGAGCAGCGGGCCCAGGAAGTCGTTCCAGCTCCAGATGAAGGAGAAGATGGACGTCGAAATCAGGGCCGGCTTCATCAGCGGGAGCATGATGGAGGTGAAGATCCGGACGTGGCCTGCGCCGTCGATGCGTGCTGCTTCGTCCAGTTCGGCCGGGAGGTTGCGCATGAACTGGACCATGAGGAACACGAAGAACGCGTCGGCGGCGAGGAACTTGCCGATCAGCAGCGGCACGTAGGTGTCCACCAGGCCCAGCTGCTGGAACACGATGTACTGCGGGATGATCACCACGTGGAAGGGCAGGAGCAGGGTGGCGATCATCATGCCGAAGAAGATGCTGCGGCCGGGGAACTTGATCCTGGCGAACGCGTACGCCGACACGGACGCCGAGAGGATGGTTCCCACCACGGCACCGATGGCCAGGATGAGTGAGTTGGTGAAGAACTGCAGGGTGGATACCCCGCCGATGCCGTCCATGGCCGTGACGAAGTTGTCGAAGCTGAAGTTGTTGGACCACAGCGAGGTGTTGGAGCCGCCAATTTCGGCGTTGGGCTTGAAGGCCGAGGCGATCATCCACAGGCCCGGGTACAGGACCACCGCCGTGAGGGCGAGGGCCACCAGGTGGAAGACGGTGCTCTTGGCGCGCTTGGTCCCGGCCGACTCGGACTTGGGATTGTAATGCGCCAGTTCTGCGTCCGGCAGGGTCTGGGTGGGGGTTGCCGTGCTTGTCATTTTGCATCACCGCTGTAGTGGACCCAAGACTTGGACGTGCGGAAGAAGATCAGGGTGATGATGCCGACGACGATCACCAGGAGCCAGGCCATGGCCGAGGCGTAGCCCATCCGGAAGTCGCTGAAGCCCCGCAGGTACAGGTAGAGGGTGTAGAAAAGGGTGGATCCGGCAGGGCCGCCTTCACCGTTGGAGATGATGTACGCCGAAGCGAAGATCTGGAACGCGTGGATGGTTTCCATGAGCAGGTTGAAGAAGATCACCGGGGAGAGCATGGGCCAGGTGATGTTGAAGAACTTCCGCACCGGGCCGGCGCCGTCCATGGACGCCGCTTCGTAGAGGTCCGCCGGGATCTGTTTCAGGCCGGCGAGGAAGATCACCATCGGGGCGCCGAACTGCCATACGGTCAGCAGGATGAACATCGGCATGGTCATGGCCGGGTTGCCTACCCAGCCGCCCAGGTTGATCCCGAAGAAGGAGAGGCCCTGGTCCACCGGGCCGGCATCGCCGAACATGGCTTTCCAGACGATCGCGATGGAGACTGATGCGCCGATCAGGGACGGGGCGTAGAACGCGGAGCGGTAGAAGCCCTGGCCGCGCCGCTTGCTGTTCAGCAGCATGGCCACTGCCAGTGCCGCGGCAAGCTTAAGAGGGGTGCCGAAGACCACGTAGGAGACCGTCACGCCCACCGACTGCAGGAACCGTTCGTCCTGGAAGAGGGTGGTGTAGTTGTCCAGGCCGATCCACTTGGGCGGCTCGAACAGGTTGTAGTTGGTGAAGGAGAGGTAGAGCGAGGAAATCATGGGCCCAACAGTGAGGGCGATGAATCCCAGCAGCCAGGGCAGCAGGAAGGTGTAGCCGGCGCGGGCGTCCGCCCCGCGCTGCCGCGACTTGCGCGGCAGCGGGGAAGCGGACGACGACGAGCGCCTGCTCAGTGTTGGGCTTTGGGTCACGAGTTCATTCCGTCAGTCATGAAGGCTTTGGCAGGCAAGGTGCCTGGTCAGGCGTTCTGCTTGATGAGGTCTTCGGCTTCCTTGAACCACGCGTCGGCGGCGCCGTCGATGGTGAGCTTGCCGTAGTTGAGGTCCGAGGCAACGCGCTTGAAGGAGGCCTCGAGCGTGCCGAAACCGACGATCGGCGGCTCCGGAGCGTCCTTGAGGTACTGCTCGATGGACTTCTCGTAATCCACCACGAGCTTGTCCGTACCTTCGAAGGTGGTCCCGTCGCGCTGGGTCTTGGAGGCCGGAACACCGCGGGAGGTCTTGAAGATCTGGCCCACCTCGGGGTCGTTGACCATGAAGTCGATGAAGCGGGCAGCAGCATCCTTGAACTTGGTCTTGGCGCTGGCCACCATCAGCATGGACGGCTTCAGGAACAGGCCCAGGTTGTCCGGGTCGTCCGAGGGGACCGGTGCAAGCTTGAGTTCCTTCGCGCCGCTGTCCGCCAGGTAGCCGGCCATGAAGTTGTCCCAGGTGACTTCGGTGGCGGTGACGTTGGAGCCGAACGGGGACTTGGGCGCGAGCTGGGTGACACGCTCTTCGGAGACGATGGCCGGGGTGCCGCGCAGGGCGGCGGTCTGGTTCCACCACTTCTTCAGGTCGTCCTTGGTGAAGCCCAGCTTGCCGTCCTCGGTGAAGGCTTCGATGTTGTTCTGCCGGAGCCAGATGTTGAACATCCACCAGACGCCGGTGTAGTCCGTGCTGCCGAAGATCTCGCCGTTGCTCTTGGCACCCACCTCGGCCAGGAACTCATTGAATTCCTTGTAGGTCCAGGAGCCGTCCGGTTCGGCGATGCCCAGGGAAGCGAGCTTGGCGGGGTCGTAGTACACAGCGAACGCGTTGGTGCTGGTGGGGATGCCGTAGGTCTTGCCGCGGATCTGACCGGAGGGCAGGAGGGACTTCTCGAAGGCGTCCGTGTTGATGTTCACGGTGCCCAGGTCCAGGAGCTGGTTGCGCTGGCCGTAGTCACGCAGGTAGGAGAGGTCCCACTGCATGACGTCGGGCAGGCCGCCGCCGGCGGCCTCGGTGGCGCGCTTCTGCCAGTAGCCGGCAAAGTCCGTGAAGTTGCCGTTGACCTTGATGTCCGGATTCTTCTCCTCGAACAGGGCGATCGCCTTGCGGGTGCGCTCGGCGCGGTCATCGTTGCCCCACCAGGTGTAGTTGATGGTGACCGGGTTCTCCGCGGAGCCCGTCTCTCCAGCGCTGGTGCCGGATCCCGTTCCACACGCGGCCAAAGCTGCGGCAGATGCGGTGCCGACGGCCACGGTGGTGAGGAAATGCCTTCTGTTGATCATGGGAGCCTCCTTGCTCAGTGTGTGCAATCCCCGATCTCAACTACAACCAAAGTAGTGAGCTGGCTTACACGGCTTCTGAAACGATACAATATCCCCATTCCCGGAAATGGGCAAGCGTTTTCCAAGCGGCTGGTTTCCGCCGCGTGATCATCCACACCGCAGACAAAGGAGTCCCATGACCCACCAGGCGAACCCCGGCGCGGCCAGCGTTTGGAACAACATCGAGGGCATTGCTTTCGGTGGCGACTACAACCCGGAGCAGTGGCCGGTCAGCGTCAGGCTGGAGGACCTGGAGCTGATGCAGGAGGCCGGAGTGAACTTCCTCAGCGTCGGCATCTTCTCGTGGGCACTGCTGGAGCCGGCTGAGGGCCAGTACGACTTCGGCTGGCTCGACGACGTGCTGGACAACCTGCACGGCATCGGCGTCAAGGTCGCGCTGGCCACCGCCACCGCTGCTCCCCCGGCATGGCTGGTGCGGAGGCATCCGGAAATCTTGCCGGTCACGGCTGACGGCACCACGCTGGGACCGGGGTCACGGCGGCACTACACGCCGTCGTCGGCCGTGTACCGGAAGTACGCGGCCGGTATCACGCGCGTGCTGGCGGAACGGTACAAGGACCACCCCGCCCTGGCGCTGTGGCACGTGGACAACGAGCTGGGCTGCCACGTTTCGGAGTTCTACGGCGAGGAAGATGCTGCCGCGTTCCGCCTGTGGCTCAAGCGGCGGTACGGGACCATCGATGCACTCAACACCGCCTGGGGAACAGCGTTCTGGTCGCAGCACTACGGCTCCTTTGAGGAGATCCTTCCTCCCGGTGCTGCACCGTCCACGCTGAACCCCGGCCAGCAGCTGGACTTCCAGCGCTTCAACTCCTGGGCGCTGATGGACTACTACCGCAGCCTGGTTGCCGTCCTCCGGGAAGTCACCCCCGCAGTCCCCTGCACCACCAACCTGATGGCTTCCAGCGCCACCAAATCCATGGACTACTTCGGCTGGGCCAAGGACCTGGATGTCATCGCCAACGACCACTACCTGGTGGCGGAAGATCCCGAACGGCACATCGAACTCGCGTTCAGCGCGGACCTCACGCGTGGCATTGCGGGAGGTGACCCGTGGATCCTGATGGAGCATTCGACGTCGGCCGTTAACTGGCAGCCGCGCAACCAGCCCAAGATGCCCGGCGAAATGCTGCGGAACTCGCTGGCGCATGTGGCTCGCGGCGCGGACGCGGTGATGTTCTTCCAGTGGCGGCAGAGCTTTGCGGGCTCGGAGAAGTTCCACTCGGCCATGGTTCCCCACGGCGGCCGGGACACCCGGGTGTGGCGCGAGGTGGTGGACCTGGGCGCTGCACTCCAGCTGCTGGCACCGGTCCGCGGTTCGCGGGTCGAGTCCCGCGCGGCCATCGTGTTCGACTACGAGGCCTGGTGGGCCAGCGAAATCGATTCCAAGCCGAGCATTGACGTGCGGTACCTAGACCTGCTGCGGGCCTTCCACCGGTCACTGTACCTGCGGGGCGTTTCAGTGGACATGGTGCACCCGTCGGCGTCGCTGGACGGCTACGGCTTGGTCCTCGTCTGCACGCTGTATTCGGTGACGGATGAGGCTGCCGCCAACATTGCCGCTGCCGCTGCCGGCGGGGCGACCGTCCTTGTCAGCTACTTCAGCGGGATTACTGATGAGAGGGACCACGTGCGGCTGGGCGGCTACCCGGGGGCATTCCGGGAACTCCTGGGCGTACGCGTTGAGGAATTCCACCCGCTGCTGGCCGGATCGCAGCTGAAGCTGAGCGACGGCACAGTGTCCTCCATCTGGAGCGAGCACGTGCACCTTGACGGCGCGGAGGCACTCCAGACGTTCACCGTGTACCCCCTGGAGGGCGTTCCCTCCCTGACCCGGCGGGCAGTGGGAACCGGCGCCGCGTGGTACCTGGCCACGTTCCCCGACCGTGACGGGATCGAGTCCCTGGTGGACCGGCTGCTGGCGGAATCGGGGGTCGCCCCCGTCGCCGAGGCCGACGCGGGAGTCGAGCTGACCCGCCGGCGATCGGCCGACGGCGGCAGCTTCCTGTTCGCCATCAACCACACCCGGGCAGCGGCAACAGTGCGGGCATCCGGCACGGACGTGCTCTCCGGCGAGCGGTTCACCGGCACCGTGGAAGCAGGCAGCGTTGCGGTGATCGCGGAGGACCGAGTCTCCGGTTAGGGGGCGTCGCACGATGGTGCGACGCCCCCACGCCCGCGACCACCCCGCCCGGGATGCACCCTTTTCCACGCGGGTCTATACGACGGCGGTGCCTCCTTGGGCCTCCGACTCGCCCCTTTTCCTTGCCTGGCGGCAGGGGCAAAGGCGCGCCGTTCCCGACTTTCCTGAGCCGCCAGGCTGAGCATTTTCCACATACAGTTCTTGGCAGCGGGTTGTTGTCAGACCCTGCTGGAAGACTTTGTTTATGGAAGCGGTTCAGGGGCTGGGAGAGGCACTGCCACCAGCGCAGGTGGCGGGAAACCCCGCTGCGCCTGCGGCCGCCACGCCCTTTGACTCCGGGGTGCCGCCGGTCTCTGGGGTCCTGTCCGTTGCTGACATCTCGCGCTCCCTGTTATCGGTTCCGGTCGCGGCTGACGGCCCCGGGATGATTGATCAGCTGAGGGAGCTTGAAGACCTGAAATCGCTGGCGGCTGCTAAACAGGCCCGGATCGCTGTGGCTTTCGATCTCTCCCAGCGGCGGGAGCAGGCCGCGGCCGGTGTCCCGGCCAGGAACAGGGCACCGGTGTTGCCGCGCAGGTCGCGTTGGCACGCCGGGAGTCCCCGGCCCGCGGCGGCCGGCTCCTGGGCCTGGCCAAAGCCCTCACCACCGAGATGCCCCACACCCTGGCCGCCCTGCAGTCCGGGCAGCTGAACGAATGGCGCGCCACCCTCATCGTGAAGGAAACAGCATGCCTGTCCGCCGAAGACCGGTGCGCGGTGGATGAGGAACTCGCCGCCGACACCGGCACCCTCTCCGGTACAGGTGCACTGGCCGGCGCCGGGGACCGGGCCATCCTTGCCACGGTCCGGGCCGCCGCGTACCGGCGCGACCCGCACTCCGTAGCCAGACGAGCCAATCAGGCAGTGAACGACCGGACCGTGACGCTCCGCCCGGCGCCGGACACCATGGCCCGCCTGAGCGCCCTGCTCCCGGTCGCGCAGGGCGTCGCCGTCTACGCCGCCCTCACCCGCCACGCCGACACCGCCCGATCAAACGGTGATGACCGTTCCAGGAGCGCGGCCATGGCCGATGAACTGGTGCAGCGCATCACTGGCACCCCGGCCGGGATCAGCAGCATTGAAGTCCAGCTCGTCATGACCGACCGCACCCTCTTCCAGGCCGACAGCGAACCCGCCCGCCTGGCAGGCTACGGCATCGTCCCCGCCCACTGGGCACGGCAAACCATCCTCGGGCAGCAAGAACGACCCGGCGCGGGACCAGCGGACAGCGCCGGTGCTCCGGAGACGGACGTCAGGGCTGGCAGCGGTACTGATGTTTGGCTCCGCCGGGTCTTCACAGCCCCCGGCACCGGCGAACTCCTCGCCATGGATTCGAAAGCCCGGCTCTTCCCTCCCGGGCTCCGCCGGTTCCTCCAGGTCCGCGACGACACCTGCCGCATCCCCT
Organism: Pseudarthrobacter sp. NCCP-2145; assembly: GCF_023708005.1. Lineage (NCBI taxonomy): Bacteria > Bacillati > Actinomycetota > Actinomycetes > Micrococcales > Micrococcaceae > Pseudarthrobacter > Pseudarthrobacter sp. NCCP-2145. The sequence continues at coordinate 141,655 of NZ_BRCG01000009.1, read as the reverse complement.
ACTGCGACGCACCCATCCGCCACCACGACCACATCATCCCCTGGCACCAGGACGGGCCCACCACCAGCACCAACGGCCAAGGCCTCTGCGAAGCCTGCAACCACACCAAAGAAACACCCGGATTCTCAGCCAGACCGGTCCCTGGACCACGACACACGGTGGAACTGAAAACCCCCACCGGCCACACCTACCACTCCACCGCCCCGCCACCACCCGGAACACCGGCGATGAGCCATGGGGTGGCCGGGATGCACCCTTCGGGCCCACCAGCCGGTACTGCAAGTACCTCGGCCACGGGCACAGCACGTGACATGGCTCCGCGGACCGCGCCTGGCCCGGGCCGCGGCGACCCCGGATCCACCATGCGGGAAAGGGCAGTGTGTCCCAGCCCGAAGAAGCACGGTGTCCAGGTCCTCGGCCGCGTTGTTCCGTACCGATCCCTGGTTGTACAGCGCGGGCCCGAGGCCGTACCGGCTGCACCGCCGTAGTCCTGCCGCTGCAGCTTTAGACCCACAGCCTTAAACAGCTCCGTCCCGGAAGGAACCCGAGGTTCCTGCCGGGACGGAGCTGCCACCCGCCGTCGGACGCTGGGAGTGGAGGAGGCTTCCACCCAAACTGTCCGGAGCCGTGTTGGCGGTGTGAGGACTAACTGCTGATTGCCGACTTCATCTCGTCGTGGGCCTTCTTGCCTGCTTCATCGGTGGAGAGCCGCTCGAAGAGAACCTCGGAGGTGTACCGCTTGATGATTTCCTGGATTGCGCCGGCGCCCTTCGGCGGCGGAGCGGGTGCCTCGCCGAGTTCATCCTTGATCTGATCGATGAATTTGACCACCTTGACATCGGCCGGGGTCAGCTTGGACTCGATGGCTGCACGGACCTCTGAGTTCGGGTAGACACCGCGGTCTGCAAGGAGGGCCTCGCCGGCCTTGACGTTGTTGGCCAGGAAGTCGATGAACTTGGCGGTCTCCTCGGGGTGCTTGGTGCGTGAGGAGGCTGACCAGAACTGCGAAGCCTTGTACCAAAGCTCTGCATCAGCGGAAGACCCGGTCTTCGTGGGGAACCGCAGGATCTTCAGGTCACTGCCGGAAGCCTTCTCCAAAGCCGGGGCCTGGTTGGACCACCAGAAAGCCATGGCATTCTTGCCGGTGGCGAGTCCGCTCTGGTCCAGCGGGGCAGCCTCGGCTTCAACCACCTCGGAGGCCGTGGGAACTGCCTTGTTCTCGCTGAGCTGCTTCAAGAACGCCCACCATTCGGAAATGTCACTGGGCTCGAAGCCCAGCTTGCCGTCGGAGGTGTACAGCGACTTGCCGTTCTGGCGGAGCCAGACACCCAGGGATGCCTCGTCCGTACCGTACGCGGCGGCACCATAAGTGCCCTTCGGGGACTTGGCCGTCACTTCGGAGGCGGTTTTCTCGAAGTCCTCCCATGTCCACGTGGAGTCGTCCGGCATCGCCACACCTGCGGCCTCAAACACCGCGGGGTTAGCCAGGATAGTGGCCGCGTTGATGCCGGCCGCGATGCCGGTCAGGCCGTCCTCGCTCTTGCCCGCGTTCAGTGCGGCCTCGTCAAGCTTGGAGGTGTCGATCTCGTACTTGGACAGGTCAAGCAGGGCACCGCGGCTGGAGTATTCGGTAATGTACTTCTCGTCCATCTGTATGATGTCCGGGGCGTCGTTGGCGGCAACCTGGGTTGCCAGCTTGTCCCAGTAGCCGCTCCAGTCGCCAAACTCCGGCTTGATCTTGATGTTCGGGTTCTCAGCCTCGAACTGCTTGATGGCTTCCTGGGTCAGCTGGGCGCGCTTGTCGCCACCCCACCAGGAGAACCGCAGCTCAACGGGTCCATCGGCATTCTGTGGGGATGATCCTCCGCCGCAGGCACTGAGGGCCATAACGACGGCGGCAGCCGCCGCGACGATGCCCGTCTTGCGGATGCGGCGTGCTGCGCCGGGGGAACGCGACTCTGCCGGTTGCCGGGCAGCAGACGCAGGGCGGGAAAAAAGCTGCACTGGTAACTCCGATCTTCTTTGATCTAGGTGCTGTGGACTAACGCACTGGGGAACAGGGATGAAACGCGTAAGCGCTTTCTAGATGTAATAGTACAAGTAGGTGACTTGTACTACAAGATGTTTGGCCAACAGTTCCGGACGTCCACTTTCTGCGGGAGACGTTACAGCCCGGCGCGGTCCTGGACGGCACGTTCCGGCGCGGCACAGTCTCTCAACACCATGCCTCCGGACAGCCGAACGGCCCGCCACAAGGACGGGCCGTTCGGTTGCTGCGCAGGCCTGCTGGCCGGCAGCGCATGAGTCCAGGAGCTGGATCTATTTGATGCCGGTGGTTGCGATTCCCTTGATGAGGAAGCGCTGGCCGAAGAGGAACACCAGGAAGACCGGCAGGAGCGAGACGATGGACATCGCAAACAGGGATCCCCAGCTCGTGGCTGACTGCGAGTCGACGAAAGCCCTCAGCGCCACCGGAACGGTGAACATGTCCGGGTCCGTCAGGTAGATCAGGGCGCCGAAGAAGTCGTTCCAGGTCCAGATGAACGTGAAGATGGTGGTGGTGGCCAGGGCCGGCACCATCAGCGGCAGGATGACCCGCAGGAAGATGCGAGGGTGGCCCGCGCCGTCGATCCTCGCAGCCTCATCAAGTTCCCGCGGAATGCCGCGGATGAACTGCACCATCAGGAAGACGAAGAACGCTTCGGTGGCCAGCAGCTTCGGCACGATCAGTGGCCAGAAGGTGTTAACCCAGCCGATCTGCGAGAACAGGATGTACTGCGGAACAATCACCACGTGGAACGGCAGCATGATGGTGAGCAGCATGATGCCGAACAGCAGCTTCTTGGCAGTGAACTGCAGCCGGGCGAAGGCGTAGGCCGCCATGGAGCATGAGATCAGGTTGCCCAGGATGGAGCCGATGACCACAATCGCCGAGTTGATCATGTAGTGGCCGAAGGGGTGGGTCAGGGCAGACCAGCCGGAGGTGTAGTTGCTCATCTCCAGGCTGTTGAGCCAGAGCCCCGGTTCGCGGAAGATCAGCTCGTTGGGGCGTAGCGATGAAACAACCATCCAGAGCAGCGGGTAGATCATCAGGCCGCCGGCAAGGATCAGGATGCCGTGCTTCATCAGGGATTTTCCGCGCTGGGCCCGGCTGAAGGCCAGCGTTCCGCGGGACTCGCGGGGCTTGCGGTGGTTCGTAGGCTTGCCGGCGCCTCCGGACTTCTTGTCCGGGGTGGGCAGCGTCTCCAGCTTAGTCGTCATAGAAAACCCAATACTTAGAAGCGATGAAGTTAATGGCGGTGAATACACCGATGATCACCAGCAGGACCCACGCCATGGCTGACGCGTAGCCCATGTCGAACTGGCCGAAGCCCTTTTGGTAGAGGTACAGCGTGAAGAACATCGTGGAGTCCGAGGGGCCGCCGTTGCCGCCCGAGACGATGAACGCCTGGGTGAACGACTGGAAGGATCCGATGATCTGCAGGACCAGGTTGAAGAAGATGATCGGGCTCAGCATCGGCAGCGTGATCCGCCAGAACTGCTGGAGGGTGGTGGCGCCGTCAACCCTTGCCGCCTCGTAATACATGTGCGGGATCTGTCGGAGGCCGGCCAGGAAGATGATCATGGGGGCGCCGAAGGTCCAGACGTGGAGCAGGATGATGGAGCCGAGCGCCGTGCTGGGGTCTGAGATCCACCCCGGACCCTGGATGCCGAACATTGCCAGGACCTGGTTCACCAGGCCCGTGGTGCCGAAGATCTGCTTCCAGAGAATAGCGACTGCCACCGAACCGCCCAGGAGGGACGGCAGATAGAACACTGAGCGGTAGAACGGCAGGCCGCGCAGGCCTTTGTCCAGGACCAGGGCGATCAGGAGCGCCACGGCGAGCTGGAGCGGCACACCAACAAATACGTAGGTGAAGGTCACGCCGAGGGAGTTATGCAGGCGTGCGTCACTGAGCATCCGGGTGAAGTTGTCCAGTCCGACCCATTCCGGCGGCTGGAGCAGGTTGTAGTCCGTGAAGGACAGATACAGGGACATGACCATGGGGCCGATGGTGATGGCCACGAGGCCCACCAGCCACGGCAGCAGGAAGATATACGCTGCCTTGTTGTCCCGGCCGTTGGCCTTCTTCTCCGCGGCGGTGGCTTTGCCCTTGCGCCGGGTGATGGAGCTGAGTTCGCTGATGGCGCTCACTGTTGCCGTCCCGTTCGTGTCATCAGGCCCGCTGCTGCCGGCATTCCAGCCGGGCGCAGCGCCCTGGGTATGTGCTTAGCGGCCATGTGGTCTCCTTTGGTCATCGTGGCCTCCACGTTCCTGGTATCGCCTGGGCGATAGGTGCGCTCCCGCGGCCGGTGGTTGGCCGCCGTAGATTCGGCGGTTCCCACCACCGCGGAGGTGCGGATTGAAAAGCGGCTCCGTACCAAAGTAAACGGTTTCTTGACTCCTGTATAGCCCTTTGTTAGTTTTTGAGAAAACGCTTTCTGTTATACAGGTCACTACGAATGAAACCACAACACCTAAGGGGCAGGACAATGCGGTTACGTCTCCGGAAATCAGTCATGGGGGTTGCAGGCGCAACAGCTGCCCTCGCCATGGTACTTACGGGTTGCGGCAGCAACGCAGAGGCCGGGAAAGTCGGGACGGTCGAGGATCCCGTCACCATCCGTTTCGCCTGGTGGGGGAACGATTCCCGTGCCAAGACCACCCTGGAGGTCATCAAGGACTTCGAGGCCGCGAACCCCACCATCAAGGTGCAGGGCGAGAACACCGAGTTCAGCTCCTACTGGGACAAGATGGCCACCCAGATCGCCGGCGGCACCACCCCGGACGTCTTCGCCATGAGCGGCGCCTACCCCAGCGAATACGCCAGCCGGGGCGTGCTGCTGGACCTGGACGACGTCAAGGACCAGATCGACACCTCCAAGTTCGCCGAAGGCACGGTGGACCTGGGCAAGATCGACGGCAAGCAGTACACCATCACCGCAGGCGTGAACTCCATGTCCATGGTGATCGACCCCAAGGTCTTCGAGGCAGCAGGCGTTGAGCTGCCCGACGACGAAACCTGGACCTGGGACGATTACGCGCAGATCGCCGCTGACATCACCAAGAACTCCCCGGCGGGAACCTTCGGCACCACCCCCATGTCCAACGACTCCTTCCTGGCGGTATGGGCACGCCAGAGCGGCGAGGAGCTCTACACCGATGACGGCAAGAAGCTGGGCATCAGCGAGGACACTGCCACCGAGTGGTTCGAGCTCAACAAGAAGCTCATGGACACCGGCGGCGCCCCGTCCGCCTCACAGACCGTGGAGGACGGCTCTGCCCAGCCCGAAATGACGCTCATGGGCCAGGGCAAGCAGGGCATGAAGATCTCCTGGAGCAACCAGATGAACTCCTACTCCGGCTCACCGCTGGTCATGATGAAGATGCCGGGCGAAAGCAAGACACCCGGCGCGTGGCTGCGCTCCTCCATGGAGTACGCCATCTCCTCCAAGTCCGCGCACCCCAAGGAAGCCGCCCTCTTCATCAATTACCTGGTGAACAACGTGGACGCTGCCACCAAGATCAAGAGTGACCGGGGCATGCCGGCCAACACCGAGCTCAAGGCGGCCATCACTCCCCTCCTGAAGGAATCCCAGCAGAAGGAAGCGGAGTACCTGGACCGCATCGCGGAGATGGACATCGAACCGCCGCTGCCGTTCCCCGCAGGTTCCTCGGCCACCATGGAAGTCCTGAACAGGTTCAATACGGATGTCCTGTTCGGCAAGATCTCACCACGGGATGCGGCCAAGGGCTTCATCCAGGAAGTCAACTCGAACCTGGGCTGACCGCCGGCTGTCCAGCCATCACAACAACATCCCGAACAGGAGGCAGGCCAGTGACTGAAAGCACAGGGCCCGTCAGGCCCAGCGCCATCGCCGGCTACGAGGACTGGCCTGCCTACGTCCGGCACTACCCCCGCCACCAGGCAGCAACGCCGGCTGCGCAGGAACTCGCAGACGCCCTCGGCGTCCCTGAAGTTCCAGCCCAGCCTGACGTGTCGGTTCATTGGGAGGAAACGCACGACGGCGTCACCACCTCCCAGCTCAGCTGGCAGTTGGGCTTCGGTCCCAGGACTACCGGCTGGCTGATCCGGCCGGCCGGCAGTTCCGGGCCGCTGCCCGGCGTCCTCGCGCTGCACTGCCATGGGGGCAACAAATTCGGCGGGGCGGACCGGCTGGTGGAGCTCCCGGAGCAGCACCCGTCGGCGGAGGCCGCCCAGGCCGGCCACTACGACGGCCGCGCCCTTGCCACGGACCTGGCACGTAGCGGTTTCGCAGTCCTCGCCCACGACACCTTCGCCTGGGGCAGCCGCCGCTTCGACCTTTCCGTCCCGCCCTGGCGGACGGCCTCGGCACTGGAGGCGAGGCAGGCACAGTGGCGGGAGGACGGCGTCGTGCCTTCCGATGCCGACGTGTACAACGCGGCCGCAGGGTTCCACGAAGAGACCGTGGCCAAGACCGCCGGCCTGCTGGGCACCAGCCTGGCAGGCATGGTGGCCCACGACGACCTTGCTGCCCTGGAGATCCTCGCGGGGCTGCCGGATGTCGACCAGGACCGGCTGGGCTGCATCGGCTTCTCCGGCGGCGGCGGCCGTTCCCTGGCCCTCGCTGCGCTGAGTCCCCGCATCAAGAGCTACGTCGTGACCTGCATGATGACCACGTTCCAGTCACTTCTGCCCTCCTACCTGGACGCCCACTCGTGGCTGCTGCAGACCCCCGGCCTCTGGAAGCTGGGCGACTGGCCGGAGCTGACGGCAAGGTCGGAGTCCGAAAGACTGCTGGTGCAGTATGCCCTGGCGGACCAGCTCTTCCCCGAAGCCGGGATGCGCGACGCCCACCGGGTGCTGGAGTCGCTCCACAGCCCCGGCACCTATACCGGGAGCTTCTGGCCGGGCGGGCACGTATTTACCGCCAGCATGCAACAGGAAGCGCTCGGTTTCCTGTCCAACTCGCTCTGCGCCCATGACCCCCAAACCCTTCCCCTCAGCTACCAAGGACCCGCCTGATGATTGATCAATCCGCCACCGCGGAACGCGAAAGCCACTCCGCGGGAGGCGCCGTCCCGGCACCCGTCCCGCGCATCGCCCTGGTGGGCGTGCACGGCTTCGGTGAACGGCACCTTGCCAACCTCGCCAGGCTCGAAGCAGCCGGCACCCTGGAACTCGTCGCCGTCGCGGATCCCAATCCCCCGGCTCCAGGACGGCTGGCTGAATCCGTAGCCGTCTTCGGCGACCTTGCCCAGCTGCTGGCAGCGGACCCGGAAGTCGACGTCGTCATCCTCGCCACACCCATCCAAACGCACGCCCCGCTGGCCCTCGCGGTGCTGGCAGCAGGCAAGGACGTGTACGTGGAAAAACCGCCGGTGGCCTCGCTCGGCCAGTTCCGGGATGTACTCGCCGCTGCCGACGCCGCAGGACGGCTGGTCCAGGTGGGTTTCCAGAGCCTGGGGTCGCACGCGCTTCCGGCTATCCGGGCCCTCGTGGAATCCGGCGGCATCGGTGATGTCCTGGGCCTGAGCGCCACCGGACAGTGGGTACGGAACAGGGCCTACTTCAAGCGCTCACGCTGGGCCGGAAAGCGCAGCCTGGACGGCATCGACGTGGTGGACGGCGTGGCCACCAATGCCCTTGCCCATGCGGTAGCCACGGGCCTCCACCTGGCCGGCGCCCACACGATGGCCGACGTCGAATCAGTGGACACGGACCTGTACCGGGCCCATGACACCGAAAGTGACGACACCTCCATCATCCGTGTCCGCACCACCAGTGGCTCCACGCTGCTGTGCGGACTGACGCTGTGCGCGCCGGAACAGCAGCGGCCCTCCGTGACGGTACACGGCACCCGCGGCGAGGTCACGCTCTTCTACACCGACGACGAGGTGGTCATCAGCACCCCCGACGGCGAGCGCCGCGAGACATTCGGCCGGACCGACCTGCTGGAGAACCTTCTGGAGGCCCGCTCCAACGGGGTGCCGCTGCTATGCGCCCTGCCGGACACCGGCGCCTTCACCACGGTGCTGGAAGCCATCCGGACAGCGCCCGCGCCGCAACCCATCAACCCCGGGTACATCGCGTGGGAGGGCGAGGACGACGACGCCCATCCGGTAGTCCAGGACATCGCGGCCGTGATCGCAAGGGCAGTCAAAGCCCAGGCCACCTTCGCGGAACTCGGTATGCCCTGGGCCCGCAAAATGCCGCCGGTCCGCACCCTCACCCTGGACGGCAAGGCGGTCGCGGAGTACCAGGACGGCAGCCGGATCCGGGCCGTGTCCTCGCCGCGGCCCTACCTGCACCCCGTCCGGACCCTCGCGGGCACCGTGGTGACGGACCACCAGCCGCTGGACCATGTGTGGCACCTCGGGGCCGGCGTGGCCCTGCAGGACGTGGACGGCATTAACTTTTGGGGCGGCCGCACCTACACGCGCGAGGCCGGCCAGTATGTCTGGCGCCCGGACCACGGCAGCATCACACCCACGGAAACCCACGCTGAGGAAACGGCTGCGCGGACGGGCGGCGCGGCAGGCCGGCTGCGGGAGACCCTGGGCTGGAACGGGCCGGACGGCGCGCCGGTCCTTCGCGAGGACCGCACCTGGGAGTGGTCCGGCGTCCACTCGTCCGCCTGGCGCCTGTCCCTGGATTTTGCCCTCTCCCCCGCCGGCGACCGGCCGGTCAGCCTGGGCAGCCCCGGTTCCAACGGCCGCTTCGAAGGCGGCTACGGCGGGTTCTTCTGGCGCCTGCCCGCCTGCGCGGACGCCACCGTGTGGACGCCGTCCGGTGCCGGGGAGGCAGAGGTGCACGGTTCAGTAACGCCGTGGCTGGCCTGGGCAGGAACGTTCGACGGTGCCAGCGCCACCCTTGTGTTCGTGGCCGCCGGAGGTTCCACCGATCCGTGGTTCGTCCGGGTGGATGGCTACCCGGGGGTGGGCCAGTCGCTGGCCTGGGACAGCCCGGTCATCGCCGAACCTGACGCTCCGGTGCAGCGCAGCATCACCGTTTTTGTGGCCGACGGCATCCTGGGCACAACCGACATCGAAGCTCTCATCAACCAGCAGGGGAACCGTTCATGACCCAGACAACAGCCGACGCTTCCTTGCTCTCGGGCAGGGCGGCCCCCGCCTCCCCGGAGGACCGCGCCATCAAACGCCAGCGGGTGCTGGACATCCTTGATGCAAAGGGCCAGGATTCACTGCTGCTGACCACCAACACCGCCCTGACATGGTACTTGGACGGCAGCCGGGTGCACATCAGCCTGGCCGGCGATCCCATCGCAGCTGTCCTGGTGGACCGCGGCGGCGACCACCTGGTCACGTTCAACAACGAGGCCGGGCGCCTCGCCGCCGAGGAGCTTCCGTCCGGCGTCACCCTGCACTCCGTGCCCTGGCACGCCAACCTGCATGAGGCCGCCGCCGACGTCGGCCTCCCTGGAAGGAACGCCGTACCGGTGGCCGAAGCGGACGTCGCCGCCGAACTGCGCGCGGCCCGCCAGCAGCTGCTCCCCAACGAAAGCGCACGCTACGCCCGTCTCAGCGCCGAGGTTGCAGCCCTGATGACGGACGTGCTGTCCGGCGCCCGGCCGGAAACCACCGAGTTCGAACTGGTGTCCGCCCTCGCTGCCCGGATTGTGGCCGCGGGCGCGGAGCCGCTGGTCCTGCTGTGCAACGGCAGCAGCCGGAGCAGCTTCCGGCACCCGCTGGCCACCCACTCGCCGCTGGGACGCCGCGCCATGGCGGTGGTGTGCGCACGCAGGGACGGCATGGTGGCCAACATCACCCGCTGGGTGAGGTTCGACGCCGGCACTGCGGAAGAGCGCGACGCCGAGGCGAGGATCGCAGGGGTGGAGGCGGACATCTTCGACGCCACGGTCCCGGGCGCCCGGCTGGACCGGATCTTTACCGAGATCAAGGCGGCCTACGCGCGCCATGGCTTCGGCGCAGACCAGTGGGAGCAGCACCACCAGGGCGGACCCGCCGGCTATGCAGGGCGTGATCCCCGCGTCACCGACGCCGCGACCGACACCGTGATCCTGGGCCAGGCCTTCACCTGGAACCCGTCCGGGCCCGGCGTCAAGATCGAGGACACCGTCCAGCTCACCGGGTCCGGCCTGCAGGTCCTCACGGCCGACCCCCGCTGGCCCTCCACCACGGTGAACGGCCTCCAGCGCCCGGCCACCCTCCAGCTCTAGGCCAGACGCTCTCTCAGATCCTGCAGCAAAACCAGAAACGCTCTCTCAGTTGGCGCCGTACTTCCGGCACCAACTGGGAGAGCGTTTCGGGTAAAGCAACATCAAGAACTGGTCCCCGATAGTTGGACTGGCTTAATGGGATTCTAGGGCGCGAGGGAAACGACGGCCTGGACCTTCAGCGTCGTCCCTGATCCCTCAAGGCCCGCAGTTTCCCCAAGTACGCCACCTCCGCGCGGAGCCGCTCGTTCTCCCGGCGCAACCGTTCCAGTTCAGGTAACTCGGCCGGTGGAGGTGGAGCCGCGGACTTCGCGGGCCTGCCTTTGGCCTTGGGACGTAATGCCTCCGCACCGTCACGGCGATACGCCCGGACCCACTTTTGCAGCACCTGGCGCGATGACAAACCGGCCTCCACAGTCAGGGCCGGGCCGGTCTCGCCCGCGAGGAACCGTTCCACTAACGCCAGCTTGAACTCAAACGAGTACGACTTCGCCGGTTTGCTCACCACTACTCCTTGACCATGAATCCTCCACCGCCCATTCAGTGCCCTGACCGGCACCCACGGCGTCTCAAGCAAACGAGCCGCAGCCCGCTACCCAACGCCCTTCCCAAACCACGCTACCGCCGCCTCGCGCTGGACCTCAGACAAAGAACTACTAATAGCAGGCATAAAACTGCTCCCCGGAAGTCGCAACTGAATTTCTCAGTCCAACTTCCGGGGAGCCGTTCACAAGTGAGAGAGCGTTCCGGTTAAAGCAACATCAAGTGGGAGAGCGTGTCAGGGGAGGCGGAGTTCCCCGTCCACCCGGCGTGGGATGCCCAGGGGGTTGCTTTCGTGCAGGGCCGGGTGCAGGACCGTCTCTGGCGCATCCTGGTAGGCAACAGGACGCTGGAAGCGGCGGACCGCCGTCGCGCCTACCGAGGTAAACAGGGACGTGGTGGCCGGGTACGGGCCGCCGTGCTGCTGGGCCCAGTTGACGGCCACACCGGTGGGCCAGCCGTCGAAGAGGACGCGGCCGGCCAGCTCGGACAACTGGCCCACGAGAGCGGACACGTCCTCGCCCGGCTGGGCGTGGACGGTGGCGGTGAGGCTGCCCGGCACCTTGGCCAGGACCGCGGACAGCTCCTCCTGGCCCGAGTACTCAATCAGCATGGTGCTGGGACCGAAGCACTCCTCCAGCAGTTCCCCGGGGCGCTCCAGGACCTTTGCCGCCGAGGTGGAAAAGACCACGGGTGCGGCGCCGTCGGCCACTGCGTCCTGGTCCACGGTGCCGCTGACCACATCCACGCCATCCACGGACGCGAAGCTGCGCAGGCCGTCAGGGTAGGCCTCCGCGATCCGGCTGGTGAGCATGCCCAGGGCAGGCTTGTCCTTGCTGGCCGCCGCCACTTTTGCGGCAAAGTCTGTTCCAGCCGGGATAAAGACGAGCCCGGGCTTGGTGCAGAACTGTCCGGCACCAAGGGTGAAGGATCCCGCCAGGCCTTCCGCGAGCTGCCCGGAACGCTCTGCCAGGGCGGCCTGGGTCACCACCACCGGGTTCAGGCTGCCCAGCTCGCCGTAGAACGGGATGGGGTCCGGACGGGACGTGGCAAGGTCAAAGAGGGCTCGGCCGCCGGGGATGGAGCCGGTGAAGCCCACCGCTTTGATGGCTGGATCCTGGACCAGCGCGGTTCCCACCTCACGGCCGCTCACCAGTGCGAACAGGCCTTCCGGAGCACCGGCTGCGCGCAGTGCTTCGGTGACGATTTCCGCCGTCCGCTCAGAAAGGCGGAGGTGGCCCGAGTGGGCTTTGACGATCACGGAGCAGCCCACGGCCAGGGCCGAAGCAGTGTCGCCGCCGGCCACCGAGAAGGCGAACGGGAAGTTGGAGGCGGAGAAGACCGCAACCGGTCCGATGGGCCGCAGGATGCGCCGCAGGTCCGGCTTGGGCGGCGTGGAGGCGGGGTCCGCGTGGTCGATCACGGCTTCCAGGTAGGAGCCCTCGGTGATGACGCGCGCGAACAGGCGCAGCTGGCCGGTTGTCCGTGCCACTTCGCCGGTGAGGCGGGCTGCGCCGAGGCTGGTCTCGGAATCGGCAATCTCCACCAGTTCGGCGGCGTTCGCGTCCAGGGCGTCCGCCACGGCCGTGAGCCAGGCCGCGCGGTCAGCATCCGATGAAGCTGCAGAAATTTTGGCGGCCTGGGTGGCGGCAGCCGTGAGCTCGGACAGGGAAAGGGTTGCAGTTGTCACTTGGGGTACCTGTTCTGTGGGTCTGGATTCATCGTGTCAGGAGTCATCAGGTCTGGGTGGCCCTGCCCTAGCGCGCGTCGGCGAAGCGGAAGCCGAGTCCGGGCTGGTTGGTGAGGGTCACCCGGCTGTTCCTGAACCGTACCGGCGAAGGTCCTGCCAGGATCCCCAGCTGCTCAAAGGATGCCTCCTCCACGTCTTCCACCAGGGTGGGCTCCGCAAGCGTCAGCGCCAGCTGGCCGGACAGCTCCGGCAGCAGGTGCGGCATGACCTTGATGCTGTTGGTCCGGGCAACTTCAACGATGCGCCTAAAGGGGGTGATGCCGCCCACCCGGATGATGTTCGGCTGGATGATGTCCACTGCTTCCGCCTCTATGAAATCGCGGAAGCGGTAGATGGTGTGCAGGTTTTCGCCGAGGGCGATCGGCACGGGCGAGTGCTTCCGGAGCCTGCGGTAGGCCCAGAGGTCGTCAGCCCGGATGGGTTCCTCAAGCCACTCCAGCCCGAAGCCGGCCAGCACGTCCAGGGCTTTGAGGGTGGTGGGGAGGTCCCAGCGCTGGTTGGCGTCGATCATCAGCTTCCGGTCCGGGCCCAGGACGGATCGAACCGCTGCGACCCGTTCGGCGTCCTCGCGGATGTCCGGCTTGCCCACCTTGATCTTGACCGCCTGGTGCCCGGCGGCAATCCAGCGCTCAGTCTGCGCCACCAGTTCTTCGAGCGAGTAGTGCAGGTTCACCCCGGAGCCGTAAACCTCCGCGGATTCCTGGCGCTGCCCCAGGAGTCCGGTCACGGAGGTGTGGGCCCGCGATGCCTGGAGGTCCCACAGGGCCAGGTCCACGCCGGCCATGGCGATGGTGGTCAGTCCCCCGCCGCCGGCCTCGTGCAGCCGCTTCCATACGGCATCCCACACCGTTTCCGGGTTGGCAGGCAGCCCGGCGATGAACGGGGCGATGTCGTGATCGAGCAGGGCCTTGACTGCCTGCGGACCGATGGTGGGGGTCCAGGAGAAACCGTGCCCCGCGCCGCCGTCGTCCGTATGGATCTCCGTGACGATCACGTGGTTTTCAGGTGCCTCCACGCCCCAGCTGCGGCGCAGCGGAACCGTGATGAGCCGGGTGGTGAGGCCCGTGATGCGCGGTTCCGTGCGAACGGCAACAGCCGCGGGGGCGCTCATCAGCGGCCAGCCAGCTCGTAGCCCCTGGCGAGGATGGCCTTCAGCTGGACCAGTTGCTCCTCGGTGGGATCCACCAGCGGCGGGCGCACTGAGCCGACGGGAAGTCCACCCAGCCGCAGGCCTGCCTTGATCAGCGAAACACCGAAACCGGGCGTCTGGTCGCGGAGGCGTACCAGTGGTGCGTAGAAGCCTTCCAGCAGGGCGTTGCGGCGGTCCTCATCGCCGGCTTCGTAGGCGTCGTAGTAGGCCTTGGCGATCTCCGGGGCCATGGCGAATGCCGCGGAAGAGTACAACGGGATGCCGAGTCCGCGGTAGGCGCCCTGGGTCAGCTCGGCGGTCAGCAGGCCGTTGAAGAAGGCGAAGTCCTGGCGTCCGGTGGCACGCACCGCGGAGACAATTTCCTGGGCCAGGCCAACGTCTCCCAGCCCGTCCTTGAAGCCGACGACCTTGGGATTGGCAGCCAGCCGGGCCATCGAAGCGGCAGTGAACTTTGCGTTGCCCCGGTGGTAGACAATCACCGGCAGGCTGCTGGCGTTGGCCACGGCCTCGATGTAGGCCACGAGTCCGTCGGTGGGGCCGGTGACCAAATACGGCGGGAGCACCAGGAGGGCGTCGGCCCCCGCTTCTTCCGCGGCGCGGGCGGCGGCAATGGCGTGGCCCAGCGGTCCTCCGGCGCCGGCAACTACCGGGACCTGTCCGGCAACGACCTCGACGGCGGCCGCCACGACAGTGCGGACCTCCTCAATGCTGAGGGCATGGAATTCGCCGGTGCCGCAGGCAGGGAAAACGCCGCCGGGCCGGAACGGAAGCCGGGAGCTGATGTGTTCCTTCAGCAGCTCCACGTCAACGGTGCCTTCGGCCGTGAACGGGGTGACGGGGAAGAACAGTACGCCGTCGAATTTCATGGTTTCTCCTTGGCTCCGCTGCCGGCGCTGACCAGCGCGGAATTCTCGTCGTTGAGGGTGGTGTGGGGCTTGAGTTCGGTGCGCCAGCTGCGCGTGGGCTGCCAGCCCAGGAGTTCCTGTGCCTTGGCGATGGAGAAAGCCGGGCTGGTTCCGGTGAGTCCTGCGCTGAGGGCTTCGCTTCCGGGCAGGAATTTCGGCATCAGTTCGGCCAGCGGTGCTGTGGCAAGGGCGTCCGCGGCTCCTACAAAGAAGGTTTCCCCGTTGGGAATGGACGGCATCTTCTCCAGCAGCAGGTCCAGGAAGTCCGCCACGTCCCGGGCATCCACGTAGTTGAACAGCGCGGGCGCGGACAGTGCGGAATCGGCCAGCCGCTCAGCAAGGGTGTGGCCCTGCTGCGTCGGTGCGCCCTCCCACTCCTCCGGCGAGATCACGTAGCAGGGGCGGAACGCCGCGTAACGGATCTTCTCGCCCTGTGCTGCAGCGAAGGTCTGGACGGTCTGCTCCGCGATGAGTTTGGACAGCGCGTAGGCGTTCCACGGCCGCGGCGGCGTCCGCTCATCCAGCGGGAACGACGGCGGCAGCCAGCCCGCCGGCGAACCGTAGCCCAGCACGGTGGGGCTGCTGGCCGTGACAATCTTCGGCACGCCCACGTCGGTGGCCGCGCTGATCACGGCGAACGCGAGCCGCGTGTTCGTGGCGAAGATAACGTCCTCGGGCGCGCTGAACGGGACGGCTATGGCGGCAAGGTGGATGACGGCGTCGGGCGTCGTGTCCCGGAGCAGGCGCAGCGCCTCGCCCGGGGCCAGGAGGTCGGCCGTTTCCTGCACGACGCCGGCGGGCAGCTGGTCCGCCGGAACGGCGTCGCGGTCCACCGAGATGACGTGATGGCCCTTTGCGGCGAGCCCCGCCAAAACACTGCGGCCCAGACGGCCGGCGCCGCCCGTGACAAAGATCCTGCTCATGGTTATTCCTTCGGTTGGTTCCCGGGCAGGATTCAGTTGCCGCGGCGGAGGTCGACGCCGAGGTCCAGGTCCTCGATGCGTACGGGCAGGGAGGACTCGAGGGAGCGGTTGCCGGCGATGCCGACGGAGACGGAGCGCAGTCCGTCCAGGTAGCCCGAGGGGCGTCCCAGCGGGTCCTCGCCCGGGCCGTTGAAGAGGTCCGAGAGCAGGAGCTCGTCACCGCCGCCGTGGCCGCCTTCGCCGTTGACGATCGGCACCTCGTAGGCGGCTTCCCAGTGGCGCTGGACCACCAGGCGTTCGCCGTTGCGGCGGATGGCGTCATCCTCTTCGATGGGGGTGGCGCTGGGGTCCACGACGGTCTTCTTGTCCGTGCTGGACGTGACGGCAGCGCGTTCCACCACTTCGAGCTCGGCGCGGCCTTCGGTGCCATTGACCGCTACCCGGTAGCCCTCCCAGGGGCTGTGGGCGTTCAGCGAGTAGCTGAGGCGGGGCCCGCCCTGGTATTCCACCACGAGCGCGAGGTTGTCCTCGATGGTGATGCCGCCGGTGAAGACGTCCTGGTCGCGGCGGTAACCGTCGTAGTGCTCGTTGTCCAGGAAGAGGGCCTTGAGGCGCTCGTCCTCCCGCAGGTCAAGGGTGAAGGGGTCCTTCTCCGCACCGGCCGGGGCATCGGCGCTGGGCGTACCGCGTTCGGGGCGGGGACCGAGGCCGCGCTCGGCGGCGTTTTTGTCGCCGTAGAACTTCAGGCCGCCGGAGGCGAAGACGCGCTCTGGAACGTCGTCGATCCACCAGTTGACCAGGTCGAAGTGGTGCGAGGCCTTGTGGATCAGCAGGCCCCCGGAGTTCTTCTTTTCCCGGTGCCAGCGGCGGAAGTAGTCGGCGCCGTGGACGGTGTCCAGGACCCAGCTGAAATCGATGGACGTGACCTTGCCGATCACGCCACTCTGGATGATCTCCTTGAGGGCGCTGTTACGCGGCGAGTAGCGGTAGTTGAAGGTGACCACCACGTTGCGGCCGGTCTCATGCACCGCCTGGGTGATGCGGCGGCAGCCTTCGGCGTCGATGGTGAGGGGCTTCTCGACGACGACGTCGGCGCCCGCGCGCAGTGCCTCCACGATGTAGTCGGCGTGGGTGTAGTCAGGGGTGGTCACCACGACGCGGTCGATGGCGTTGGCCTGAATGAAGGCGGTGAGGCCGGCGGGATCGAACGATGCGACCGGACCCGGCGCACCCAGTTCCTGGATGAGCTTCTGGTAGAACTCCACGCGGCCGGGGTTCACGTCCGAGAATGCCACCAGCTCGGCGGTGTCCGCATGCTTGCCGAAAATGGCGCGGATGTACATCTCGGAACGCCCGCCGGTGCCGATCAGGGCAATGCGGGCTTTGCCGCCGCGGCGGGCGGGCGCAGCGGCGGCAGCAGTTTCGGTGCCGTCCGCGGGTTCGGACCATGCCTCTGGGGCGGAAGTCGACTCGGCTGTGTTGACCATGAGGGGTCCCTTTCGAAGACGCAAAATCCGGCCGGATGGGCCGCTGTTCGGTGACGATGTGGTGCTTCTTTGTACCTTGCCTCAGAAAGCGTTTTCTCAGGCTTCTCTATGAGTTGTATCAATCCGATCGCTCATCCGTCAAGCATTGGACTACGCAGGAGAAAGCGTTTTCTGCCCGATCCGCGCCCAGGACCGGGAAAGAACGGGAAAATTGGCGGGAAAAAGTGGGAAAGGAAGAGAAATCGCTTTCCCGTCCCGTTATATGCTGTCACTCACTACATGCTTTGACGAGTACGCCGCCACACAGTCGGTTTGGATCCTGCCCTGCAACGGAACGGCGCCACCACCTGCCGGCCGCGGCGCGAAGGAAGGGGCCACGCATGGTCAGGAAATCGGCATCCGGCAGGATCGGCATCGCAGACGTTGCCGTGAAGGCGGGAGTCTCCCACGCGACGGTTTCGCGCGTCATGAACGGCAACTTCACGGTGGACCCCGAGATCGCTGCCCGGGTCCGGGCGGCGGCGGTCGAGCTGAAGTACCAGCCCAACCCCGTGGGCCGAAGCCTGGCCCTCGGCAAGACAGACACCATCGGCATTGTGGTGCCGGACCTGGCCAACCCCACCTTCCAGGCCATCCTCCGCGGCTTGAGCCGGGCCGCCGCCCAGGACGGGTACCGCGTGCTCATCGCCGATTCCTTTGAGGTCTCCAGCGAGGAAACCATCCTGGCGGGCGAGGCACGCCGGCGGTGCGACGGACTGGTCCTCTGCGCGCCCCGCATGAGCGACGCCGAACTGGAGGAGATTGCGCCGTCCCTCCGGCCGCTGGTCCTCATCAACCGCACCACGGCCGCTGCAGGCGTCCCCAGCCTGGTGGTGGACTACGGCCAGGGCGTGCAGGATATCGCCGAACACTTGGTGGACCTGGGCCATACCCGCCTCGCCTTCCTGGCAGGTCCTCCCCGCAGCGCGTCCAACAACCTCCGGCTCCAGGGCCTGGAGGCCTTCAAGGCGGCCCATCCGCACGTGGAGGTCACCATGCTGGAAGGTGGCTCGGACTTCGACACCGGCCACGGCGCGGTGGATGCCGTTTTGGAAAGCGGCGCCACGGGGATCCTTGCCTTCAACGACCTGGTGGCGATGGGCCTGATGAGCGGGCTGCATGAACGGGGCCTCGACGTCCCCGGCGACATCTCCGTCACCGGGTTCGACGACATTCCCTTCGCAAAGTACACGACGCCGACGCTCACCACAGCGGCTGTTCCCATTACCGAACTGGGCGAGCAGGCCTGGCACCAGCTGCGGGCCCTCATCCGCAACGAGGAAAGCGACGCTCCCGGCAGCCGCTACCAGCCAAAGCTCGAGGTGCGCGCCAGCACCGGCCCGGCCAAGGCTGCCCGCACGGCAGTCCACGGCTGAGTACCCTTTAGGGACGACCCATTCCGGCTTCCCGGTAGTAGCCCTCGATGTGGGCTGCCACCAGCCGTGCCGCGCGGTCGCCGTCGCCGTTCCTGATGGCGGCAAGGATCCCGCAGTGCTCTGCCTTCAGGCGCGTGGCTGTTGCCTCCCAGTCCGGAAGGCTGGATGTCAGCTGCGCGGCGTACCGCTGGATCGATTCGCGCAGCGAGCCCATCATGGCGCTGACCACCGCGTTTCCCGCGGCATCGGCGAGGGCCAGGTGGAACCGGACATCCAGCGCCAGGAATTCATCAACGTCCAACCCCTCAACGGCCATCTCGTCCAGAAGTTTGCCGGCCTCCTCCAGCTCCGGGGCCTCCGGGCTTGCCCTGGACGCCGCCCAGGACTCAAGGAGCATCCGGGTTTCCACGATGTCCGCCACCGGAAGGTGCTGCGTGGCCACGTGCAGGCGCAAAGCTGAGCCAAGGGCCGCCGTCGGATCCGAGATGACCACCGTACCGGCGTCCGGGCCCGACCCCACCCCGGCCCGGACCACGCCCATGGCTTCAAGGATCCGGATGGCTTCGCGCACGGACGTGCGTGAGACCTTCAGCTGTTCGGCGAGGGTCCTTTCGGCGGGCAGCCGTCCGCCCACGGCCAGCCGGCCCTCGGAAAGCTCGGCCTCAATCCAGGACAAAACAAGCTGGTGCGTACGCATAGGGCCATGGTACTTGATGTGGTCCGACCACATGGCCTACAGTGTGGTTAGACCACAGGAGGTCCCGGACGCGGACCTGCCGGCCCAACGGAGGACGCCATGACCCACACCATCCAGCCCAACAATCCGGAGACAACCCCTGCCCCGGACGCCACCGATGTCCCGGCAGCCACCCCCGGGCCTGCCATCCCACCGACCGTTTCCGCGGTGCCGGCAGCGCTGAAGCGCCGGATCCCCAAGTACTCGGATTTGGCCCCGCTGATGCAGTTCAAGAAGCCCGGGTTCAGCAAGGAAGCGCGGCTCAAGCGGGCCAGCACCATCTGGGAACTCCGCGACATCGCCAAGCGCCGCACCCCGCAGGCACCGTTCGACTACAC
Organism: Pseudarthrobacter sp. NCCP-2145; assembly: GCF_023708005.1. Taxonomy (NCBI): domain Bacteria; kingdom Bacillati; phylum Actinomycetota; class Actinomycetes; order Micrococcales; family Micrococcaceae; genus Pseudarthrobacter; species Pseudarthrobacter sp. NCCP-2145. Next base: position 122,190 of record NZ_BRCG01000009.1, on the reverse strand, counting down.
CGACGGCGCTGCCGAAGGGGAAATCACCCTCCGCCGTGCCCGCGAGGCGTTCCTGGACATCGAGTTCCGGCCCGGCATCCTGCGCAACGTCTCCAAAATCGACCTGAGCACCGAAATCCTGGGCAAGCCATCCCGGCTGCCCGTGGGCATCGCCCCCACCGGCTTCACCCGCATGATGCAGTCCGAAGGCGAGTACGCCGGTTCCCAGGCCGCGGAAGCTGCCGGAATCCCCTACACCCTCTCCACCATGGGCACCGCGTCCATCGAGGATGTGGCGGCCGCAGCCCCGAACGGCCGCAACTGGTTCCAGTTGTACCTCTGGACGGACCGCGACCGCTCACTGGAACTGATCGAGCGGGCCGCCAAGGCCGGCAACGACACCCTCATGGTCACCGTGGACACCGCCGTGGCCGGCGCCCGCCTCCGCGATGTCCGCAACGGCATGACCATCCCGCCGGCGCTGACGGTCAAGACCGTCCTCGATGCCTCCTACCGCCCCGCCTGGTGGTTCAACTTCCTCACGCATGAGCCGCTCACTTTCGCGTCACTGTCCCGCTACACCGGAACCGTGGCGGACCTCATCAACTCCATGTTCGATCCCACGCTCACGTTCGAGGACCTGGACTGGCTGCGCGAAACCTGGAAGGGCAAGCTGGTGGTCAAGGGCATCCAGACCGTGGAGGATGCCCGCCGCGTCGTCGACCATGGCGCCGACGGCGTGGTCCTCTCCAACCATGGCGGCCGCCAGCTGGACCGGGCACCCATCCCGTTCCACCTGCTCCCCGAGGTCAAGCAGGCCTTCACCGCGGACAACAGCGATGCCGCAATCATGCTGGACACGGGGATCATGAGCGGCGCGGACATCGTGGCCGCCCTGGCCCTGGGCGCAGACTTCACGCTGATCGGGCGCGCCTACCTGTACGGACTGATGGCCGGCGGCCGGGCGGGCGTTGACCGTACGCTGCAGATCCTCGAGAAGGACATGGCCCGCACCATGGCCCTGCTGGGTGTCAGCAATATCTCCGGACTGACCCCGGACCACGTGCGCCTGCTCAACAAGTAGGCGCCAGGGCCCTACTTCTTGCGGCCGAACTTCGGCAGGGTGGGCAGGTTAGCCAGGAGGTCGGCGGCCTTGGTGGCGGCCCGCCCCACGGTCCTGCCGATCTGCTGGGGCACGCTATCGTCGCTCAGCGGCGCCGTGGTGCCGCCGGGGATAACGACGGCGGGACTAAGCTCGGCGCCGTCGCGCGCCAGGACACCGGCGGACACAGCCTCCGCCGCCACGGCGCCGGCGGTGGCGGATTCCTGGTCCGCGGGTGCCGTCTCGGGGGTGGTGCGGGAAGCCTGTTCCTGGCTGCCTTGGGCAGCGGCGGCGTGCGAGGACGCCCGGCCGGCCGGTTCCGCTGGCGCCGCCGCGCCGACGTCGAGGGTCTCTAGCCAGGTGGCGATGCCCTCCAGAGGTTTGCGGTTGAGTGCGTAGTAGCGCTTCTGGCCCTGGGCCCGCATGCTCACCAGCTGGGCTTCGCGAAGGACTTTGAGGTGCTTGGAAATGGTGGGCTGGCTCGCAGCCAGTTCCTCCACCAGTTCGCCCACGGCCTTGTCCCCGGAGCGGAGGGAAACCAAAATGTCACGCCGGGTCGATTCCGCTATGACGGCAAATACGTCGTCTGTCACCATGCCTCAACCCTAGCGACATATACGCCGAAAGGCATCAACTATTTCGGCCCTTACCCGAATGCCATTGCCCCGGTTCTCCCGCGGTGCTAGAACGGTTCCAGGGTTGCCCAGGGTTCCCGGGCAGCGGCCGGCGTGACCTGAGGGGTGGGTGGCATGGAGATCCTCCGCCAGCAACTGTTCAACATCATCGCGTTCGTGTTCCTGGGCCTCTTCGTCGCGGTGTGGGGCTCAGTTCTGCTCCGCGTGGGGTTCTGGGTGCCGGACGGACGGACTGTTGCGCCGCCCCTCAATGGAGCCCTGGTAACTGCGGCCGGCGTCCTGGCGACGTCGCTGAGTTCGCTGACCGCATCGGCGCTCGGTTTCACCATCGCCGAAGTCCGCCGTGAGGAGTCCGGGCAGGACGCCCGCCGGCCACCAGGTCCCGGGGCGCCGGGAAGCTCCACCGCGGTCAACCCGTCCGACGTCACCGCCCGGCTGTCGGGGCGGATCATCGCAGCCATCATCGTCTACCTCGCTGTGGGCCTGGCTGTCCTGCTGCTGTGGCTCGCCAAGGGAACCGCGTCCACGGACCTGATCGGGGCCTTCGCGTTATCGCTGCTGGGATGGCTGATCGGCGCAGCGGGAGTGGTGTTCCAGACGGAGAAGCGGAACACCTGAAGGCAACGCGTCAGTCGAACCAGGGGTCGAGTCCGTGGAGCGGGAACACGGACTTCCGGGTCGCCATGACAGTCCGGTCCACGGCATCGTTGGGATCGAAACCGACCTCCCATGACCGCCACCAGAGCTCCACATCGTCACTCATCAGCGCCGGCGCCGAGGAACCGAACTTTTCCTGGACGTAATCACGCCAGTCCTGCGGGACCGGCGTGCGCAGCGGCACGGGCCGCCCGGCCGCGATGGCAATCAGGTGGCTCCAGGACCGCGGGACCACCTGGAGGACGTTGTAGCCGCCGCCTCCCGTGGCGATCCAGCGGTTGTCGCAGTGGCGGGCTGCAAGGTTCCCGACGGCGGAGGCGGCCTCCCTCTGCCCGTCAACGCTGAGGTTGAGGTGCGTCAGGGGGTCGAGGCGGTGCGAGTCGCAGCCGTGCTGGCTGACGATTACCTCCGGCTGGAAGGCGGCTACCAACTGCGGGACCACGGCGTAGAAGGCGCGCAGCCAGCCGGCGTCCCCCGTTCCCGAGGGCAGCGCGACGTTCACGGCTGTCCCTTCCGCCTGCGGGCCGCCGATCTCGTTCGCAAACCCTGTGCCCGGGAACAGCGTCAGCCCGCTCTCGTGCAGCGAAACCGTGAGCACGCGGGGGTCGTCCCAGAAGATACTCTCCGTTCCGTCCCCGTGGTGCGCATCGACGTCGATATACGCCACCCTGCGGATGCCGCCGTCGAGCAGCCTCTGCACGGCAAGGGCGGCGTCGTTATAAATGCAGAACCCGCTGGCCCGCTCGCGGGAGGCGTGGTGCATGCCGCCGCCGAAATTGATGGCGCGCAGGGCCGAACCGTCCAGGATCCGGGAGGCGGACAGCAGGGACGCTCCGGCCAGGCGGGCTGCAGCCTCATGCATCCCGGCAAAAGCGGGGTCATCCTCGGTGCCCAGGCCGCGGGCCTCGTCAGTCTCGCCGGGATGTGCGCTGACCTTTTTGACTGCCGCAACAAATTCGGCGGAATGCACGGTTTCGAGGTCGGCGTCGTCCGCCACGTCCGGCGCCTCCACCGCCACATGCTCCAGGTCGAACAACCCAAGGCTGCCCGCCAACCGGGCTGTCAGGTCCATGCGCTCCGGGGCCATGGGGTGGCCCGGGCCGAAATTGTAGGCGGTCATGTCAGAACTCCACGCCACCACCGTTGGGGGCGCGGGCAAGCTGAGGCCCGGCAGGTATGTCATCAATCACAGGCTACCTGAGCGCGGCACCCCTCCTGCCCAGTCATGACGCAGGCATTAGTGGTTTACTACTGAGGGAAGCAGTTTCTACCGAGGAAAAGCCACACATGACGCAAAGCCAGTCGAGGCCCCGTACCCCGGCCAACTGGCATCCCGCAGGGCAGGAGCGGGAAGGCCTCTGGATCCTTACGCGGCTGCGGGACTTCGTCGACGACATTGCGAACACCTCGCCGGCCCGTCTTGCCCTCACGGTGTTCGCCGCCGTCTGCCTTGTATTCACGCTCCTGCTGTCCCTTCCCGTCTCTTCCGCCACCGGTACCGTCACCCCGGTCCACCAGGCGATGTTCACCGCAGTCTCCGCCGTGTGCGTCACCGGACTGACGGTGGTGTCCACGGCGGTCCACTGGTCCTTCTTCGGTCAGCTGGTAATCCTGATTGGTATCTTCATCGGCGGCCTCGGCACCCTGACCCTGGCCTCGCTGCTGGCGCTGATGGTTGGCAAGCGACTGGGAGTGCGCGGCAAAATCATTGCCGCCGAGTCCATGAACAACGCAGGGCGCCTGGGCGAGGTGGGCACCTTGCTGCGGATCGTCATCACCACGTCAGTGGTAATCGAAGGAATTCTTGCACTGGCCCTGATCCCCCGGTTCCTGACCCTGGGTGAGCCGTTCTGGCAGGCCGTCTGGCATGGAATTTTCTACGCCATCTCCTCTTTCAACAACGCAGGCTTCACCCCGCACTCGGACGGCATCGTGCCCTACGAGACAGACCTCTGGATCCTGGTTCCCCTGATGCTCGGCGTCTTCCTGGGCAGCCTGGGCTTTCCCGTGGTGATGGTCCTCCAGCAGAACGGGCTGAACTGGAAGAAGTGGAACCTGCACACCAAACTCACCATCCAGGTCTCCTTCATCCTCCTGCTGGCGGGCACCGTCCTGTGGGCCTTGATGGAGTGGGACAACCTGCGGACCATCGGAACCATGGATGTCGGGGACAAGGTCACCCACGCCCTGTTTGCGTCCGTCATGATGCGATCCGGCGGCTTCAACCTGGTGGACCAGAACCAGATGGAATCCACCACCATGCTGCTGACGGATGCGCTGATGTTCGCCGGCGGCGGTTCTGCGTCCACCGCGGGCGGCATCAAGGTCACCACCATCGCCGTGATGTTCCTGGCAATTGTTGCCGAGGGCCGCGGCGACACCGACGTCAAGGTGTACGGCCGGACCATCCCCCAAGGCACCATGCGGGTAGCCATCTCGGTGATCGTCGCCGGGGCCACCCTGGTGTCCGTCTCGGCATTCCTCCTGCTCCATATCAGCGGGGCGTCACTGGACCGGGTGCTGTTCGAAACGATCTCCGCGTTCGCCACCTGCGGCCTCAGCACCAACCTCAGCGCTGAAGTGCCGCCGTCGGGCGTTTACGTCCTCACTGCCCTGATGTTCGCCGGGCGCGTAGGAACGGTCACCCTCGCAGCCGCCCTGGCCCTTCGCCAGCGCAGCCAGCTCTACCACTATCCCGAAGAGAGGCCCATCATTGGCTAGTTCACCCGACGCCCCGCGTCGCCCCGCCCACAACGCTCCCGTGCTGGTCATCGGGCTGGGACGGTTCGGTTCCTCCACGGCAGAGCAGCTGGTCAAGCAGGGCCGCGAGGTCCTCGCCATCGAACGGGACAGGACCCTCGTCCAGAAATGGGCGCCGCTGCTCACCCACGTCGTGGAGGCTGACGCCACCAACATCGACGCACTCCGCCAGCTGGGCGCCCAGGAGTTCAGCTCGGCCGTCGTGGGGGTGGGCACGTCCATCGAATCCTCGGTGCTGATCACTGTCAACCTCGTGGACCTGGGCATCGAACACCTCTGGGTGAAGGCCATTACGCCCTCCCACGGCAAAATCCTTACCCGCATCGGCGCCAACCATGTGATCTATCCGGAGGCCGACGCCGGCGTCCGGGCCGCGCACCTGGTCTCCGGCCGGATGCTGGACTTCATCGAATTCGACGACGACTTCGCCATCGTCAAGATGTACCCCCCGCGCGAAACGGTGGGATTCACGCTGGACGAATCCAAGGTCAGGTCCAAGTACGGCGTGACGATCGTTGGTGTGAAGTCACCGGGTGAGGACTTCACCTACGCCCGCCCGGAGACCAAGGTGTCCTCCCGGGATATGCTGATCGTGTCCGGGCACGTGGACCTGCTGGAACGGTTCGCAGCCCGGCCCTAGTTCCCGACGTGAGTCAGCCGAGCTGCCTGGTGATCTCGGCTGCGCGCTCCGCGGCGGCGCGGGCACCGGCGGCAATGATGGCGGGAAGGCCGCGCTCGTCGAACGTGGCGATGGCCCTCTCGGTGGTGCCGTTCGGGCTGGTCACGGCCTTGCGCAGTGCGGTGGGATCGGCACCGGGCTCGGCCAGCATAAAGCCGGCTCCGGCCACCGTTTCCCGGGCGAGGAGAAGGGACAGTTCCGGGTCCAGGCCAAGCTCCCGGCCCGCTGCGGCCATTGCTTCAGCCAGGTAGAACGCGTACGCCGGTCCGGAACCGCTGATCGCAGAGAGCGCGTCCACCTGTTCCTCGGGGACCTCCACCACCGTCCCCGCACCGTGCAGGACATCCTTGACCCTCTTGAGCTGTTCAGGGGTGCAGCTGGTGCCCGGCGAGACCGACACCACGCCGCGGCCCAGCTTGGCCGGTGTATTGGGCATGGAGCGGATCACCGGCTGCCCTGCGGGCAGTGCCGCCTCAAGCTGGGCAATGGACACCGCCGCTGCCACGCTGACCACCACCGTGGTGGGCGAGAGCGAGCTGCTGATTTCCCGCGCCAGCTCCGTGATGCCAACAGGCTTGACGCCCAGGATCACGACGCCGGATCCCTTGGTTGCCTGCTTGTTGTTGTCCGGCTCCTCTTCCCCGGCGATTGCGGTCACCCCGTGGTGCCGTTCCGCCAGCTCTGCGGCACGCTCTGCCCTCCGGACGGTTGCGACGACGTCCGCCGGATCCGTTCCGGATTCCAGCAGGCCACTCAGAATTGCTTCGTTCATGGATCCACAGCCAAGGAATGCGATTCGGTTGCTCATGGCTCCATCATTACAGTTCGGCCCGGCAAGCGCAGAAATCCATGACCCGGGGCGGACACAAAAGGGTGGGAACTCGCCGAAACCCATTCACAGGTGGCTCACATGTTGGGTGCAGGTGCCTCACAACTTGGAGTCCTAGCGTGGGTACTACCTCATTGAGGGTGCGAGTGATGCGGCAGGGATGGGGATCCCTGCCAGGGTACCGGCGTCCGGCAACAGGTTTTCCCCCATTTTCCTGTTGCCGACGCCGGTACTTCCCTTTTAAGGAGTTCCTAGACCGCGGCTTCGACAGTCTGCGGCGGGGCCAGGTGGGGTGCGAGCTCCAGGGGCCCGGAAAACACCAGCTGGTCCAGCCGGCGGAGGATGAGGCCTTCACGCAAGGCCCAAGGGCAGATCCTCAGCTTCTTGAACTTGAAGAGTTCCAGTGCGGCCTCCGCCACAAGCGCTCCGGCCAGCAGCTGGTGGGCGCGGGCTTCGGAGACGCCCGGCAGGTGCAGCCGGTCCTCGACCTTCATGGCCGAGATCCGCTGCGCCCAGACCCCCAGGTCCGAAGCCTGCAGCTCGCGCTTGACGTAGGGGCCGGCCGCGCTGGGGGCGGCCCCGGCGATCCGTGCCAGGGAGCGGAAGGTCTTGGACGTTCCCGCCACCACGTTGGCCCGGCCCAACCCGTCGAATTCCCGGACCGCAGGCTTGAGGGTGGCGCGGATGTACCGCCGCAACTCCTTGACGCTCTTGGCCGACGGCGGATCTTCGGACAGCCAGTCCCGCGTGAGCCGGCTGGCACCCAGCGGCACGGACGTGGCCACTTCCGGAAGCTCATCCTGGCCGAAGGCCATCTCAAAGGAGCCGCCGCCGATGTCCAGGTTGAGAATGGGTCCGGCACCCCACCCATGCCAGCGCCTGACGGCGAAGAAGGTCATGGATGCTTCTTCGCTGCCGGTGAGTTCCTGAAGGGTCACGGTGGTTTCGTGCTTGACCCGGGCCAGGACCTCGGGGCCGTTGGTGGCCTCGCGGATGGCTGACGTACAGAAGGCCAGGAGGTCTTCGGCCTTGTGCCTGGCCGCAAACTCCCAGGCTTCAAGGACGAACTCGGTGAGCTCGTGCTGGCCGGCGTCATTGATGCTGCCGTCCGGTTCCAGGTATTGGACCAGGGACAGCGGCCGCTTGTGCGAGGCGAAGGGCACCGGCCGCGCACCGGGGTGGGCATCCACCAGGAGGAGGTGGACAGTATTGGACCCGATATCGAGGACGCCTAGCCGCATGGTGCAATTATTGCTCGTCAGCCCGCTTGAAGTCGCGCTTGATGTTGGCCACGCCCTCGGGGTTGATCTCGAATCCGTAGGCTGCGCCCGGGTTGATGACCATTCCCAGTTCGTCACCGATGTTCGCGATGATGGCCGCACCCTGGGTGCCCAGCACGTTGGGCGCAGCTTCGAGGTACTGCTGGTCCACGCGGCTGGGGTGCGAGAAGACGGCGAGGACGGGGTCGCCGTCGGCATTGCCCAGGACCAGGGGCTCCACCTGGGAGTCCTCGCCCTCGATGCCGTCCGAACTGATGATGTAGACCTCGCTGTTCAGGAAGGACAGGATGACGTCTACCGGGCTGGCGTCAGGCTGCCCGCCCTTCGCGAGCTTTTCCTCGAGGTCGTTGAGGGGCTGGAGATCCGTGTGCGCTGGCTGTTCAGTCATCCCCCTACCCGATCACGATCCAGTGCCCCATGCAAACCCCGTAACCACCGCTACTTCTTGGCGGTGGCCTTCTTCTTGGCCGGGGCCTTGCGGGTGGCCGTACGCTTCACCGGACCCTTGGCACGCTTCTCCGCCAGCAGTTCCACGGCCTGTTCACGCGTCAGCTCCTCCAGGGAGGTTGCCCGAGGAACGGTGATATTGGTGATCCCGTCGGTGATGTAGGGGCCGAAGCGGCCCTCCTTCACCACGATGTTCTTCTCCGACACCGGGTCGGGGCCGAACTCCGCCAGCGGCGGGACGGCGGCCCGGGCGCCACGCTGCTTCGGCTGGGAGTAGATCTCCAGCGCCTGGTCCAGGGTGATGGTGAAGATCTCTTCCTCGGAGCCGATGGACCGTGAGTCGGTCCCCTTCTTGAGGTAGGGGCCAAACCGGCCGTTCTGCACCGTGATGAGGTTGCCTTCGGCGTCCTCGCCCAGGGCGCGGGGCAGGCTCATGAGCTGCAGCGCCTCGTCAAGGGTGACTGACTCCACGGTCATGGACTTGAACAGCGAGCCGGTGCGGGGTTTGGCCTTGACCGGCTTCTTCGGCGGCTTGGGCTTGCCGTTCTTGTAGTACTCCACCGGCTGGGCGGCGATCTGTTCCTCGGTCATCTCCGGGATGACCTCGGTGACGTAGGCGCCGTATCGGCCGTTCTTGGCAACCACCGTATGCCCAGTGTGCGGGTCGGTGCCCAGTACCCGCTCCTCGGGGGCAGCGGTTTCCATCAGTTCAATGGCCTTGGCAGCGGTCAGCTCGTCCGGAGCCAGGTCCTCGGGCACGTTGGCCCGGGGCGACTCCACGATCTCCCCGGTCTTCGGGTCAACAGTGGCGGCCGAGCTCTCCAGGTACGGGCCGAACTTGCCAACCCGCAGCGTGATCTCATCCGTGATGGGGATGGAGTTGATTTCGCGGGCGTCGATCTCCCCCAGGTTGTTCACGATGCTCAGCAGGCCCGGGTCCGACTCTTCCCCGAAGTAGAAGTGGCGGAGCCAGGAGGCGCCCACGGCCTGGCCGTTGGCGATCTTGTCCAGGTCGCCTTCCATGTCCGCGGTGAACTCGTAGTCAACGTAGTCGCTGAAGTGCTGCTCCAGCAGGCGGATCACCGAGAAGGCGATCCAGCTGGGGACCAGCGCAGAACCCTGTTTCCGGACGTATCCGCGGTCCTGGATGGTGGAGATGGTGGAGGCGTAGGTGGACGGGCGGCCGATGCCCCTCTTCTCCAGCTCGGCCGTCAGTGACGCTTCGGTGTAGCGCGGCGGCGGCGAGGTTTCGTGGCCCACTGCCAGGATCTCGGAGGCCGTGAGGGCATCACCCTTGGCCACGTTGGGCAGCCGGCGGGCGTCGTCGGAATCGTCGTCTCCGCGGGTCTCGTCCTTGCCTTCCTCGTAGGCTGCGAGGAAGCCGGGGAACGTGATCACGGTGCCGGAGGCCGAGAACTCGGCATCCCGGCCGTCCGCAGCGACGGCACCCAACCGGATGGTCGCCGTCGAGCCCTTCGCATCGGCCATCTGGGACGCAACGGTGCGCTTCCAGATGAGTTCGTAGAGGCGGAATTCGTCGCCCGAGAGCTGCTTGGCCACCTGGGCCGGGGTGCGGAATGAGTCACCGGCGGGGCGGATGGCCTCGTGCGCTTCCTGCGCGTTGGCTGCCTTGCCGGTGTACACGCGCGGGGACTGCGGGATGTACTCCGGGCCGTACAGCTCGGACGCCTGGCGCCGCGCGGCGGTGAGGGCTTCGTCGCTCAGCGCGGAGGAGTCCGTACGCATATAGGTGATGTAGCCGTTTTCGTACAGCCGCTGGGCCACCTGCATGGTGCTCTTGGAGGAGAAACGCAGCTTGCGGCCGGCCTCCTGCTGCAGCGTAGAGGTGGTGAAGGGCGCAGCCGGGCGCCGGGTGTACGGCTTGGTGTCGACGGACCGGACGGTGAACGAAGCGTCCTGCAGCCCTGCCGCCAGGGACGCAGCCAGCTCCTCGTTCAGGTGGGCAACGTTCTTCGACGTCAGGACGCCGTCGTCGTTGAAGTCCCGGCCGCTGGCCACCTTCGCCCCGTCCACGGCGGCGAGCTTGGCCTTGAAGGACCCGGCGTCGGCGCCGAACTGGCCCGTGAGGTCCCAGTAGGAGGCGGCTTTGAAGGCCATTCGCTCGCGTTCGCGGTCCACCACCATACGGGTCACCACGGACTGCACGCGGCCGGCGGACAAGCCGCGGGCCACCTTGCGCCACAGCACCGGGGAGATTTCGTAGCCGTAGAGGCGGTCCAGGACGCGGCGGGTCTCCTGGGCGTCCACCAGCGCGGTGTCCACATCGCGCAGATTGCCCATGGCGCGCTGGATGGCTTCCTTCGTGATTTCGCCGAAGGTCATCCGGTACACCGGGACCTTGGGCTTGAGCACTTCCAGCAGGTGCCACGCGATGGCTTCGCCCTCGCGGTCCCCATCGGTTGCGAGATAAAGTTCGTCGGCGTCCTTGAGCGCGGCCTTAAGCTCAGTGACCTTTTTCTTCTTGTCCGCGGACACCACGTAGTAGGGCTTGAAGTCGTGATCGATGTCGACGGCGAACTTGCCCACCGACGTTTTCTTCAGCTCGGCGGGGAGCTCGGATGGCTGCGGCAGGTCGCGGATGTGACCAATGGAGGCCTCTACGATGAAGCCCTCGCCGAGGTACTTGGCGATGGTCTTGCTCTTGGCCGGAGACTCCACAATCACGAGTTTCTTGCCGGTTTTGGCCTTGCTTGGCACGGTGCTCCTACAGAAAAAGGTTGCTCGGGCAGATGCGCCCATACTGGCCTAGTTCACCATATTTTGCAGAAATGTGCGCATCCATGTGGAAAAGAAGGGGGTTCTGCCGGGCGCCGCCGGCGCCTTGCTCCGCGCCTTATCCGGCGGCAGGGATCAGGAAGCCGTCCCGCACCAGATTGGCCACATCGGCGAGCAGCCGGCCCCGGAAGGAACCGGCGTCGAACCCGTCCCCGCCTGCCATCCCGCCGCCGAGCAGCGCCTCCAGGGCACCGGCAATCTGCCCGGCGGAAAGGTCGCCGTCGCAGGCCGACACGAAGCCTGCCAGCTCGGTGCTCAGCAGGTTTGTCCGGCGCAGGCCCGCGCCCTGCCGGAGCAGGATCACGCCCGGATGCTCCGCTCCCGGGCGCTGGTGGCGCTCCTCCGTGACATCCTCGGCCACCAGCAGGTGCGCTTTCTCGAGGCTGTGCGCGGCCAGCCAGTCGATGCGTTCGACGGCGGCGCCCAGGTGGGGGCCGATGGGCTGCTCGATGGGGTAGGTGATTTCCTCGAACCGGCTGAAGGTGCCCTGCCCGGGTGCCGGCGGCCGCCGGAGCCAGACCATGCCGAAGCCGATGCCCTCCACGTTCCTCGACTCGAAGTCCGCCAGGTAGGCCGCGTAAGCGTCCCGGTAGTGCTGCCGGTCCCGGCCCTCGGAGGCGTCCTGCAGCCAGGTTTCCGCGTACTGTTCCGGCCCCACCTGCTCGCGCTGGATGAACCAGGCATCCGTGTCCGGCCGGACCCACGTCCGCGGGCGCTCCTGCCACCCGGTTCCGGCCGCCACTTCCCAGTTCCCCAGCATCTGCGCGGTGCCGCCGGGGGCCAGGATCCCGGGCAGATCAGCAACCAGCGAGGCAACAATCGCATCGCCCGGAAGGCCGCCGTCGCGGTAGGTGAACTGCTCCGCGGCAGCCTCCCCTGCGCTCCGCGGCGTGATCACGAACGGAGGATTGGACACCACCAGCCCGAATTCCTCGCCTGCCACGGGGTCCAGGAGTGAGCCGAGGCGCAGGCTCACCCTGTCCTCCAGCCGGGACGGGTCAACGGACAGGGCCGCGGCGTTGAGCAGGATGTTGAAGCGCGTGAAAGCAAGTGCCCGTTCGGAGATGTCCGTGGCCGTGACGTGCTCGCAGTGGTGGAGCAGGTGGAAGGCCTGGATGCCGCATCCCGTGCCGAGGTCCAGGGCGCGTCCGGTATGGCGGCGGACGGTGGTCTGCACCAGGGTGGTGGACGCCTGGCCGATGCCGAGCACGTGGTCGTGCCGCAGCACCCCCGCCTGCTGGTGTGCGGCCAGGTCGCTCGCCACCCAAAGCTCCGCACCCCCGCTGCCGTCTGTGTTGTTCCCGGAGGTGCCGGACCACCCGTACGGCCGCAGATCAGCCTTGGCGGCCAACAGGCCCGCGCCGGGTACGGGCTCAACAAGCCCCAGCGTGAGGAGCCCGTCGGCACCGATGCCCGGAAGGGCGGCGTCGAGCGTGTCCTTCGCCTGCGGCTCGGCAAGGAGCCAGAGGCGGACGACGGCGGCGAGCGCCGCGTTCCCTTCGTCCTGGCGCACAGCCCGGTCCACTGCCAGCAGGGCCGGAATGATCTGGTCCCGGTTCAGGGCCTCGGAAGCGGCGGCGCCCAGGAGCCTGGCGACGCCGTCGGGCGTGTAGTCCAGGCCCCGCAGATCGGCGGCGAGGGCCGTGAGCAGCTCCGGGAGGTCGCTGCGGGGTGCGTCCGGGGTGTTGCCGGCGGTGAACTCGTATGGGGATCTAGGCACTGCCCAAGTTTAGTCCGGCGGGCACCGGAGGCCGGGGCGGCCGGCACCGGGTAGCGTTGAGGCATGCCTTCGCGTTCTTCCGTCCTTCCGCGCGCCCGGCTCCGGCCCGCGCGGCGTGCCCGCCTGATGCCGTGGTCCGCCGTGTCCGCGGGTGCGGCGGCCCTTGTCCTGGCCGGGTGCTCCCCCGTTGTTTCCATCGAGAACGCGGACGTCCCGCAGTGGCAGGCCACGGCGCTGCCCCCGGTTCCGGGAGCGGTCCTTGAGGACGCCGGCAAAATCCTCAACCGGGACCGCATCATCAGGGAAGCCGCTGATGTCCCGGCGGGCCGCTACATCCTCACCGCCACGTGTGAGGGCGGCGGAAAGGCTTTCTTCGCCGTATCGCTGGACGGGAAGAAGCTGGCGGACGCCGGAGCAGCCTGCAACGGCAGCCGGGAATCCACAAAAATCACCCTGCCGGATGCCGGCACACTGGAGATCAGCACGTACAGCGTGGACGCACCCCTCATTTACGCCTACCGGCTGGCGCCCGCGGACTAACCGCCCTCCGTGCTCTGGCCCGCCGCCGCCGTCGGGCATACAGTCGGACTATGCCCAGTGTGCGGACGGCCTCCGCGCCATCCACCGCCCCCACGGCCCTCGCTGGGGACGCACGGGTGCGGCCAGGGCGGAAGCCGGCCGCCGCCGTCGCCATTGCTGTGGCGGCCGCCGGGATGATGCTGGGCGGGTGTGAATATACGTACGACGACGGGCGGAACCTGCCCGGGCCCGTCGAGGCGGAAGCGACGCGCCTTCCCGGGCCGGTGTTCACCCGCGACCCCCTGCAGAACGATCCCGTCAGCGAGGAGGAAACCGGCGCATGGGCGGCCCGCACGCTTCCCGACCCCGGGCAGCCGGTGGCCTCCGCCGGAGCGGGACTTGTGGCCGCGGGCAACGTCCGGACCGAATCCACTCCGGTGCTGGGGACGGGCACCTACGTGCTGTCCCTGGCGTGCCGCAGCCAGCGGCGCGTGACCTTCACGGTCCGCAGCGAATCGCTGACGCTGGTGGACCTGGGGCTCCGGTGCGGGATCAACAGGGAGAACGTCATCTATCTTTCGTCGGAAACAGCGCTCACCATCAGGGTGGAGGCCAGGACAGGCGCGAACTACGCCTACCGGCTGCGGCTTCTCTGACCTGGCTGCCTGTGCTCAGGCGGCGCAGCCCTCCGGGCAGCGGAGGGTTTCCGGGCTGGAGGCGCACTCCGCGCAGTACAAGGTGAGGGTCCGGCAACTGGGGTTGGAGCAGTTCTCGAACTTGCTGGTGGGCGCTGCGCAGCGGGCGCACTGCCCGATGGTCTTCGCGTCGTCGCTGAACTCAAGGTGCATGCGTTTGTCGAAGACGTACAGCGAGCCCTCCCACAGGCCCTGGTCCTTGAAGGTTTCGCCGTAGCGGACAATGCCGCCGTCCAGCTGGTACACCTCTTTGAAGCCCCGGTTCACCATCAGGCTGGACAGCACCTCGCAGCGGATCCCGCCGGTGCAGTAGGTGACCACGGGCTTGTCCTTGAGCCCGTCATACTTGCCGGACTCGAGCTCCTGGATGAAGTCATGGGTGGTGGCAACGTCCGGGACGATTGCGTCCTTGAACCGGCCGATCTGCGCTTCGAAGGCGTTCCGCCCGTCAAAGAACACCACGTCCTCCCCGCTTTGCTTCTTGGCGTCAACGAGCTGGTGCAGTTCCTCGGGCTTGAGGTGGGTCCCGCCGCCCACCACCCCGTGGGCATCGACCTTCAGCTCGCCGGGCGCACCGAAGGAAACAATCTCGTCGCGCACTTTGACGCTGAGGCGCGGGAAGTCCTCCGCACCGCCGTCGGACCATTTCACGTCGATGTCCCTGAAGCCCTGGTACTCGCGCGTTGTCTTCACGTACTGCTTCACGGCGCCGATCTCACCGCCCACGGTGGCGTTGATGCCGTCCTTGGAGATCAGGATGCGGCCCGTCAGCCCGAGCTTCTCGCAGAGCGCACGCTGCCAGAGCCGTACCGCCTCCGGGTCTGGAAGGGGGGTAAAGCCGTAAAAAAGCACAATCCGGTTTAAAGCCACGTATTTAAGGGTACCGGCACGCTTGGGACGGGCGGAGCGGGAACCGTGGCTGCCGGAGCGGCGGCCACGACTGCCGGCCCGTACCGGCTTCGCCGCATCACAATTGCATAAGCTCTTGGCAGCCCCCTGTTGCTGGCGACCGGGCTGGAATAGTCTCATGCCATGAGTCCGGAAACCATGGTTGAAGACATCACTGGCCTTCTTGAGGTGTGGGTGGCCGGCTGGGCCGGTTGTCGCGGTTACCGGACATCCACCGAGGGCCGGTTCCCTGCCGTGCTCCGTGCCGACACCAGCGGCGACTGGGAATTCTTCGCCTCCGAGCCCACGGACGATGAATTCGCAGCCCTGGCCGCTAAGACGGCGGAGGCGCCCGCGAGGGTCCTCACCATCCTCACCAATGACATCCCGCGTTACTCCGCCCTGGCGGAACGGCACGGCCTGAACGTGACCTCTGCCTCGCAGGCAATGATGATCGTGGACATGGAAACCCAGGACGCAGAGGATCCCTGGCTCCCCGACGACGACCTCACGCACTCAACGTGGGAGCAGGACGGCGTGCACTACGCAGAGGTCCGCTCCGGCGACACCCTGGCGGCCAGCGGACGCGTCTTTGTGGTGGGGGAAACCGCGGTGTTCGACAAGATCATCACCGAACCGGCTTTCCAGCGCCGTGGCTTGGGCAGTTTCATCATGCGGGCCCTGGCCGCCCAGGCCTTCGAGCATGACGTGCAGGAGGGCCTTCTCCTGGCCTCCGCTGACGGCCGGAAACTGTATTCCCACCTCGGCTGGACCACGGTTTCCCATGTGCTGATGCTCTCCGCATCCCACGACGGTTCCGACCTTTCCCTGAGCTGACCCGTCCTGTTACCCCCGTGGCGAACCGGGGCCGGCCAGGCCCCGCCGGGTGAAACAATGTGGGGGTGAACCCCCATGACTCCCTGATTCCCTTGCTGGGCCGCGGCCCGGACCCGGAACAGCTCCGTCATGTGCGCACCATCCCGGCCCGCGAGGCCGAGCATGAGCCGTGGCCCGCGTGGGTGCACCCCGACCTGGTGGCGGCATACGGTTCGCTGGGCATCCAGGAGCCCTACCGGCACCAGGTGGAGGCAGCCGGCATAGCCCACGGCGGTGAACACGTGGTGGTGGCCACCGGAACCGCGTCAGGGAAGTCGCTGGCGTATCAGCTGCCGGCCCTTGACGCCATCCACCGCTCCGAGCTCCGCGTCCTGGCCGACCCGGGGAAGATCCACGACGACGGCGCCGTCACCCTGTACCTCTCCCCCACCAAGGCCCTGGCCGCCGACCAGCTCAACGCCATCCGCGCCCTGAAACTGCCCACCGTGCGGGCGGAAACCTATGACGGCGACACCGACCCCGCGTCCCGCCGCTGGATCAGGGACCACGCCAACTTCATCCTGGCCAACCCGGACATGCTCCACTTCGGGATCCTTCCCAACCATGCCTGGTGGGCGGGCTTCTTCCGCCGCCTGCGCTACGTGATCATTGACGAGGCCCACAGCTACCGGGGCGTTTTCGGCTCCCATGTGGCCAACCTGATGCGCCGGCTGCGCCGGATCTGCGCGTACTACGGTGCAGGTGCAGCCCATCCGGGGCCGGTGTTCATCGCAGCCTCCGCCACCGCGTCAGAGCCTGACGTGTCCTTCGCCCGCCTCATTGGTGCCCCGGTCAAGGCCGTGTCCCGTGACGGCTCCCCGCACGGTTCCACCACCGTGGCTTTCTGGGAACCTGCGCTGACCGAGGTCCGGGGCGAGAACGGCGCCAGGGAACGGCGGACGGCGGTGGCGGAAACTGCCGACCTGCTGGCGAACCTGGTGTCAGCGCGCATCCGCACCATCGCGTTCATCAAGTCCCGGCGCGGGGCGGAAACCATCTCCTCGATCACCAAACGCCTCCTGGATGAGGTGGATCCCAGCCTGCCGCAGCGGGTGGCCGCCTACCGTTCCGGATACCTGCCCGAAGAACGCCGTGCGGTTGAACGGGCGCTGCGCTCCGGCGAGCTCCTGGGCGTTTCGAGTACCTCGGCGCTGGAACTGGGCATTGATATCTCGGGCCTGGACGCCGTCCTGGTCGCAGGATGGCCCGGCACGCGGGCCTCCCTGTTCCAGCAGATCGGACGGGCCGGAAGGGCGGGCCAGGATGCCATCGCGGCCTTCGTGGCCAGCGACGATCCCCTGGACACCTTCCTGGTGAACCATCCCGAGGCGATCTTCGACGTGTCAGTGGAAGCGACGGTCTTCGATCCCTCCAACCCCTACGTCCTGGGGCCACACCTGTGCGCCGCGGCGGCCGAGCTTCCCCTGGGACCCGCGGAGCTGGGCCTGTTCGGAGCCACCGCGGAGTCCCTCCTGGACAGGCTGGTGGCGCAGGGCTACCTCCGGCGGCGGCCCGCGGGCTGGTTCTGGACACACTCCCAGAGCGCGGCCGCCATGGTGAACCTGCGGGCCGACGGCGGCGGGCCGGTGAGCATCGTGGATGCCGAGACCGGGTCCCTCCTTGGCACGATGGATTCCCCGCAGACGCACTACCAGGCACACACCGGCGCCGTCTACATCCACCAGGGTGACAGTTACGTGGTGGAGGACCTCAACGAGGACGACCACTGCGTGATGGTGCGCCGCGCCAATCCCGATTACTACACCACAGCCCGGGACGTGACCCAGATTGAGGTGCTGGAGACCCAGCGGACGGTGGAATGGGGTGACATCTCCGTTCATTTCGGCGACGTGAAAGTGACTACCCAGGTTGTCTCCTTCCAGCGCAAGGCACTCATCTCCAACGAAATCCTTGGGGAGGAGCCGCTGGAACTGGGTGCCCGCGAACTCTTCACCAAGGCCGTCTGGTTCGTGGTGGACAATCGCTCCCTCACCGGGGCAGGCCTTATCGAAGCCCAGTTCCCTGGAGCGCTGCACGCAGCGGAACATGCTGCGATCGGCCTGCTGCCCCTGGTGGCGTCCAGCGACCGGTGGGACATCGGCGGGGTGTCCACGGCCCTGCACGCCGACACCGGGGTGCCCACCATCTTTGTGTACGACGGACACCCCGGCGGCGCGGGATTTGCCGAACGCGGTTTCGACAAGGCCAAGGTCTGGCTGACAGCCACCCGTGACGCCATCAAGGCCTGCGAATGTGATTCCGGGTGCCCTTCCTGCGTCCAGTCGCCCAAATGCGGGAACAAGAACAACCCGCTGGACAAGGGGGCCGCCGTCACCCTCCTCGACGTCCTGCTCAAGGACGCCACCGAAGGTGCTTCCCCGGGCCTGCAAGTCCGGCACTGACCTGGACTGGCTAGGGCGGAGGCCCCGCACGGGAGCGCCCATGGGCTGAACCGAACACCGTCCGTTCCACCAACTCGGTCCTCACTTCAACGGTCTGGCCAGTACCCTCCGCGCAGCCCACCACGGCGGCCCCGTGCCGGGCAGCCACCTCCACCGCAACGGTGCACGGTTCCCCGGAGGCAAGGCCGCGCAGGGCGTCGGCCGCTGCCAGTGCAGCAAGGTCGGCAGCGGCTGCCGCCCTGCTGGCCAGGACGGCCGACTGCGCCAGCAACAGCATCAGCGCCATGGCCGTCATCATCACCAAGGCAAGGCCGGCCGCCAGCACCGTCCCCGAACCGCGTTCCCGGTTGGTGCCGTCTGCATGTCCGTTCCGGCCTGAACCACGACGCCCGGTCATGTTCGCCCCGAGCCCGCGGCCCGTTCCGGGTGCCTTGCCGTGGGTCATCCCGCCGCCTCGCTCCGGGTGGAGGCCCGCGCAGTCAGATGCCACGGGATGGATGCGCCCAGGGGTCCACCCACCCTGTCTGTCACGGTGACATGCAGCCACTCGCCGTCGGCCGATACCGCCGCGGACGCCGACCCGCCGGCCAGGGTCCGGACGATTCTTTCCACAGTGGGGGAATCGTCACCACGGGCAAGTGCGCGGGCGCCGGCACGCGCTCCCTCCTCCAATCGCAGCTGGGTGACCCCGGCGGAGGCCCCCGCCAGCAGCATGGCCAGCAGTAGCAGGACCGCGGGCAGGGTGACGGCAAACTCCGCTGTCACCGCGCCGCACGACTCCTGGGCCGCGGGGCCTCCGGTGGGACTGCAGGCCGCACGGTCCCGCCCGCCGGTAGGTCCGGTGGCGGACTGTGCGGCGGCGGACGGACCCGTGGTGGAGGGACCCGCGGCGGACTTACCTGCGGTGGTCTGGCCTGGACCGAACGGATCCGCGGCCGGGAGCACGGCCGGGGCCTCGGTCATGGCAAGGCCAGCGCGGTGCGGATCAGGGTGAGCAGGAAGCCGCGGACCTCCTCGCTGCGAAGGATGAAGACAAGGAGCCCGGCAAAGCCCACGGCGGCAAGGGTGGCGATGGCGTATTCGGCGGTTGCCATCCCTGCCTCTGATCCGAGGAGCCGGACCCTGCCCTTGATGGTCCTCGGCGCGCCTGCACCCGGATACAGTTCCACGGTGTGGGCGGTCAGCGGGCTGCTGCCCCCGGCGCGGAGGCCGTGGTGGCCGGTACCGCGGTGTTCCCGGGAGGCGGCACGGGCAGCGGCGGGCGCCGCGGCCCCGCCAGTGTAGGGGCGGCGGTGATGAGTGGACATGTGGTGTTTCCTTCCTTTGGGCCGGTGGTGTTGCCGGCTGTCTTGACTCTTCCGGGCCTGGCGTGGAGCGGTAAGCCGTGGGGGTTCGTAAGTGGAAAAGCCCAACGGTTTCCCACCTGTGGAGGAGAAGACACAGGCGCCTAGGAACCTGAAGGCACAAGAGCCAGGAGCACAGGAACCACGCCCAGGCAGATAAAGGCCGGAAGGGAGCAGAGGCCCAGCGGAACCACCAGCTTCACTCCCAGTGATGCCGCGCGCTTCTCTGCAGCACGGAACCTCTCCCGGCGGAGCCGTGCCGCCTGCGCGTAGAGAATCGCTGACGACGGCGCACCTGTCAGGGCAGCGAACCCCAGGGCGTCGCGTAGTTCCAGGACCTCGGGGAGCCGGACCGCGCTGCTGCGCCATGCGGTTTCCCAGTCGGCCCCGATTGCCAGTGCCGCCACCACCGGCCGCAGGGCTCCGCTGTACTTGCCAGAAGCCGAGGCTGCCACCAGTTCGAGTGAACGGCCGATGCCCGACCCGGCGTCCAGCATGGCGGCCACAAGTTCGAGCATCATGGCGGTGTCCCTGAGCCCTTCGGGCGCAGGTCCGGACAGATGCCCTCCGTCGCCGGCGGAGGCCTTCGCGCCGCGGCAGGTGGAGCCGGCGGACCAACTGCGCAGCCGCTTGCGGGGCCTGCCCCGCCCGCTGCCGGCCAGTGCTGCCGCCGCGGCGAGGGTAAGGAAGATCGCGAGCACTGCGGCGGAAGGCGGGGTCATGGCGCTCCAGCCCCTGCTGCCGCGGCCACCAGCCTGGCCGACCACAACCGCCCGGCCACTGTCAGGCCGGCTCCGGCTGCAAGTGCTGCGAGTCCCCAGGGTGTTCCCAGCAGGATGGCGAGCGGGTCCACGCCCAGGGCCATTCCCAGGCCCAGCCCCATCAGCGGCAGCCAGGTAAGGAGGCTGACGGTGGCCTTTGGTCCGGCCAGGGCCGTCTGGCGGGCCGCGTCGGCGTCGTCCTCCACTTCAAGCTGCGCGGCGAACCTGGTCAGCACGTCCGCGAGCGGACAGCCGCTTGCCTCCGCGATGTCGAAGCATGCCGCGAGCTCCGACCAGATGCGGGACTCTTTGTCCCGCCGGGGAAAGGCGGACGGCGACGCCCGACGGATGGCTTCCGAAACGGGAAGGCCGCGGCCGGCGGCAGCACGCGCGGCGGCGAGCATGGCACCGGATCCCGCGGACAGGCCGTACGCGTGGGAGCCGGACGAACCGTAGACGTCCCAGATCTCCTCCCAGAGCCGCGCCGGCGTGCGGCCGCCTTTGAGCAGCGCGGCGAGTTGCTGTACCACCAGGGTCATGGGCGCCGCTGGCTGTGCTCCTCTCCCGGCACCACGCAGCTTCCGCGCAAAGCCGCCCCGCGAGGGGGCTTTGCGGCCCACAACCGGGCCGGACACGCCGGTGCGGCGCAACCTGGCGGGGGCACCCAGCGGCGGCCTGGCAAGCAGCACCGCAGCCAGTCCCAGGGAAACGACAAGAAGGAGCATCATGCGGGCAGTCCCGGGTCAAGCCCCAACCGTGCCGCCAGCGCCGTCCAGGCGGGGCCGGCGGCCACGCTACCCTCGACAGTTTCCAGGGCAGGCTGGACGGTGAGCCCGCTGGGGCCTTCCCCGATCAGGCCCACGCACGCCACTGCCCGGCCGCGGCGCGTCCTGTCCACGTGGATGACCACGTCCAGCGCGCTCGCTGCCTGGAGCCTCACGCCGTCAGCGTTCATTCCGGCGAGTGCACCGAGCGCAGTGAGCCGGGCGGGAACAGCAGCGGCAGTATTCGCATGGATGGTCCCGCCCCCGCCGCTGTGTCCGGTGTTCATGGCAGTGAGAAGCTCCCGGACTTCCGCTCCGCGGCATTCGCCCACCACCAGCCTGTCCGGGCGCATGCGGAGCGCCTGCCGGACGAGATCGCCAAGGTCCACTTCTCCACCGCCTTCGAGGTTTCCGTGGCGTGACTCCAGGGACACCACATGCGGATGGACGGGATTCAGTTCCGAGGCATCCTCGATGAGGACCAACCGTTCTGCCGGACTGCACAGGCCGAGCAGCGTGGAGAGCAGGGTGGTCTTGCCGGACCCGGTGGCCCCGCTGATGAGGAAGCTCAGCCTGCGCTCCACCACCCGTTCCAGGACGTGCTGCAGTCCGGAGCTGAACATGCCGCTGTCCCGCAGCTCATCCATCGTGAAAACACGTTCGCGCCGGATCCGGATGCTGAGCAGCGTCCCGGCCGTTGAGACGGGCGGCAGCACGGCATGGACTCGGTAGCCGCCGGCCAGCCGCACGTCCACGCAGGGTGAGCCGTCATCAAGCCGCCTGCCGCCTGCCGCCACGAGCCGGCAGGCCAACGCCCGGAGCTGGGCCTCGTTGTCGAAGGCCACGGGCACCCGCTCGATGCCGCGGCCCCTGTCCACCCACACGGACCCGGGAGCATTCACAAAGATGTCCGTTACGGCCGGGTCCCGGGTGAGGGACTGCAGGGGCCCCAGGCCGTTCAGCTCGGCGCTGATGCGCTCCACGGCGGCGAGCGAACCCGCAGTGCCCAAGAGCTTCCCTGTGGCCTGCACCGCCGCAGCCACGCGCGACGGCGTAACGGCTGCCGCGTCCGACATCATCGAATCCCGCACGGATTCCAGGAGTCCCAGGTCAACAGCCTGCCGCTCACCCGTGCGGCGTTCACGCCGGCGCCATTCGCCGGGGCCGGGTTCATCCGGGCGCCTGCCCTCCTGGCGGGGACTGACCAGGAGGGGACTGTCCTGGCGGGGATTGTCCCGGCCCGCGTCCAGGATCCGCGCCCGCCGCCGGATACCTGCCTCAGGGTCCGTTGCCCCAGCCGCCGCCTGGTGCCTCATTCACGTTCTCCGGCGGCCAGCCCGTCCCCGAGGAGGTCCAGCACGGAAGCCGCGAAGTGCCGGACCGCCCGCCGCTTGCCCAGCTCAAGGAGGCGGCCCGATTCCACGGCCCCAGCGACTCCGCGCAGCTCAGGCACCCGCCCCTGGACCGGAAGTCCGATGGCCTCGGCGATCAGGGGGCCGTCCAGCGCTGCGCCGGGTTTGCCACGGACCAGGAGGGCAGCCTCAACCGGCGGAAACTCCTGGAGCAGCCGCACGGCCGCCACAGCAGCCTTCAGCTGCGCCGGGACCACCATGGCGATGCGGTCGCAGTCCCAGGCGAACGTATGGATGGGGTCGGCTCCCCGGCCAATGTCCACCACCACCAGCTCATACCCGCGGCGGGCAGCATCAAGGATGCCTGCGGTGGCGGCAGCGGCAACGGGTACCGGCTGCTCCCGGGTGGCAGGCCACGACAGGAATGAGAACCCGCCTGCAACAGGCAGCGAGTCCGCAAGCTGGATGGGATCGATGCTGCCCCTGGCCTCGGAAAGGTCGGGCCAGCGCAGGCCGGGATTCTCTTCGGCGGCCAGGGCCAGTTCCAGCCCGCCGCCCCAGGGATCGCCATCCACCAGCAGCACACGGGCTCCGAGTCCGGCCGCCGCCTGGGCGATCCAGATCGCAGCCGTGGTGGCCCCGGCACCGCCGCAACCGCCGGTCACGCCAAGGATCACCCCGCCTGGACCGGGTGAACGGGACCGGCTGAGATGGTCGGCGAGCCATGCTGCGGCGTCGGGCAGGACAGCCACCCGTTCTGCACCGAGGACAGCCGCAAGATGCCACAGGCTGTCACCTTCGCCGTCAAGTCCCACCAGGACAGCGGGCGCCCGCCGGCGCGGGGGCAGCTCCCGGATGTCGCTTCCCACCAGCACGGCTGCCGCCCCGTCCCAATGCCGGCCTCCCTCTGCCGGGTTGGCGGCAACGCGCAGCTGCGCCCCGGCAGCGGCCACGATCCGCTCCACCTCGGCACGAAGGACAGGGGAGGACGTCACCAGCAGGATGTCCTCACCGCCGGCCGGCAGCCACGCGTCCCCGTCGCCTCCCGCAGTGCCCGCCGGCCCAAGGACATGGGGCCGTAAGCGTCCCGGCGGACCTGCCCCTTCCGGGCCGCCGGCGGCTCCGGCGTGCGAAGGATCAAGGTGGGACGGGTCAGGGTGCGAGGGATCAGGACGGGACGGGATCAGCTGGTGCCTGCTCATACAGCCACTCTCCGCCCCGGGACCACAGCGGGTAAGGACTCCAGCCACGTATGTGGAAAACCAGGTCCAGCAAGGCAAGGCAGAATAAGACCATGTACCTGCTGCTCGCCGCCCACCCCCACGGCGCGGCCCTGCAGGAACTCACGCAGGCCGGACAGCCAGTGCACGCCACGCCCGAACCCCGGCTGGTCAGCACCGGCGATCTTCCCGCCGTCGTACGTCACTTCGAAAGTCTCCGGCCAGGCGGGCAGCCGCCCCGCTGGATCTGGCACCGCACCCAGGACTGGTACCCGGCCCTGCTGGCGTCCGGCGTCGAACTGGAGCGGTGCTACGACCTCAGCCTTTGCGGCAACATCCTGGCGTTCTCCCGCTTTACCGAGCACACGGACTACGCCAGGAACGCGGAACGCATGGTGGTTGAGGATCCTCTCCAGCCTCCCCGGTCGCTGCAGCCGCCGCCTCCCCCGGCAGACCAGGGCGCCCTGTTCGATGCTCCCGGGATCCGGCCGGAAACGCACCGCAGCCCTGAAGAGCTTCGTGCTGAATACGCTGCCCAGCAGGTGGCGCTGGCCGCGGTCAGCCCGGAGGATAACCGGCGGAACCGGCTTCAGCTGCTGCTGGCGGCCGAGTCCGCAGGGGCCATGATCGCCGCCGAGATGCAGCACGCCGGCGTCCCCTGGCGCGAAGACCTCCACGGGCAGATCCTCGCCGACCACCTCGGCCCCCGGCCTCCCCTGGGCCAGCGCCCGGCCAGGCTTGAGGCGCTGAACCAGGAGCTGCGCGGACTCCTGAACGCGCCCACGCTGAATCCCGACTCCCCGCAGGACCTCATGCGGGCCCTGCACCGCAACGGGATAGAGGTGAAAAGCACCAGGAAGTGGGAGCTGAGGGAATCCACCCACCCCGCCATCGAGCCGTTGCTCGCCTACAAACAGCTTTCCCGCCTGCATGCAGCGAACGGCTGGGCCTGGCTGGACGCCTGGGTGGACGGTGGACGGTTCCGGCCCGAGTACGTGGTGGGTGGCGTGGTGTCCGGCCGCTGGGCGTCGCGCGGCGGCGGCGCCCTTCAAATTCCGCGCCAGATCCGCGGCGCAGTCCATGCCGATCCGGGCTATAAGCTCATCGTCGCGGATGCCTCCCAGCTGGAACCGCGCGTCCTGGTGGCCCTCGCCCGTGACCCTTCCATGGCGGAAGCCGCCCGGAACCAGGACCTCTACGCGGGCATCGCCGCCAAAGGATTCGGCGGGGACCGGGCAAAAGCGAAGATGGCATTACTGGGGGCCATGTACGGCGCCACTTCCGGCGAGGCCGGCCGCCTCATGCCGCAGCTCGCAAGAACTTTTCCCCGGGCAGTGGACTTTGTTGAGCAGGCGGCCCGCACCGGCGAGGCCGGCGGGACAGTTACCACCCGACTGGGACGGAGCAGCCCGCCGCCGTCGGAGCGGTGGTTCCAGAGCCAGCGGTCCGCTTCTGCCGAGGAACAGCGCCGGGCAGAATCAATCGCCCGTTCGCGTGGACGCTTCACCCGCAATTTTGTTGTGCAGGGTTCGGCTGCGGACTGGGCGGCGTGCTGGCTGGCGGAATTACGACGGCGGCTGCGCACCCTCCGGACCGACGGCCACGTCAGCGCCGAACTCGTCTTCTTCCTGCATGACGAGGTGATGGTTCATGCGCCGGCGGACGCGGTGGACGCCTGCATCACCGCCATTGAAGAGGCGGCCAGCGCTGCCAGGGAACTGCTGTTCGGGCCCATCCCGGTGGAGTTTCCCGTCAGTGTGGCCGTTGTTGATTCCTACGACAACGCCAAATAGGTCCGCGGGCCCCTGCGCCGCGGGGAGCTCACGACCCCCAAAGTAACCTACCCGGGAGTAGCTCGCCAGAGGCTTGTGGCGCGGGCTATGGTCGACGTGGCGACTGAGGCAGATCGGTCAAAAGCTGATGCAACGACGCATTCCAGGGGAGGTCCGGCATATGGCGGGCAGGTTTGAAATTCATCGAGTAGGCGAGGAGTCCTACCGGCTGCGGCTCACCGACGCAGAGGGCAACACGGTTGCCGTCTCACCCAAGTTCAAGTCCCTCAACACAGTGCTTGAGGGCGTCAAGGCGGTCCGGGAGAACGCGGCCACGGGTATTGTGGTTGATCTCCGCCAGCAGCAGGCCTGAGGGCTAGGCGCCCATCCGGTGGAGCCGGCTCCGGTCCCACGGAACGGCCCAGCCCAGCTGTTCAAACAACCCGTTCAGGACAATTCCGGTAAAACCCCACACCACCACACCGTTCACCGTGAAGGCCGGGCTGTCGAAGCTGCGCCCGGCACGGTGGACGGTTGCCATCACCCGGTTGTCCGGGTCCAGCAGGTCACGGACCGGTACCCGGAACACCTGCGCCGATTCGGCGTAGTCCACCACACGGACAGGTGACGGGGAGCGCCACCAGCCCAGCACCGGCGTCACCAGGAAGTTGCTGTGGGCGAGCCCCAGCTCCTGCAGGGTGCCAAGGACCTCCACACCGCCTGAGTCGAGGCCGGTTTCCTCTTCGGCCTCGCGCAAAGCTGCCTGAACCGGCGTTTCCCGGGCGTCAATGGCGCCGCCCGGGAACGCCACCTGCCCCGGGTGCGAACCCAGGGTGTGGGCGCGCTCCAGCAGGAGGACGTCTAGATCGGCCGGTGCCAGGGGCTTGCCCGAGACAGCCGGAACGTCATCGAGGGCGCCAAAAAGCATCAGCACCGCCGCCCTCCTGGCCTGTTCGGCATCCACCGTCAGGGCCGCCCAGAGGGCATCCGGCGCGGCAGCGTTTCCGGACTCAGCCCGGCGTGCCAGTTGCAGCAGGTCCTCGCGCGCGCTCACGGTGTCCTCTGCTGGGAGGCCATCCGGATCTCGGCGGCCCTGTGGGTCTCGGCCAGCAACTGATCCAGCAGCGCCTCGCTGCCGGGCGCGAGCTCGTACTTCAGGAGCTTGGCTGCCTTCGCGGGGTCTGTTTCGCCCAGCCCGAAACTGGGGCACCAGGTGGCCACGGGGCAGGCCCCGCACGCGGGCTTCCGCGCGTGGCACACCCGCCTCCCGTGGAAGATCACCCGGTGGGACAGCATGGTCCAGTCCTTGCGGTCGAACAGTTCGGCCACGTCCTGCTCGATCCGGACGGGGTCATCAGACTGCGTCCAGCCGAAGCGGTTGGCCAGCCGGGCGAAGTGGGTGTCCACGGATATGCCGGGAATGCCGAAGCCGTTGCCGAGCACTACGTTGGCCGTTTTGCGTCCCACGCCGGGCAGCGTGACCAGGTCCTCCAGCCGGCCCGGGACCACCCCGTTGTAGTCGTCCACCAGGCGGGTGCACAGGGCAATGACATTCCTGGACTTGGCCCGGAAGAACCCGGTGGGTTTCAGGATCACCTCAAGGTCCGCGGGATCCGCCTCGGCCAGGGACCGCGCGTCCGGGTAGCGGTCGAACAACACCCTGGTGACCTGGTTGACCGTGACGTCCGTGGTCTGGGCGGAAAGGACCGTGGCCACGAGCAGTTCGAACGGGTTGCGGAAATCAAGCTCCGCGTGGGCGTAAGGGTATTTCTCCGCCAGCGCCCTGTTGATCCGCCGTGCCCGCCTTTTCAGTGCCAGCACGGACTCGGAGGACACCACCGGCATGCCGGCTGCCTGGCCGGCGGATGTCTTGGCTCCGCCGGCCCCGGGTGCCCTGCCCTCCCCCATGGACGTCAGCCGCGCTCGATGTTGCTGAGGTCCCGCAGGACACCCAGCCGGCCGTCAGTGTGCTGGACCAGGAATTCGTGGCCGCGGTCCTCAAGCGCCAGGACCCAGCCGCCGGGTTCGATAACGAACGCCGGAGCGCCCGTGCGCGGGTCATAGGCGGTGCGGTGCTGCGCAACCGCAAACCAGAATGCCTCGTGAATGGGCTGTTCTTCCGATTCATCCGGACGGGTGGAGGGGTCCACCGTGGCGCCGATCGGCTCCTCGGTACGGACCTGCTGGTGCACTGCGGTGGCAGGCGTGGGCTCCCAGCCGCTCCGGGCACCCTGCGCGGAGGAGGAGCTGCCCTGGCCGGACGGCGTGGCAGGGTGCGTGCCGCCGTCGTGGTTCGCTGAGGTTTCGTGATGCGCTGCGGCAGCGGCTGAGCCGGCGCCGGCAGCTGCCGGTACATCCCCCAGCCGGGTTTCCTCTGCGGCGGGCGTTGAGGAGGGGCGTACGACGTCGGCCGCCTGGGTTGCGGGGCCCGGGTCGCCGGCGGGAGTCCAATCGGATACCTCGGGAGCGGTGGAGACGGGCGCAGCAGCGGTGGGGACGGCTGCCGTGGCAGGGGCATGGGTCGCCGCGGCCTGTCCGCCGGGACGCGGTGACGCCTGCTGCGCCGCCGGGCCCTGGTGCCCCGCTGGTGCCGGCTCTTCAGCTGATCCGGGCTTCACCGCCGAGGATCCTGCGCCTGCGCCGCCGAACAGCCCCCCGCCGGAAAGGATCTTCGAGCCGGGCCTGGAGTCTTTCGACCCCGGGGCGGTTTCTTCCTTCGGCTTCTTGGGCGCGCGGGGTTTCCGGGTGGGAACAGCGGCCTCACGGGCCACCACGTGGGCGGGCACTTCGGCCCGGTCCTGGAAGTCACTGGAGAGATACGGCAGGAAACGGCCCAGCACTGTTGCAGCGAAGAGGACCAGGGAGCCGATCAGGCCCACCAGGAGGCTGGGTACGTAGGCACCGGCCACGGAGACAAAGAAGAAGGCCACGGCAAAGGACGCAACCACTGAGGCGAACTGGTCGATGGACAGGGAGCCGATCCGGATCTTCGTGGCCGGGGACAGCCTGCGGGCCGCAAAGAGCGCGCTGACGATCAGGGGCAGGACGATGCCCAGCCCCAGGAAGAACAGGTTGTTGAGGTTCCACAGGTTGTACCGGGCGCCGAAGATCGGCAGCAGGGAGGCGACAAAAAGGATCAGCGTGCCGCCGAAGACAGTCATGTCCCGGATGGTGAAAGGACCCAGCACTGCCTCGTTGGAGGCCTTGCCTGCGGCGGGGGCCTTGCCCGCGGCGGCCTGGGAGCCTGGCCCTTCAGCGGTTCCGGCACCGTGGCCGGAACCTGCCGTCTCGGGGCCGGTCTTCTGGCCGAAGCTTTGCTGGTTCATTCTGCTCTCCTTAGCGTGGCGGCACCGGGACCTGTGTGGTCCCGACATCGTGCCGTCTTGACGGCGGTTCCGGCGTGGCCAGGCCCTTGTGGTGCCTGGCCAGAACGGTCCGCAGTGAAGTCACAATTCCACCCCAGCCTAGTCAAGGGCCAGGCCGATCACTAGCTGGCCACGCACCGCGGGGGTGGCGGCAAGCTGCCCCCGAAAACCATTCACCGCTTAATAAATGCCGTTCACGGGCTGCGGTGTGACACCGCACACATCGCCGCCAGCCAAAGCATTAGTCTTGATTCCGGAACAGCTCTTTGCGGAATGTCCGTGACCAGCCGGTGCCCGACGTCGTGCAGGCGGCGGAGCCCGGCCGGCGGCGGACATCCCGCCCAGCAAAGATCGATGAATGATGAGGTTCACATGTCCCAGGACACTACAAGCGCCGTCGTAGACGCTTCCGCAAGCACAGGGCAGCCGGGGTCAGCCCAGGGAGCCGGGCAGGGCGATGCCTTTGAAAACCTGCTTCATGAGACCCGCAGGTTTGCGCCCTCCCCCGAGTTCGCTGCTGACGCTGTGGTCACCGCCGCGGAGTATGAGGACGCCAATGCAGACCGTCCCGCGTTCTGGGCGAAGAAGGCCCGTGAGCTGCTGACCTGGAACAAGGACTTCGACCAGGCACTGGACTGGTCCAACCCTCCCTTTGCCAAATGGTTCGTCGGCGGAGAGGTCAACGCCGCCTACAACGCGTTGGACCGTCACGTGGAGAATGGCCTCGGCGACCGGGTGGCCATCCACTTCGAGGGCGAGCCCGGGGACACCCGCACCTACACCTATGCCCAGCTCACCGACGAGGTGAAGAAGGCCGCGAACGCTTTCGAGTCCCTCGGCGTGGCCAAGGGTGACCGGGTGGCCGTCTACCTGCCGATGATCCCCGAGGCCGTCATCACCCTGCTGGCCTGCGCCCGGATCGGTGCGGTGCACTCCGTGGTGTTCGGCGGGTTCTCCGCCGATGCCCTGCGCTCACGGATCGACGACGCGGAAGCCAAGCTCGTAGTCACCGCCGACGGCACCTACCGCCGCGGCAAGCCCAGCGCCCTGAAAACCGCCGTGGACGACGCACTCTCCCACGTGGGCGACGGCAGCGGCCACACAGTCCAGAACGTCGTGGTGGTTAAGCGCAACGGCCAGCACGTTGACTGGCACGAGGGCCGGGACCACTGGTGGGACGACACCGTCGGGCAGGCATCCACCGAGCACACCGCCGTGGGCCACGATTCCGAGCACCCGCTGTTCATCCTCTACACCTCCGGCACCACCGGAAAGCCCAAGGGCATCCTGCACACCACCGGCGGGTACCTCACCCAGACCGCCTACACGCACAGGGCGGTGTTCGACCTGCATCCGGAAACGGACGTGTACTGGTGCACGGCCGACGTCGGCTGGGTCACCGGCCATTCCTACGTCGCGTACGCGCCGCTCATCAACGGCGCCACCCAGGTGATGTACGAGGGCACCCCGGACTCCCCGCACCAGGGCCGCTGGTGGGAGATCATAGAGAAGTACAAGGTTTCCATCCTCTACACCGCCCCCACCGCGATCCGGACGTTCATGAAGTGGGGCAGGGATATCCCGGACAAGTACGATCTGTCCTCCCTCCGGGTCCTTGGCTCGGTGGGCGAATCCATCAACCCAGAGGCCTGGATGTGGTACCGGAAGGTCATCGGCGGGGACAAGACCCCCATCGTGGACACCTGGTGGCAGACCGAGACCGGCGCCCAGATGATCGCCCCGCTCCCCGGGGTTACCGCCACCAAGCCCGGCTCCGCCCAGGTCCCGCTCCCCGGCATTGCGGTGGACGTGGTGGACGAAATGGGCGAATCCGTGCCCAACGGCCACGGCGGCTTCCTGGTGATCCGGGAGCCATGGCCGGCCATGCTCCGCGGCATCTGGGGCGATCCCGAACGCTTTAAGGACACCTACTGGTCCCGGTTCGAGACTATGTATTTCGCCGGGGACGGCGCCAAGAAGGACGAGGACGGCGACATCTGGCTCCTGGGCCGGGTGGATGACGTCATGAACGTCTCCGGGCACCGGCTCTCCACCACCGAAATCGAGTCGGCACTGGTGTCCCACCCCGCCGTGGCCGAGGCCGCCGTGGTGGGCGCCGCCGACGAAACCACCGGCCAGGCCGTCGTCGCGTTCGTCATCCTCCGCGGGGATGCCGTGGATTCCGGGGACGCCATCGTCCAGGAACTCCGGAACCACGTAGGCAAGGAGATCGGGCCCATCGCCAAGCCGAAAGCCATCCTGGTGGTCCCGGAACTGCCCAAGACCCGCTCCGGCAAGATCATGCGCCGCCTGCTCAAGGACGTCGCCGAAGGCCGGGATCCGGGAGACGCCACCACCCTCTCGGACCCCACCATCATGCAGCAGATCGCAGCGTCCCTCCGGAAATAAGGCGGAAGGGGACTTTACGACGGCGGCGCCTGGCTCACAGCCGGGCGCCGCCGTCGTCGTATGCTGGGAGCAGACCCGCCCCCTGCCCTGAAGGATCGCCCTGATGCTCGCCGTCGCCCGCCACCAGGCCATTTTGGACGCTCTCCAGCGGGAGCGGGTTGTCCGGGTCTCGGACCTGGCCCAGCAGTTGGGTGTGTCCCTGATGACGGTCCGCCGTGACATCGAGGTGCTGGAGGAGGGCGGCCGCCTGGAGCGCATCCACGGCGGCGCGAAAATCCCGGGCGACACCAGCACCCATGAGCCCGGATTCGACCTCAAGTCGACGCAGCTGACGGCGGAGAAACGCGCCATCGCGGTGGAGGCGGCCTCGCTGGTGCAGGAGGGCATGGCCGTGGGGCTCAGCGCCGGAACCACCACCTGGGCGCTGGCCAAGGAGCTGGTGAACGGCCCGCAGATCACGGTGGTCACCAACTCAGTCCGCATCGCAGACCTGTTCCACCACGCGGCGTCGGCCGGTTCTGCCCGGTACGCCTCCACGGTGATCCTCATTGGCGGCGAACGCACGCCCTCTGACGCCCTGGTGGGCCCCATCGCCACCGGAGCCCTCAAGCAGCTGCACCTGGACATGCTGTTCCTGGGCGTCCACGGGATGGATGCCGACGCCGGCTTCACCACTCCCAACCTGCTCGAAGCGGAAACGGACCGGGCCTTTGTGGCCGCGGCGCGCAAGACTGTGGTCCTCGCCGACCATACGAAGTGGGGCATGCTGGGCATCAGTTCCATTGCGTCGCTGGACGAGGTGGATGAGGTCATCAGCGATTCCGGGCTGGGGGCCGAGGCGCAGCGCGTCCTCCAGGAACAGGTGGGCAGGCTGCGGCTCGCGGCCGTGTAGGAGCCGCTCCTAGGGGCAGCCGCAGGACTGTCGGACGTGCAGGGTGGTGGGGAAGATCCGGTGCCGGGGCTTCTCGCCGCGGCTGGCCCCCACCAGTGCGGCCACCGCCGCCTCCGCCATTGCGGCCACGGGCTGCTCCACCGTGGTCAGCGGAGGCCAGGAGTATTCGGACTCGGCAGAACCGTCAAAGGACGCCACGGCCATCTGGCCGGGGACGGACAGCCCGGCTTCATGGACCGCCCGGAGCAGCCCGATGGCCTGCATGTCCGAGGTGGCAAAGATGGCCGTGGGCCGGTTGACGGACGCCAGGAGGCGCTGCCCGGCGGTATAGCCGCCGGGACGGGTGAAGGCGCTGTACACGATCGGCCCCTCGGGCAGGCCCGCCTCCTGCAGGGCCTCCCGCCAGCCCACTTCACGGCCGTCAGTGGCGCCGGAGACGTTGGTGCCCATGGCGAGGCCGATGTTGGTGTGGCCGTGCCCGATCAGGTGTTCCACGGCGATCCGGGCTCCTGCTGCGAGGTCCACGCCGATGCTGTTGAAACCGGGGGCGTCCCGTTCCTGGTTGAGCAGGACCGAGGGGATCTCGGCCGTTTCCAGGACTTCCAGGTCGGGTTCGAAAAGGACACTGGCCAGGAGCACGCCATCCACCTGCCTGGCGGCGAGGTTGCGGATGTTGCGCCGTTCCTTGGCAAGGTTTCCGTCAGAGTTGCCCAGCACCAGCGCGTATCCCAAGGCGGCGGCGGCGTCCTCAACGGCGTGGGAGAACAGGGCGAAGAACGGGTTGGAGATATCCGGGACCACGAGCCCCAGCGTCTCGCTGGAGCCCAGCTTGAGTGCCCGCGCCGCAG
Organism: Pseudarthrobacter sp. NCCP-2145; assembly: GCF_023708005.1. NCBI lineage: Bacteria > Bacillati > Actinomycetota > Actinomycetes > Micrococcales > Micrococcaceae > Pseudarthrobacter > Pseudarthrobacter sp. NCCP-2145. The sequence continues at coordinate 89,200 of NZ_BRCG01000009.1, read as the reverse complement.
CATTGGGGCGGTAGCCCAGGACGCGGATGGCATCCTGCACCTTGGCTTCGGTGGCGGGCGCCACCTTCTTGGGCCCGCCGTTGACAACGTAACTGACGACGGCGGTGCTGACGCCGGCGTATCTCGCCACGTCCTTGCGCGTCACCGGGCCCCGCGAAGCCTGCACTGCCGGAGTAGTCATGCTGTCCATGTTATGTACCGGTACCCGGTGCATCGCCAAAGTCACGGATGGGAAGCCGCTCCCCGTTTTGCAGGGCCGACTGGTGTGCCACGATTCCCGGGAGCGTAAAGCGGGCAGCAAGCCAGGCGTTCACCGGAGGCAGGGTGCCGTTGTTGACCGCCGTCACGAAGTCGTCCACCAGGAAATGATGGCTGCCTTCGTGCCCGTTGGGCGCGCCCAGGAACTCCTCCGGCAGCCTCCCGGGATCATGGACCGGAGCCAGGCCGGAGACAAAGGCGTCCCTCAGCTCTGGCGCAACGTTCGCAAGGGACGGGTCGTCGAGGGGGATGCTGGGCCGGGTTTCCATCTGCTCGGAGACGTCGTGGACGTTCTGCTTGTCCTGCCAGACGGACACCTTGGCGAGCTGTTCAAAGCTGGCCTCCGTTCCGAAGAACCGGAACCTGGACTCGCGGATATGTGAAGGGTAGCCCACCCGGCGCATCTCGTTGGTGCGCATCACGCCGCCGTCGTTCAGCTCGAAGAGGGCGGTGGCGTTGGAGAAGTCGTTCCCGAACATGCTGACATCCTTGTCAAAGACGCCGTCGTTGCGGTCATCCCTGACGCCCACGCAGCTGACGCTCACAGCATGGGCGGGGACGGCACCCAGCACACCGCCCACGGCATGGGTGGGGTACAGCATGGGCGGGTAGCTGGCGGTTTCCTTCCACCGCTCCCCTCCGCTGTACTGGTAGGCCTCGTAGAAGCCCAGGTCCATGTCATGGACGTAGTCGCCTTCGACGTAGAAGATGCGGCCGAACTTCCCGTCAGCGAGCTGCTTGCGGGCATAGACAGTGGCCGGGTTGTAGTAGCTGGTCTCACCCATCATGTACACCAGTCCGGTGTCACGGACGGCCTGGATGATTGCTGCGATCTCTTCTTCCGAGACCGCCATGGGGACGGCTGAGTAGACGTGCTTGCCGGCACGCAGGGCCTGCTCCACCAGGGGACCATGCGTCCAGCGCTGCGTGAAGATGGCTACGGCATCCACGTCGGAGGCCAGGAGCGCGTCGAAGCTGTCTTTCACGCCCGCCAGGCCGTACCGGGCCACGGCCTCTGCAGCCCGTTCCGGAAGCTCGTCGGCCACATACACAGCGCTGACGCCGGGGTGGAGATTGAACAGGTGGGCGAACTGGCTGCCGAACTGGCCTGCTCCTACTACGCCGAGTGAAAACGTCATTGTTTGCCTTCCGTGGGGGGCTGGTTGGGGGTCGCCGGGCAAGCGCTGTCCTCCAGGAACTCCAGTGTTCCACCCGCATCTACTCGAGTCAACAGGCCAGCGATTGGATAAACCGTCCGGATTACGGGATGAATGTAACCTCTTGCCCTTCTAAATCTACTCGTGTAGATTACATCGCAGTTGTTACCTCCATCACAGTCAGGAAAGGGTCGAAGATGACCACCCTTGCCAAACACTCCAGGTCCGCCTCTGCGGCTTCGGCCTCCCCGAAGCCGCAGGGAAGCCACCGCCGCCTCGGGGACCTCAAGATCGCCCTGCTGTTCATCGCACCGGCGATGATCGGATTCGTTGTTTTCTACGTCCTGCCCACCGTCCGGGGCATCTACCTCAGCTTCACCGAATACAACATCCTCGGCGACCCGGAATGGGTCGGCATGGACAACTACGTGGCCATCGCCGCGGACCCGCTGTTCTGGAACTCGCTGGCCGTCACCGGGCAGTACGTGTTCCTCAACATCCTCCTCCAGACAGCCCTGGCCCTTGGCCTTGCCCTCCTGATGCACAACGTGGCCAAGTCCACCATCATCCGGGGCACCCTGCTCCTGCCGTACCTGATGTCCAACGTCATCGCCGCACTGCTGTGGTTCTGGATGCTGGACTACCAGATCGGCGTGGTGAACCAGTTCATCGAATGGAGCGGGCTGCCCCGCGTCGCCTTCTTCGGCAGCGAGGCGTGGGCCATTCCCACCCAGGCGCTGATCAACACCTGGCGCCACATGGGCTACACGGCCCTGCTGATCTTCGCCGGACTCCAGGCCATCCCCAGCCACGTCTACGAAGTGGCCAAACTGGACGGCGCGTCAGCATTCCAGACCTTCCGGAAAATCACTATTCCCCTGCTGCGTCCGGTCCTTGTCCTGGTCCTCGTGGTGACCGTCATCGGCTCGTTCCAGGTCTTCGACACCGTGGCCGTGACCACTGCGGGCGGCCCGGTCAACGCCACCCGCGTCATCCAGTACTACATCTACCAGCGGGCCTTCACCGAGTCGGACTTCGGCTACGGATCCGCCATCGCCGTCATTCTCTTCCTCATCCTCGCCCTGGTGGCCTTCATCCAGATGAAGTTCCTCAAGGGCAACGAGTCGGACCTGGACTAAGGAGTTCCGCATGAGCACCACCGCAAGCCGCGCACCGCTGCCGGCCGCAACCCGCCGCCGTCGTCCTTTCAACGCCCGCCGCGCCGGCGCCTGGGCACTCCTCATCCTGGCCATCGCAGTCTCCGTCCTCCCCTTCCTGTGGGTCCTGCGCACTGCACTGTCCACCAACAACGCGCTGGCCTCGAACGCCACCAGCCTGCTGCCGGCCGAATTCACCCTGGGCGCCTTCAAACGGGTCTTCGGGCTTCAGTCCCCGGCGGAGGCCGTCGCCGAAGGCGGATCCGGTGCCGCCATCGACTTCTGGCTCTACCTGCGCAACTCGATCATCTTCTCCTCGATCACCACCGCCGGCGCCGTCTTTTTCAGCGCCATGGCCGCCTACGCGTTCTCCCGGCTGCGCTGGAAGGGCCGCAACGCCGTCTTCAGCCTGTTCCTCGGCACCATGCTGGTCCCGCCGATCTTCACCGCCCTGCCGAACTTCCTGCTCATCAAGAACCTGGACCTGCTCAACACCATGCTCGGCCTGGTCCTGCCGTACGTGTTCATGACCCCCTTCGCCATCTTCTTCCTCCGGCAGTTCTTCCTGAACATGTCCCGCGAAGTGGAGGAGGCGGCCATGCTCGACGGCGCCAAGCACCTGAGGATCTTCTTCCAGATCGTGCTCCCCAACGCCGCAGCCCCCATCGCCACGCTGGCGCTCCTCACCTTCATCGGCCAGTGGAACGAGTACTTCTGGCCCCTGCTGGTGGCGTCGCAGGACGATGTCCGCGTCCTGCAGGTGGGCCTCGGCGTCTTCAAGTCCCAGTCCCCGCAGGGGGCACCGGACTGGTCCGGGCTGATGGCCGCAACCCTCATTTCGGCCCTCCCGGTGCTGATCCTCTTCGCCGCCTTCGGCAAGAAGATCGTCAACTCCATTGGCTTCTCCGGCATCAAATAAGCACACCCCACCCATCGCATCCCAGCGAACTCCACCCGAACGGAAAGTAGAACCATGAAGAAATCCCTCGGCGCCGTTGCCGTCGCCGCAGCTATGGCACTCTCCCTCTCTGCCTGCAGCGGATCCTCCTCCTCCGAAGAAAGCGCCACCGGCGAGATCAGCTACTGGCTGTGGGACGCCAACCAGCTGCCCGCCTACCAGCAGTGCGCTGACGACTTCCAGGCAGCCAACCCGGACATCACGGTCAAGATCACCCAGCGTGGCTGGGACGACTACTGGAGCACCCTCACCAACGGTTTTGTTGGCGGCACCGCACCGGACGTCTTCACCAACCACCTGGGACGCTACGGCGAACTGGCCGAAAACAAGCAGCTCCTGGCCATCGACGAGGCCGTCGAAAAGGACAACATCGATCTCTCCGCCTACAACGAGGGCCTCGCGGACCTGTGGGTGGGCCAGGACGGCAAGCGCTACGGACTGCCCAAGGACTGGGACACCATCGGCCTGTTCTACAACAAGGCAATGCTCAGCAGCGCCGGCATCCCGGAGGACCAGATGAAGGACCTCACCTGGAACCCTGAAGACGGCGGCAGCTACGAGAAGGTCATCGCCCACCTGACCGTGGACAAGAACGGCAAGCGCGGCGACGAGCCCGGCTTCGACAAGAACAACGTGGACGTCTACGGCCTGGGCCTGAACGGCGGCGGCGACTCCTCCGGCCAGACCGAATGGAGCTACCTCACCAACACCACCGGCTGGTCCCACACGGACAAGAACCCGTGGGGCACCAAGTACAACTACGACGATCCCAAGTTCCAGGAAAGCATGGAGTGGTTCGCCGGGCTGGCGGACAAGGGCTACATGCCCAAGCTCGAGACCACCGTTGGCGCGAGCATGGCTGACACCTTCGCTGCCGGCAAGTCCGCCATCAACGCCCACGGCTCCTGGATGATCGGCCAGTACACCGGCTACAAGGGCATCGAGGTGGGCATCGCCCCCACACCGGTGGGCCCCGAGGGCGAGCGTGCCTCCATGTTCAACGGCCTGGCGGATTCCATTTGGGCCGGAACCGAAAAGAAGGACGCGGCCATCAAGTGGGTTGAATACCTCGCTTCGGCCGACTGCCAGGACGTCGTAGCCTCCAAGGCCGTGGTGTTCCCCGCCCTCAAGGCGTCCTCGGAGAAGGCCGCCGAGGCCTTCCAAGCCAAGGGTGTTGACGTCACCGCGTTTACCGAGCACGTCAAGAACAAGACCACCTTCCTGTACCCCATCACGGACAACACCGCCAAGGTCAAGGGCATCATGGAGCCGGCCATGGACGCCGTCGTCTCCGGCAAGGCACCCGCCAGCTCGCTGACCCAGGCCAACGAACAGGTCAACGCCCTCTTCAAGTAGGCCCTGGCCCCCAAACAGTGGCTGCGTTTGTGGTCGCAGCCACTGGGCTGGATGCCGCCGTGCCCTCCTCGCGGCGGCGGCATCCATCCCCTCCCCACTCCCTGGCTTGAGGCGCCTACGACGCTCCAGCCCTCCAGACGCACAGCACAACGACGAAAGAGATTTCCCCTATGGACCCCCTCCACCTCCGTTCCGCCGGGACCAGCCTGGTGATCAGCTTCGACAGCGGAGAGGCCGAGGTGGTCCACTGGGGCGCAGACCTGGGCGCGGACCTGCCGGACCTGGCCATCCTCACCTCCCCGGTCCCGCACTCCGCCATCGACGCACGCGTCCCCGCAGCGCTCCTCCCCCAGGCGTCGTCCTCCTGGCGCGGCCGGGCCGCCCTGCGCGGCTCCCGGACGGCCGACGGCGTCTCCGGGCTTGATTTCTCGGCCCGCCTCCGCGTTGTGACAGCAGGTGCCGACGGCGGCTCGGCAGTGATCGTCCAGTCAGACCCGGACGCCGGGCTCACGGTCGAATCAACCCTTACCCTTCACGACGCCGGGCTGCTGGAGATGCGGCACACCGTCACCAACGACGGCACCACGCCGTACCGGCTCGACGAACTGGCAACCGTCCTCCCGGTGGCGCCGGACGCCGTCGAACTCCTTGACCTCACCGGCCGCTGGTGCCGGGAACGGCACCCGCAGCGCCGCGCCATCCAGCAGGGCACCTGGGTCCGGACCGGCCGGCACGGGCGCACCGGACACGACTCCTCCCTTCTGTTCGCCGCCGGCACCACCGGTTTCGGCAACCGCCACGGCAAGGTCTGGGCCACCCACCTGGCCTGGAGCGGCAACCACGAACAGTTCGCGGACACCATCGGCGACGGCCGGACCATGATCGGCGGCTCCGAACTCCTGGGCCCGGCCGAGGTCATCCTCGAACCCGGCAGCAGCTACACCACCCCGGCACTGTTCGCCGCCTACTCCGACCATGGGCTGGACGGGATCACCCAGGCCTTCTACAGCTGGTTCCGGTCCCGCCCGCACCACGTCCTCCCGGCCGCCTCCACCGGCCTGCCCGCCGGAAAACCGCGCCCCGTTGTGCTTAACACCTGGGAGGCCGTGTACTTCGACCACAACCTGGACACGCTGATCGAGCTGGCTGAGTCCGCTGCCGACCTTGGCGTTGAGCGCTTCGTGCTCGACGACGGCTGGTTCCGCGGCCGCCGGGACGACCACGCCGGCCTCGGCGACTGGTACGTCGACGAGACCCTGTGGCCCAAGGGGCTGACACCGCTGATCGACGCCGTGACCTCCCGCGGCATGGAGTTCGGGCTCTGGGTGGAGCCGGAAATGGTCAACCTTGATTCCGATATCGCACGGGCGCACCCGGACTGGATTGTTGGCCCGTCAGCGGTGCAGCACAAGGACGGCGGCCGCCTGCCCCTGGAATGGCGGAACCAGCACATCATCGACCTGGTCAACCCCGAGGCGTGGCAGTACATCTACAGCCGCATCGACGCGCTCCTGAGCGAGAACAACATCAGCTACCTCAAGTGGGACCAGAACCGGGACCTGCTGGAGCACGGCCACGCCGGACGCTCCTCCGTCCACGAGCAGACCCTCGCCGCGTACAGGCTGTTCGACGCGCTCCGCAAGGCCCATCCCGGCGTCGAGATTGAATCCTGCTCCTCAGGCGGCGCGCGCGTTGACCTGGGCATCCTGGAACGCACGGACCGGATCTGGGGGTCGGACTGCAACGATGCGCTGGAGCGGCAGACCATCCAGCGCTGGACCGGCGCCGTGGTCCCGCCGGAGCTGGTGGGCAGCCACATCGGCCCCACCACCTCGCACACCACCGCCCGCACCCACGACCTCTCCTTCCGGGCCATCACCGCGCTGTTCGGCCACTTCGGCATGGAGTGGGACATCCGCGGCGTCCAGGGCAAGGACCGGGAGGAGCTCAAGCGCTTCATCGCCCTGTTCAAGGAACACCGCGGCCTCCTCCACAGCGGCCGCCGCGTCCACGCGGACGTGACCGGTGACGCCCTGCTGCTGCACGGCGTCGTCACCGATGCACCCGCCGTTTCTGGCACGACGGCGGGCCTGTTCGCCCTGGTCAGCACCCGCACCTCCGCGGCGGAGGAGCCGGGCCGGATCGGCATTCCCGGGCTGGAGGCCGGGCGCACGTACCGGGTGGAGGCGGTCTTCCCCACTACCGAAGACGCCGACTACGGCCACACCTACACCCAGGTGCAGCCGCCGGCCTGGCTGGCGGACGGGGCAGTGGCCAACGGACGCTTCCTCGCCGAGGTGGGCCTGCCCATGCCCAACCTCAACCCCGAGCACGCGCTGCTGCTGAAGGTCACTGCCCTCTAGTGACCGTCGATTGCTCCGTAAACGTCGTTTTCACGCTTCAAAACGGCATTTACGGAGCGGTCGATGGGGGGTGCCGGCGTAAGAATGAGCGGCGCCCAGCGCCAGCCGATAGATTGTCATCCATGACTGACGCCTCCACAGACTCCGCCGCCGGCCGCACCATCCTGGTGATCAACGGGCCAAACCTGAACCTGTTGGGAACCCGCGAGCCGGAAAAATACGGCACCTCGACGTTGGCCGACGTGGAGCAGCTGGCCGCGGCCGCCGCCGAGGCCCACGGCTTCACGGCCGAATGCGTCCAGTCCAACCACGAAGGCGTCCTGCTCGATGTCATCCACGCCGCCCGGAACAACGCCGCGGGCATCGTCATCAATGCGGGCGCCTTCACCCACACCTCGGTTGCCCTCCGGGACGCCCTTGCCGCCGTGCAGCTTCCCGCCGTCGAGGTCCACATCACCAACGTGCACCAGCGCGAAGAATTCCGGCACCATTCGTACCTCTCCCCCGTCTGCTCTGCGGTCATTGTGGGCGCGGGCGTTACGGGGTACCGGCTGGCCATTGACTACCTTGCCGAGGTCGTCTAACCGCTACTTCTGGATGCACTGCCCGGAGGACACCGGCGCGGAGAGGGACGCCGCCTGCGATGCCACGGGAGTGAGGTCGTCCATGGTGATGGCGAATCCCATCTCCATATCCGCCGTCGCTTTCGCGAAAATCACTCCTGCCACCTGGCCGTCCATGGTCAGCAGCGGCCCTCCCGAATTCCCCGGCTGCACGTCCCCGGCCAGGCGGTAGATCTCCTCGGGTGACGCGTTGTTTCCGTAGATGTCCGGCACCAGGACAGTGGTGATGTCCTGCACCGTGGCGGGCTTGGACTGGAAGGGGCCGCCGTGGGGATAGCCGGCGAAAGCTGCAGGACTGCCGCCGGGCAGGTCCCGGCCCAGCGCCAGCGGGCTTGCCTGCAGTCCATCCACAGCCAGCACCGCAAGGTCGTGTTTGGTGTCGAAGTAGACGACCCGCCCTGGCATCGCTCCGCCGTCGGGCATTTCCACTACCGGCTGCGACACGCCCGCCACAACATGTGCATTGGTGACCACCCGGTCCTCTGACACCACAAACCCCGTGCCCGTCTGGTTTTGGCCGCACTGGTACGCGGTCCCGGCGATCCGGAGCACGGACTCCGCGGCCCGGTTCAGCGAGGGAGTGTCGGTGCTCGCGTTCGGCACCGGTACCGCCGGCCCCTGTTCCAGGCCCTCCAGCAGCGTGGGGATGCCGTTGCCGATCACGGTGGAGCGCAGCTGCGCCATGGTGGCTTTGACGGGGACGGGCGTTAGTCCGTCGATGAAGCGGATGACCCTTGACTCGGCCAGCTGCTGCGATACGAACGGCACACCCAGGGAGCTGACACTGAAGGCCAGCATGGACATCACCAGCGCCGACACCACTACGTTCACGGCTCCGCCCACCAGGCGGTCTACTGCCCGGAGGGGCCGGATCCGCACGGCGCCGCGGATTTGCCGGCCGGCCATCGTCCCCAGGCCGTGCCCCAGGACTACCAGCACGACGGCGGCGGCCACGATGGCGGTCAGCCTCCATCCGGAGTCCTCAACGAAGCCGCTCACCAGGGGGACCGCGAAAAAGGCCGCCACGGCTCCCGCCGCAAACCCCGCTATGCCGCCCGCCGTCACCAGGAAACCGTTGCGCAGGCCATAAACCAGGTAGGACAGCAGCGCCAGGATCAGGATCAGGTCCAGGACAGTCAAGCCGACCACAAAGGCTCCTTATAAACAGTTGAACACCCATTCTAGTGGTGGTCACTGACAGTTTTCTGGACAGCCCACCCCTCCTGGCAGGCCTGCCAGGGGCACCTCCCCAACTGCCTCCCAGCCGCCCCCGGGACGTCCCGCGCCACCTCCGCTGGTGGCGCTGCGGCCCCGGATCAGGGCGTTTCGCCTGCCAAGTTCGTCACAGAACCTTGAAAATTCTGAAACAATGGCACAAGCGCCACAGCCGACACTTTTATTCAGGAGATTTCATGGACATCGAGGTACTGCGCCGAGCACCCCTTTTCGCCACGCTCGACGACGACGCATTCCGTCTGCTGACGGACGAGCTCACCGAGGTGGACCTGTCCCGCGGCGCTTCGGTGTTCCGCGAGGGCGACCAGGGTGACCAGCTCTACTTCATCGTCTCCGGCAAGGTGAAGCTCGGCCGGACGTCTCCTGACGGCCGGGAATCCCTCCTGGCAATCCTGGGCCCGGGTGAACTCTTCGGCGAGATGGCCCTCTTCGACCCGAGCCCCCGCACCGCAACCGCAACCGCGGTCTCGGAAACCCGGCTGGCGGGCCTCAAGAACGAAAGCCTCAACACGCTGCTCCGCACCCGCCCCGAGGTCTCAGCACAGCTCCTGCAGGCCCTCGCCCGCCGGCTCCGCCGCACCAACGATTCGCTGTCCGACCTCGTCTTCTCCGACGTTCCGGGCCGCGTAGCCAAGGCACTCCTGGACCTCGCGGACCGCTTCGGCCGCCCTGCAACGGACGGCGTCCTGGTAGCCCACGAGCTCACCCAGGAAGAGCTGGCCCAGCTGGTTGGCGCCTCCCGCGAAACCGTCAACAAGGCCCTCGCCGAGTTCGTCCAGCGCGGCTGGCTGCGGCTGGAAGCCCGCGCCGTCGTCATCCTGGACATGCAGCGCCTCCGCCAGCGCTCCCGCTAGCCACCAAACAGGAAGGCCGCCCCCGTGAACTGATCACGGGGGCGGCCTTTCTGCGTTGACCCGGCCCAACGCTCTCTCACTCCCTGCAGCCTTTTCGTAAACCCTCGCTCATCTCCTGCAGCTTTTCTGTAAACCCTCGCTCACCGTGCCAGACCGAGTGAGAGAGCGTCACACCAAAAGCTGTGTTAAGTGAGAGAGCGTCACGCCAAAACCTGCGTTGAGTGAGAGAGCGTCACAGGTGGGGCGGCGGTAAAATCAAGGCACGAGGTGCATGGCGATGTCAGTGGCTATGGGTGTCCTGTTGATCCTGCTGGGCCTGGCGGTCTTGGCCGCCACAGCCGGCACGGTGGTCCTGGTAATCCGTGACGGTATGGGCCGGATTCCGCTGGAACCGCCCACCAAGGACTGGACCGCGGGAACCCTTCCCAGCCGCCCGTACGCAACGCTCAGGAGGATCTAGCGTTCGCGCTGGGGGTCGTCGGCGGTAGTCTTGGCGGCCTCCACCTCAAGCATGAGCTTGCCGTCCTCTTCAACCAGGACCGGCTGGTACACATGGGCCTTGCGCTTGTAGCTGAGGTAGGCGATGCAGCCATTGGCCGCGGCCATCTTCTCAAGCATGATCTCCGAGCCGGGAACCAGGAGTTCCCCCAGGGTACGGCCCACTGTGTTCTCCTGGCCCACTTCGTCGCCCAGAGCTGTGGTGTGGCGTTCGGCGATGACATCCGCGGCATTGACCCACCGGCCCCACACGCCTTTGCCCTCCAGCAGGGTGGGCTGCTGGTTCAGGGGGACGGTGGCCGCAAAGTAGCGGGTGTCGAACCGGCGGTGGGCGAAATCAGGGCTGCGCCAGTTGACCAGGGACTTGAGCAGGTCCGTCCGGACGGACAGCCCACGCTTGGCCAGGATCTCGGGGAACGTCTTTTCCTGCTCGGCGACGGCAACGCGGGCGCGCATCCATTCCGGGGTTGACGTCGCTTCGACGGTGCCGGCCATGTCAGGTCCGGCCAGCAGCAGGCCGGTTTCCTCAAAGAGTTCGCGGATGGCGCCCAGCACGTGGCGGCGCGCCAGCCCAACGTCGTCCGTGCCCATCTGCTCAGCCCAATGCTGTGGTGACGGTCCCAGCCAGGGGACCGGATCGTCGTCGGCCGCGTCCAGCGAGCCGCCGGGAAACGCCAGGACGCCAAGCGGCGAGGAGCCTGGCCGGTAGGCCAGCCAGGTCTCCAGGCCGGTTGGGGAATCCCGCAGCAGCACCACCGAGGATGCAAGGCGTGCTGCCCGCGGGGTCCGTTCGCCGTGTTCGAGCCAGCTCTGGGCCGCCCCTTCAAGGTCCTGGGGAAGGGCGAAGAGCCGTCGGGCGAGGTGAGGCAAGGGAAACGACCGGTCCTAGCTAAATTCGGCGATCAGTTCGACCTCGACGGGAGAGTCGAGGGGCAGCACGGAGACGCCGACGGCGGAACGTGCGTGCTGGCCTGCGTCACCGAGGACACGTCCCAGCAGCTCCGAGGCTCCGTTGATGACGCCGGGCTGGCCGGTGAAGGAAGGATCGGAGGAGACGAATCCCACAACCTTGACGATGCGGGTGATCCGGTCAAGATCGCCGATGACGCTCTTGACGGCCGCCAGGGCGTTGACGGCGCAAATGGCTGCGAACCGCTGTGCGTCCTCGGGTGAAACGGTGGGCTCGTCGGCGTAACCTTCGGTCCCTGCTGATACCTTGCCTGTTGCCGGAAGTTTGCCGTTGACAAAAGGCAGCTGGCCGGACGTGTACACGTGGCTGCCGGAAACCACTGCCGGAACGTAGGCGGCTACGGGCGCAGCCACTTCCGGAAGGGTCAGCCCAAGGTCCGCGAGCCGCTTTTCAACAGCCGAAACCGGGGCGTCAGCCGCGCCGGGCTGGGCCTGTGCGGAGGTGCTCATGCTACTGCTTCTCCCTCTTGAGGTAGGCAACCAGGCCGTTTCCGTCAGGTCCGGGGACAACTTGGACCAGCTCCCAGCCGTCGTCTCCCCACTGGTCAAGTATCTGCTTTGTGGCGTGAATAATGAGCGGAATCGTGGCGTACTCCCATTTGGTCATGAGAGAAAGACTAGTCCTTGCCGGTAAAGTGGAAAACATGGCGACTCGTACGAACCCATTATTCGACACTGCCACCACCCTCGGAAAAATCCTCGTTTTCCTTGGCGTGAGTGCGATCTGCGGTGTCCTGGTAGCAGGCCTGCTGGTTCCCGCCGCGGCCGTTTCAGGCAGCGCAGCCAGCGGTTCGATCGAGTTCTTCGACACCCTCCCCGATGAGCTGAAGGTCGATCCGCCCAACCAGACCACCAGGATCCTGGCTGCGGACGGCAGCGAGATCGCCAGCGTCTACAAGGAGAACCGCACCAAGGTTGCCCTGGACCAGATCTCGCCGTTCATGAAGGAAGCCGTCATCGCCGTCGAGGACAGCCGGTTCTACGAGCACGGCGGCGTGGACACCACCGGTATCCTGCGTGCACTGGTCAGCACGGCCCGCGGCAACAGGCAGGGTGCCTCCACCATCACCCAGCAGTACGTCAACAACGTCCTCAACTCCAACCTCGCCGCCGAGGGCAGGGACGAGGACATCAAGCTCAACGGCGTGAACAAGGGCGTGGGCGATAAGCTCCGCGAGATGAAGCTCGCCATTGCCCTGGAAAAGGAGTTCAGCAAGGAGCAGATCCTTGAGGGCTACCTGAACATCGTGTTCTTCAACCGCGACGCCTACGGCATCGAAGCCGCGTCCAGGTTCTTCTTCAGCACCACCGCCAAGGACCTCACCCTTCCGCAGGCCGCGCTGCTGGCCGGCCTGGTCAACAGCCCGTCCGCATTCGACCCCATCACCAACCCCGAGAACGCCAAGCAGCGCCGGGACCTGGTGCTGAGCCTGATGCTGAACCAGGGCAAGATCACGCAGGCAGACCATGACGCCGCCGTCGCCACCCCCGTGGAAACCAACGTCACGCCCGCCCGGCAGGGCTGCGCCTACGCGTCCACCGCCCCCTACTTCTGCGACTACGTGCTGCACCTGCTGGAAAACAACCCGGCATACGGTGCGGACCGCGAGGAACGCCTTCGCCTCATCTACGGTGGCGGCCTGACCATCACCACGACGCTGGACCCGAACGCCCAGGCTGTGGCCCAGGAACAGGTCAATGCCTCGGCCGGCGCCAACCCGGACAAGTGGGGAGCTGCCATGGTGTCCGTGCAGCCCAACTCCGGCAAGATCGTCTCGATGGCCCAGAACACCTCCTTCCTTCCGGCTGAGGGTGCCTTCGACTCGCAGGTGAACTTCAACGTGGACAAGCTGGACAAGGACGGCAACGACCTCAACGGCCTGGGCGGCGCGCAGCCCGGCTCCACCATGAAGCCTTTCACGTTCGCCCAGTGGCTTGAGGAGGGCAAGTCTATGAATACCGTGGTCAATGCCGCCCAGCGCCGCTACCCGCTGAACTTCAAGTGGCGCAACTCCTGCGGCCAGGTCACCGGTGCCTACAACACTGCGGAAAAGTCGCTGGGCGCCGCTGACGACCTGCAGAACGCGGAACCCCAGTGGTACCGGCCGCTGTCCGTCCTCGAAGGCCTGTACAACTCCATCAACACCGTCACCTTCGCTTCGGCAGCACAGCTGGACTTCTGCGGAATCCAGAAAATCGTTGACGCAACGGGCCTCCATGGCGGGCTCCCGGCTGACGGCGATCCCAACCCGAAGATCAACATGTCCACGCTCGGCAACCTGTTGGGGTCCACCCAGACGGCGCCGCTGACCATGGCCAGCGCCTTCGCCACGTTCGCGAATGACGGAAAGTACTGCGAGCCCATCGCCATCACCGCGGTTACGGACCAGACCGGGGCCACCCTGCCGGCCCAGTCGAGCAGCTGCCGGGATGCGGTCAAGCCCGAGGTTGCCCGCGGCGTGAACTACGCCCTCCAGGAAGTCCTGAACCGCGGCTCCGGCTCCCTGATCCAGCCCCGCATCTCCACCCGGACCAGCTTCCCCATCGGCGCCAAGACCGGAACCTCGAACAACAACGGTTCCACCTGGGTTGTCGGCCACACCACCGGCCTTGCCACGGCCGCCTGGTTTGGCGACGCACTTGGCGCCCAGGACCGTTCCGGCCAGAACATCACCGTGAACGGAAAGTTCTACCCGGGCATTGACGGTTACATGATTGCCGGGCCGATGTTCTCGAACTTCATGTCCCGGATCGCGCCCGCCTACGGCACCGAGCCATTCCCCGCCCCGCCCAGCTCCATGATCAACGGCGGCGGCAACACACGCACACCCGCCACCACGGCGCCGCGCACAAGCCAGGCACCCCAGGCTCCAGCCACCCAGGCTCCAGCCACCCAGGCGCCCGCTCCTGAGCCTTCAGCACCTGCCGCCCCCGAGCCTGCTCCGCAGCCGACCAACAGCGGCAACGGTAATGGCAACGGAAACGGAAACGGCTAGCCGCCGATGACGTCCACCACTACGCTGGCAGGCCGCGCCCGGACTATCGGACGCGGCCTTGCCGTCACTGCAGGGGCCGGCGTTGCTGCCGGGGCAGCCGCCTTCGGATATGGCCTGTGGGAGAAGGACCAGTTCGTCCTCCGCGAGGAAACCCTGGCCATCCTGCCGCCGGGACACGGCCCGTTCCGCATCCTCCACTTGAGCGATATCCACTTCATTACCGGACAGAAGAAGAAGGCGGCCTGGCTCCAGTCCCTGGCTGACCTCAAGCCGGACCTGGTGGCCAACACGGGCGACAACCTCAGCCATCCCAAAGCCGTGGACCCCCTGCTGGCCGCCCTGCGGCCGCTGATGGACTTCCCCGGGGTATTCGTTCCAGGCTCCAACGACTACTTTGCGCCGAGCCCGAAGAATCCTGCCCTCTACCTGCTGGGGCCCTCCAAGGTGAAGCCCAAACCCAAGATGCTGGACTGGCCCCGGCTGCGCTCAGGCTTCGGCATGGCCGGCTGGGTGGACCTGACCAACCGCCACCAGTCCTTGGTGCTGAACGGCATGCGCTTTGACTTCTCCGGGGTTGACGATCCCCACCTGAAGCGCGAAAAATACGCCGGCTGGCCCCGTGGAACCGTGAACCAGGACGCCGCCGACCACCTCAAAGTAGCCGTCATCCATGCGCCCTACCAGCGGGTGCTGGACCACTTCACCGAGGACGGCGCCGACCTCCTCCTCGCCGGCCACACCCACGGGGGCCAGATCTGCATCCCCGGCTACGGCGCGCTGGTGGCCAACTGCGACCTTCCCACATGGCGGGCAAAGGGGCTCAACGACTGGCAGAGCAATGGACGTACGACGCCGGTCAACGTGTCCGGCGGCATCGGCACCTCCCGCTTCGCTCCGGTAAGGATCGCCTGCAAGCCCGAGGCAGTCCTGCTGACCCTAACCTCACCCGGCTGATCCCGCTGCGCGTGCAACAACAGGTTGCATTGCACAACGCAATAACTGGCCAAGCTCTTTATCACGCCGAAATTCCTGTGAACCGCCTCACGTCCATGGCATAGGGTAGTTGCTAAGGGAAACTACATTCGTTTTAGAGCTTGAGAAGCGGGCATGGCCAAGCAATCTTCATTCTTTCGATCAATCAGTCGTCTCTACCCCCATGTCCGGCCCATCATTCCGCGGCTGCTGCTGGGACTCGTGTGCGCGCTGCTGGCCAGTATCGTTGCACTGTCGATCCCCCAGGTCCTGCGGGTGCTGGTCAACGAGTCGCTGCAGCCGGGCGGCGCCAGCGAAGCCATCTGGGTTTCGGCCGGCATCATTTTGGTCCTGGGCATAGCTGAGGCGGGACTGGTGGCACTCCGCCGCCAGTTCGTGATCAATCCGGCCACTACGGTGGAAACCCGGATGCGGGTGTCCCTCTATGACCACCTGCAGGAGCTCACGGTCTCCTTCCACGACCGCTGGGGTTCCGGCCAGCTGCTGTCCCGGGCCATGACGGACCTCAACTTCCTGCGCCGCTGGATGGCGTTTGGCGCCATCATGCTGGTGGTCACCACGCTCACCGTGATCATCGGCATTGCCGTGATGTTCGCAATGAGCTGGCAGCTCGCCCTGATCTTCCTGGCCGCAGCCGTGCCCATCATGGCCTACAGCTTCCGGTTCCGCACCCGGTTCAGCAAGGTGGCCCGCCGCAGCCAGGACCAGGCCGGCGACCTGGCAACCACGGTGGAGGAGTCGGTGCACGGCATCCGTGTGCTCAAGGCCTTCGGCCGCAGCCGGGAAGCACTCGAAAACTTCGAGGAACAAGCCGAAGAGCTGCGCCAAACAGAGATCGACAAAGCACGCCACCAGGCCATGTTCACCATGGTGGTCACACTCTTGCCGGAACTCGCGCTGGGGGCAGGCCTGGTGGTGGGCATCATGCTCTGCGCCAGCGGGCAACTGAGCATCGGCGCGCTGGTGGCCTTCTTTGCCACCGCGGCCGTCATTGCCTCACCCGTGGAATTCTCCGGCATGCTGCTGGCCATGGCACTCACCGCCAAGACCGCCGTCGACCGCCACTACGAAGTCATGGATTCCGCCAACACCATCACCAGTCCCCCGGATCCGCGCCTGCCCCGCCAGCTCGCGGGCGCCCTCGAATTCCACAACGCCACCTTCGCCTACGAGGATGCCCGGGACAAACCCATCCTAAAGAACGTCAGCCTGGACGTCCGGCCCGGTGAAACCATGGCCCTGGTGGGAATCACGGGCAGCGGCAAGAGCGCGCTGATCCAGCTGGTGCCCCGGCTGTATGACGTCACCGACGGATTCATCAGCATCGACGGCGTGGACCTGCGGGACTTCGACGTGGAGGAGCTGCGCCGCATCGTGGCGGTGGCCTTCGAGGACACCACCCTGTTCTCCAACTCCGTCCGGGACAATGTGCTGCTCGGCGCCCCGGTCCGCAGCGACGCCGTCCTGGAGGAAGCACTGGATGTTGCCCAGGCACACTTCGCGTACTCCCTGCCCCAGGGCCTGGACACCCTGATCGGCGAGGAAGGCCTGAGCCTGTCCGGCGGGCAGCGCCAGCGGATTGCCCTGGCCCGTGCCATCGCGGCCCGCCCCCGCGTGCTGGTGCTGGATGACCCGCTCTCCGCCCTTGACGTCCATACGGAGGAACTGGTGGAGACCCGGCTCCGTGCGGTCCTGAAGGACACCACCACCCTGATCGTCGCGCACAGGCCGTCCACCGTGGCCCTCGCGGACCGGGTGGCGCTGCTTGAAGAGGGCCGGATCACCGCCGTCGGAACCCACACGGAACTCCTGGCGGGCAACGACCATTACCGCTACGTCATTGCGAGCCTGGACCAGGAACCCCGGGACCTGGACTCGGAACTCTCGGACCTCAAGGCAGAAGCAGTTATCCAGGAAGCGGAGGTCACCCGATGAGCGCCGCCTCCTTCGGCACTGCCAATGAAGACAATGCCCACCTCAGCAAGGATGACAGCAGGGCCGTCCGACGGCGGTCACTGGCGCTCCTGCGGTCACTGATCCGGCCGGTGCGGCTCCGGTTCTGGCTGACCATCGCCATGGTGGTCCTCTCCCAGGCTGCAAGGGTGGCCGGGCCGGCGCTGATCGCCTTTGGCATCGACCGCGCCCTGCCCGCCCTGCAGGCCGGAGACAACGCGCCCCTGGTGTTCACCGGCGCCGCCTACCTCCTTGCCGCCATTGCGACGGCGGGGCTCACGGCTTTGTACGTCACGTCCACCGCGAAGCTCAGCCAGGCCATGCTGCTGGACCTGCGCCTGCGGGTCTTCCGCCAGACCCAGGGGCTGAGCCTCGAGTTCCACGAAAAGTACACGTCCGGACGGATCATCGCCCGGCAGACGTCGGACCTGGAAGCCCTTCGCGAACTCCTGGACTCCGGTGTCAGCTCGCTGGCGTCAGGCATGCTGTTCATGGTCTTCACTGCCATCACCGTGTTTGCCCTGGACTGGCGGAGCGGGCTGCTGGTGCTGGCCGCCGGCGTGCCCATGTTCTTCCTGGCCCGCTGGTACCAGAAGCACTCCCAGATCGCCTTCCGCGAATCCCGCGTGGTGTCCGCCCGGCTCATTGTGCACTTCGTGGAAACCATGACCGGCATCCGCGCCGTCAAGGCCTTCCGCAAGGAGCAGGAAAACTCCGGCCGGTACGGCCAGTTGGCCGAGGAATACCGGCGGGTCACCGTGCGCTCCATCAACCTCAACGGCATCTTCCAGCCGGGGCTGGTCCTGATCGGTAACGTCTGTGTGGCCGTGGTCCTGCTCTTCGGCGGCTTCCGCGTCCTCGGCGGCGACCTGGAGGTCGGGGTGCTGCTGGCACTCATCCTTTCCACCAAGCGGTTCTTCCAGCCGGTGGACCAGATGGCCATGTTCTACAACTCCTTCCAGAGCGCGCAGGCGGCGCTCGAAAAGGTGTCGGGGCTCCTGGAGGAGGTGCCGACGGTCCGCCCGCCCAAGAACCCGGTCGCCCTGAAGCAGGCCAAGGGATCCATCGACTTCAACGGCGTGGAGTTCCGCTACGGCGACGGCCCGCTGATCGTCCCCACCCTGGACCTGCACATTCCCGCAGGCCAGACTGTTGCCCTGGTGGGCCAGACGGGTGCCGGCAAGTCCACGCTGGCGAAGCTGATAGCACGCTTCTACGACGTCTCCGCCGGATCGCTCACGCTCGACGGGGTCGACGTCCGCAACCTGGGCACCACGGATCTCCGCCGGAACATCGTGATGGTCACCCAGGAGGCCTTCCTGTTCAGCGGCTCGGTGGCAGACAACATCGCCCTGGGCCGCCCGGAGGCTTCCCGGGCGGAGATCGAGGAAGCGGCCAAAGCCGTAGGCGCCCACGACTTCATCATGGAACTGCCCGAAGGCTACGACACCGACGTCAACAAGCGCGGCGGCCGTGTCTCGTCCGGGCAGCGGCAGCTCATCAGTTTTGCCCGGGCGTTCCTGGCCCGACCTGCCGTACTGATCCTGGACGAGGCGACGTCCTCCCTGGACATCCCCTCCGAGAGGCTGGTGCAGCAGGGCCTTGCGCGGCTCCTGGCGGGCACGGAAGCGGCCCGCAGGACGGCGCTCATCATTGCCCACCGCCTGTCCACGGTAGAGACCGCTGACAGGGTGCTGGTGGTGCACGACGGCCGGATCGTGGAGGACGGAAGCCCGGCTGAACTCATTGGCGGGGGCGGCCGCTTTGCCGACCTCCACGGCGCCTGGAAGGATTCGCTGGTCTGATTTCGCATCGGGACCCGGCATCGGCTATCCTTGTAAAGTTGCTTTTGCAGCGGATCGGGATGTAGCGCAGCTTGGTAGCGCGCTTCGTTCGGGACGAAGAGGTCGCAGGTTCAAATCCTGTCATCCCGACCAGAAAAGAAGAGGGTCTTCATGCGGAGGCCCTCTTCCTTCTTAAAAGGAACGGCCCCGAAGCCTGCGCTCCGGGGCCATCCTCGCCTCCATGTGTGAGGAAGCTATTACATCGGGTCGGGCCAGTTGCCTACGTACGTGGTGTACGAGGTATCCGTGCTCTTGTCCTTGGTCTTCTTGGACATCGGGTCCGGCCAGTTTCCTACGGCTACCGACGTTCCGGCAGAGTCCCCGAGGGAACCGGCAGACAGGACAGCTGGAGCCGCAGCAGAAAAAGCAAGTGCCCCTGCCAGTACGGCCGCGGTTGCGATCTTCTTCAACATAAATAGGTTCCTCAATACGAGTCGGATTCGTTACAAAGCCAGCACTGTCCTTGTTGACATACATTGTAAAATGTTTTCCACAGGGACTGTCAAGCATTTTGTACGAAGACCGTCCGGAAAAGGAGGAAATCCCGTGGGCAACGGATTCGGGGAGAAGCTCCGTGCGGAGCGTCTCGAACGGGGGCTGACACAGGCGGAACTGGGAAAGGACCTGTATTCCCCCAGCTATATTTCACTACTTGAGACCGGCCGCAGGGAACCTACGGCAGAGGTGATCGAGGAACTTGCACGCAGGCTGGAACTGGCACCCAAGGCGCTGGAAGCCTGGAGCCAGCCTATCTCGGTGAGCGACGCCGAATACGTCCTCGCCGGATTGTACGCCCGGCAGGCGTGGGACCTGAGGGACTATCAGCTCGCGGCAAGCCACGCCGCCACAGCTGCAAAGATAGCCCTCGAAGGCAGGAACACGAGCGCCTGGTGGAACATGACGTACATGCAGGCCGAGTGCCTCATCAAGCAGGGCAACTGGCAGGAATGCCAGCGCATCATGCAGCACCTGCTGGAGCACCCCATGGCAACGGAATCGGCCGGCCTCGCCGTCCGGGCCCGCCAGATGCTCGCCGGCATCTCCCAGGGCCAGGGCCAGCTGAGCGCGGCGGTGGACCACGCCATGGAGGCCGTGCGGCTGTGTTCCCAGCTGCCGAAGGGTTCCACGCTCATCATCGGGGCGCACCGGGCACTGATCGGCGCACTTGCCGAAAGCGGCCGGCTCGACGAAGCCTGGAAATACTGCCAGGCGATGATCGACCACGTGGATGAGCACTCCATGTCCCAGCTCGCCGGCGAAGTGGCGTGGGTGATCGGCAACGTGGCCTTCATGCGGCACGACTACCAGGAGGGCATCAAGCACCACGAACGGGCTGCCCGGCTGCTCTCCCCCGCCAACGACATCGAACTGTGGGCCCGGTTCAACAAAGCCTCGGCCGCCGTTCGCCTGTCCTCCGGGATCGTTGAGCCGGAGACGCTGTCATCGATTGAACGGGCCGAACTGGCCCTGTCCATCGTGGGTGGCAACAAGTCCGACCAGCTGGAGGTCGCTTTCATCCGCGCCCGCTGGCTGTACCTGACCGGTGACATCGTTGCCGCCGTCGAGAAGCTCCGCGAAATCCATGCGGAACGCGCCAGCCTGGCAAAGCACACCGCCGGTGAAGTCTCGCTGCTGCTGGGCAAGTCCCTCAAGGCCGCGGGTGAATCCGAGGAAGCCCTGGTGCACCTCGAGGAAGCCCAGAAAGCCTTCAGTGCGGCAGGAGCGGCTGACCGCGTCCAGCAGGCGATGGACGCGGTCCTGGAAATAAAACTGGCCCAGCAGCGCGCCGCGGCCGCTGCCAAAGCCAGCTAGCAAAGCACCATCCGCCGGGAGCAGCTGGGGCTCCGTCAGGCGAAGGTTTTCCCCGTCAGTTTCTCGTAGGCCTCGACGTAGCGGCCGCGGGTACGGTCAACAACCTCGTTGGGCAGCGCCGGTGGCGGCGTATCCGAGGACCTGTCCCAGCCTGATTCGGCAGACGTCAGCCAATCGCGCACATACTGTTTGTCGTAGGACGGCTGTGCCTGGCCCGGCTGGTAGGTGGCGGCATCCCAGAAGCGCGAGGAATCCGGCGTCAGCACCTCATCCCCCAGGGTGATGAGCCCCGTCACCGGGTCATAGCCAAATTCGACTTTTGTATCGGCCAGGATGATGCCCCGCTCACGGGTGATTTTCTCGGCGGTGTTGTAGATCTTGAGCGTCAGCTCGCTGAGGCGTCCGGCAATATCGTCGCCAACCATCGCCACCACGGCGTCGTAGGTGATGTTCTCGTCGTGCTCGCCCACCTCGGCTTTGGCCGATGGCGTGAAGATGGCACGGTCCAGCCGCGACCCGTCAACCAGGCCCTCCGGCAGCGGAATGCTGCACACAGTCCCCGAGGCTTTGTATTCCTGCAGGCCGGAGCCTGTGAGGTAGCCGCGGGCGATGCACTCCACCGGGAACATGTCCAGCTTCTTGCAGATCATGGCCCGGCCTTCCACCTCGGCCGGGACGCCGTCTTCCACCGTGGAGCCCAGGACGTGGTGGTCCACGTCCAGCTGGTCGAACCACCACAGGCTGAGCTGGGTAAGGATGCGCCCCTTGTCCGGAATCAGGGAGGACAGGACGTGGTCATAGGCGCTGATCCGGTCGCTGGCCACCACCAGCACGCAGTCCTGGCCCATACGCTGCAGGACGGCCTCGTCAGCCGGCTCGTAGAGGTCCCTGACCTTGCCGGAGTAGACGTGCGTCCATCCGGGAAGGTCCAGGGTCTTGGTGTTGAAACCGCGGGGTGCTGGATCGTTGCTCATGTCAGGCCTTCGTCTTGGTCCCGTGGAGGGATGCGCTGGCAGTGGAGGGGACCTTTATTTCCCCGCGGGCGGCTTTTCCGCCAATGTCGGTGCGGAACTGCGAGCCCTCAAGCTGGACCAGCTCCACGCCGTCGTACGCTTTTTCCCGCGCGTCCACGAGGTCGCTGCCGAGGGCGACGACGGCGAGCACGCGCCCTCCTGCGGACACCACTTTGCCGTCCTCGTCGAAGGCCGTGCCGGCGTGGATGACGTGGACGCCTTCGAGCTCCTCCACCTTTTTGAGCCCGCGGATGCGGTCCCCGGTGCGGGGGGTGTCGGGGTAGTTTTCGGACGCGACGACGACGGCGACGGCAGTTTCCTTGGCCCACCGCAGCTCTTCCGCCTTGTCCAGTTCGCCCTTGGCGGCTGCCAGCAGCAGGGCACCGAGCGGGGTCTTCAACCGTGCCAGCACGGCCTGTGTTTCCGGATCGCCGAAGCGGACATTGAACTCGATGACGCGGGTGCCGCGCGAGGTGAGGGCCAGCCCCACGAACAACACGCCGACGAACGGGGTGCCGCGGCGGGCCATCTCGTTGACGGTGGGCTGGGCCACGCGCTCAATGACTTCCTGGACAAGGCCTTCCGGTGCCCACTCGAGCGGAGTGTAGGCACCCATGCCGCCGGTGTTGGGGCCTTCGTCGTTGTCGAAGATCCGCTTGAAGTCCTGGGCGGGTGAAAGCGCCACGGTGTTGTGGCCGTCGCACAGGACGAACAGCGAAACCTCGGGACCATCCAGGAACTCCTCGATCACCACCGAGCCGCCGGCATCGAAACAGGACTGCGCGTGGGCGAGGGCCTCCCGGCGGTCCTTGGTGACCACCACGCCCTTGCCTGCGGCGAGGCCGTCATCCTTCACCACGTAGGGTGCACCGAAGGTATCCAGGGCCGATTCGGCTTCCCCAGCGTTCGTGGCCACCATGGCCATGGCCGTGGGCACTCCCGCTTCCGCCATGATTTCCTTGGCGAACGCCTTGGACGCTTCCAGCTGGGCTGCAGCCTTGCTGGGTCCGAACACGGGGATGCCCGCCTCGCGGACGGCGTCGGACACACCCGCGGCCAGCGGCGCCTCGGGGCCAACCACCACTAGGTCCACCGTCAGCCGAGTGGCCAGGGCGGCGACGGCGTCGGGATCGTTGCCGTCGATTTTGTGGGTGGGGACCAGCTTGCTGATGCCGGCGTTGCCGGGTGCTGCATGGACCTCGGACACGTTGGGGTCGGCGAGCAGGGAGCGGACAATGGCGTGTTCGCGGCCTCCGGGGCCAATGACGAGTACCTTCACAGTCTCCAAGGGTACTTTGTGCACCCTGCGTGCTCCTAAGCTGTGTCACCGCCAGTACCGCACCGGCGTCCGGGCGACAATCCCGGAGCCTGTCCGCTCCGAATACCCGTCATGGAGAAGCTGAAGAACTGGTTCCGGGGACCCACTGCAATGGCGGCGCTGGCAGGCGTGGTGGCGGCCGCCGTCGTCCTTGCCGTGGCCGAACTGCTCGGGGCATTCTTCACCGCCCGCGCCACGCCGCTGATAGCCCTGGGATCAACTTTCATCGACTTCACCCCCTCGTGGCTGAAGGACTTCGCCATCGCCACGTTCGGCACCAATGACAAGGTTGCCCTCTTCGCGGGCATGGGCGTCACCATCACCCTGCTGGCGTGCGTGCTGGGCGTGGTGGCCTACCGCAGATGGGCGCTGGGCGTCCTTGGCGTCCTGTTCATGGGTGCCGTCATCGTGGCCAGCGTGGTGACCCGCGCCGGCGTCGGGCCCTTTGAAGCGCTGCCGTCAGTGGCCGGAACCCTGGCCGGCCTCCTGGTGCTGCGGTTCCTGGTCAAAAAGCTGCCGGCGACCAAGGCGTGGCCGGAAGCGCCGGCCGGAAGCGCCGTCGCTGATTTCCCAGACGTGGTGGCCGGGCCGGGGAAGGCGTCCCGCGCCGCAACCACCCGCCGCCGCTTTTTCGCGGCGGCCGGAATCACCGCTGCCGCTGCCGGCCTGGCCGCAACAGGAGGCCGGCTGCTGGGCGCCGCCCGCAGCAACATCCTCCAGGCGCGGGATTCCCTGCAACTGCCCGCACCCGCCAAGGCAGCGCCGGCCGTTCCCGCCGGCGTCCAGTCTCCGGTGCCCGGGGTGGCGCCCTGGGTGACGCCAAACGGCGAGTTCTACCGGATCGACACCGCGCTTAGCGTGCCGGAAATTGACGTGGCGGACTGGGAACTCCGGGTCCACGGCATGGTTGAGGAGGAAATCCGCCTCACGTTCCAGGACCTGCTCGACGCCGACCTGATCGAGTCCCATGTGACGCTCACCTGTGTGTCCAACCCCGTGGGCGGCAACCTTGCCGGCAACGCCAAATGGCTGGGGTTCCCCCTCCGCGAGGTGCTCAAGCGGGCCCGGCCCAAGGATGGAGCAGACATGGTGCTCTCCACGTCCATCGACGGTTTCAGCGCCTCAACGCCCCTGGAGGTGCTGCAGGACGACCGGGACGCAATGCTGGCCATCGGCATGAACGGCGAGCCGCTCCCGCTGGAGCACGGCTACCCAGTGCGGATGGTGGTCCCCGGCCTGTACGGTTTTGTCTCCGCCACCAAGTGGGTGGTGGACCTGGAAGTCACCCGGTTCGCCGACAGCAAGGCGTACTGGACGGAGCGGGGCTGGTCCGAACGCGGCCCCATCAAGACCATGGCCCGGGTGGACGTTCCCAAGTCCTTCGCCAAGGTGCCTGCCGGCAAAGTTGCCGTGGGGGGCACCGCCTGGGCACAGACACGGGGCATCAGCAAAGTGGAAATCCAGGTGGACGACGGCGAGTGGATGGAAGCCGAGCTTTCCACGGAGGCGTCGCTGGTCACCTGGCGGCAATGGTCCTACCAGTGGGACGCCGCTCCCGGGCCGCACTACATCAAGGTCCGGGCCACCGACGGCTCCGGCGAGGTGCAGACAGACCAGCGCGCCGACCCTGTTCCCGATGGCGCGTCCGGGTGGCAGTCCGTGATGGTCACCGTGGAATAGCGCGGCATTCGGAGGGGCGACCCATAGACTGGCACCATGCCCCGCAACCCCCATGCCACCTTTACCGTGGACTCCGCCGTGGAACTGGCCGTCGTCGAACGCAGCGGTTTTGTGGAATCCCGGCACATCGGGTCTGCCGTCCTCCTGGCAGCGGACGGATCCGTGGTCACTGAGCTGGGCGACATCAACACGCCCATCCTGGCCAGGTCCACGCTCAAGCCGTTCCAGGCTTTGGCGTCCATGCAGTCCGGCGTCCCGCTGCGGGGCGCCCAGGTGGCTGTTGCCTGTGGAAGCCACACCGGGTCCCTGGACCATATGGACGTGGTGGCGGGGATGCTCAAGGCCGCCGGAGTCCGTGAGGACCAGCTGCAGTGCCCGGAGGCATGGCCGCAGGATGAGACGGCCCGGAACTGGCTGGTGCGCTCCGAAAAGGGGAAGTCGCGCCTGGCCTTCAACTGCTCCGGCAAGCACGCCGCGTTCCTGTGGGCCTGCACGGAAAACGGGTGGGACACGCACAGCTACCTGGAGCCCAACCATCCGCTCCAGCAGCGGGTCCGCACTGTGGTGGAGGAATACACGGGCGAGAAAATTGCCCACCTGGGCATCGACGGCTGCGGTGCACCCGTGGCAGCGGTGTCCCTCAAGGGGCTTGCCCGGGGGTACTCGCAGCTGGCAAAAGCACCGGGCGACCAGAGCTTTAGCGCCCGCGCCGCCACCATCGCCACGTCGATGCTGGACTACCCTTGGGCCGTCCAGGGCATCGGCGAGGCCAACACGCTGGTCATGGATGAGCTGGGGGTTATTGCCAAAATTGGCGCGGAAGGCGTCCTGGCCATGGCTACGGCCCAGGGCGTCTCGGTGGCAGTCAAAATCCTGGACGGGAACGTGCGTGCCACGTCGCTGGTGGCCCTGACCCTCCTGGCCGCGGCCGGCGCGGTGGAGATACCCGGTGTTGCCAGCGTCCTGGAAAGAGCGGTTGATCCTGTGCTGGGCGGCGGCAGGCCGGTCGGCAAGATCCGGCTCGGCCCGGCGGTCTCGGCGCTTCTGGACTAGGTGATTCTGGACCAGGTGATTCTGGACCAGGCGCCCTTGGACAGGGCAGGCACGGCTGGACGCCTCACACGTGCTGGTCCACGATAATCGGGTTGCCGTCCGGGTCAACAATAATGAAGCTCGCCGGCCCTGCTGTTCCTTCCTCCGCTTCGCTGGCGAAAGTGACTCCCTGGCCCCGCAGTTCCCGCTGAAGGTCACGGATATCCGTAAAGGACTCCAGCGGCTGGGCGTCCTGGTCCCAGCCAGGGTTGAAGGTCAGCGCGTTCCTCTCCAACATCCCCTGGAAAAGTCCCACCACCGCCTGGCCATTTTTCAGGATCAGCCAGTTCTGCCCGATGTCACCGGCAAAACGCGTGAACCCAAGTTTTTCGTAGAAAGCCGTTGAAGCGGCGATGTCCTTGACGTTGAGGCTTACTGAGAAAGCGCCGAGCTGCACGGGCCGTTCCTTTCCCTCTGTGGCGGGTGCTACCGATCGTACTCCCCCGATTCCTCCCTGTTAGGCATCCGCGGTACTCTGGTTGCCTTTGCCGCTGCATCCCCACGAAAGGGGCCCGAAACATGGCTGTAGCCCGTCGCCGGATCGACCCGAAGGAAGGCGCCGCAGCGGTGGAGGCATGGCGCAAAGCCGCCGGACCGTCGTCGGACGTTCCTGTCCCGCGGACCATCCTTGCAACGGCGGTGCGCTATACGCTCGAGGAAGTCACTGCGCGGGCGCCGGGAAATTCGGTGGAGGTGCGGGTGCCGCCGTTCGGCGTCACCCAGTGCGTGGAAGGCCCGCGGCACACGCGCGGCACGCCTCCCAATGTGATTGAGTGCGACGCCGCCACCTGGCTTGCGATGGTGACCGGCCAGTTGGGCTGGGCGGACGCGGTGGCCGCGCACAAGGTGGCCGCCTCCGGCCTCCGCGCGGACCTCTCCGCGCTGCTCCCCCTCTAGTACCAGAGTTTTTGGGTCAGCCCGGGGGTCAGCCGCGGCCGATGAACGGCATCCCCGCGGCGGTGATGACCACAGATCCGACGCTGGCCGACGGCGGCATGCCTGCCATCATCAGGACCGCACGGGCGGCGTCCGCAACCGGGAAGGTCGGCTCCACCCTGCGGCTGCCGTCCGCCTGCAGCGCCCCCGCGCCCACGCCGATGGTGTCCATGATGTCCGTGGCCGTATTGCCGATATCGATCTGCCCGCACGTGATCCCATAGCCCCGCCCGTCCAGCTCAATGCTTTTGGTCAGGCCGGACATGGCGTGCTTGGTGACGGCGTAGGCCACCGTCCGGGGCCGGGGCGAGTGCGCGGAGATGGAGCCGTTGTTGATGATCCGCCCGCCCTTCGGGTCCTGCGCCTTCATGGCCCGGACCGCGGCCGCGGCGCACAGCATGGAACCCGTCAGGTTGACCGCGAGGGTGGCGTTCCAGTCCTCCAGCGAAATCTCATCCACGCTGGCTGCCGGGCCGAACACGCCGGCGTTGTTGAACAGCAGGTCCACCCGGCCCCACCGCCGGCGGACGGCGTCGAAAAGATGCTCGACGTCGTCCTGCCGGGTGACGTCGCACGGCACCACCAGCGCTTCGGGGTGATCGTCCGCCGTCTCTTTCAACTGCGCTTCCCGGCGGCCCGCCAGCGCTACCCGGTATCCGGCGGCCAGCATCTGCCGGGCCACCTCCCGCCCGATGCCGGAACCTGCTCCGGTAACGACGGCAACCCGCGCGGCGGAAGGGGTAGTGTTCACGCTGTTCTCCTCGGGATCTGCTGCTAAAGGGCGGCGGGCACGCCAGTGCTGTTCAGCGGCCAGCCTATGACGGTCTTGGGCCGCGGCGCAGCGTAGGTCCGCACCTTGGAGGTGGACAGTCGCATGCGGACCAGGGATTCAGCGATGGCCACGGCGGAGGCCACGCCGTCCACCACGGGCACTCCGGACCGCAGCCTGATCTGCTCGTCCAGTCCTGCCATTCCGCCGCAACCGAGCACAATCACCTCGGCCTTGTCCTGGCTGACGGCCAGCATCGCCTGGTTGATGATGGCTTCGACGGCGCGCTCCGGTTCCTCCTCAAGTTCAAGGACGGCCATGCCGCTGGCCCGGACGGAGGCGCAGCGCGCGTCGAGTCCGGCGAGCTTGAGCCGGTCCTCGATGAGCGGAACGGTGCGGTCCAGCGTGGTGACCACCGAGTACTTGTGCCCCAGGAACATGGCGGTGCTGGCGGCGGCCTCGGTGATGTCCACCACCGGGACATCCAGGAGCTCCTGCAGCCCTTCCCGTCCGTGCTCGCCGTAGCCGGCCTGCACAACGGCGTCGAACGGCTCCGGGTAGGAGGTGACGGCGTCCATCACGGCAATGGCGGCCAGGTAGCTTTCGAAGTTCCCTTCGCAGGAGTCGGCCCCGAACCGGGGTGTGATTCCCACGATCTCCGTGCCCGGCGCGGCGATGCTGCGTGCCGAAGCGGCGATGGAATCCGTCATGGACTGGGTGGTGTTGACGTTCGCAACGAGTATGCGCATCAGGGGATCCTTAGTGTTTGCTGGCGACGGCGATGGCCTCGCCGTCGCGGTCTTCGAGCCGCTGTGAGCGGTCGGCGATGAAGAAGTACACAACGGCTGCGATGCCGGCGGCGAAGAACCAGGCGAAGGGTGCTGCCGCGGCCAGCGCCGGGACGAAGGCGATGAGGAGAGCAAGGACGGCGGCCGGCACCATGGCGATGATGGCCCTGGGGTTGACGCCGTTCTTGTAGTAGTAGGTGCCCTCCGGCGAGGCTGTGTACAGCTCGGGGACGTTGACCTTGCCGCGGCGGATCAGCCAGTAGTCAGCCATGACGACGCCGAACAGCGGGCCGAGGAGGGCTCCGAGGCCGCCGAGGAAGTACACGATGACCAGCGGGTTGTTGTAGAGGTTCCAGGGCAGGATGACCAGGCCGATGACGGCGCTGACGATGGCGGCCTTGCGGAAGTCCAGGTGTTTGGGGAACAGGTTGGTGAGGGCGTAAACCGGAGCCACGAAGTTGGCCATGAGGTTGACCGCGATGGTCAGGATCAGCAGGGCCAGGCATGCCAGGACCAGGAAGAGCGTGTTGGGGATGGTCTGGACGATGTCCGAGGGGCTCTCGATGATGGTGCCGTTGATTTTGAACTGACCTCCCGCCATCACGACGACGATGGCGCCGAAGACGAGCATGTTGATGGGAATCCCCCAGAAGTTTCCGCTGACCACGGCCTTCTTGGAGACGGCGGACCGGGTGAAGTCGCAGAAGTTCAGGACGAACGTGCCGTAGATGGAGACCCAGAGCGCGCCGCCTGCGAAGATTGTCAGCCACATTTGCGGCCCTTCGAGGGCGTTGTCCGAGGACCAGGCGATGGCGCCGCCGGCTTCCATGAAGATCCAGACGGCGATGGCGGCCATGGTGACCAGGATGATCGGTCCTGCGAAGGCCTCATACTTGCGGATCATCTCCATGCCGAAGCTCACGATGACCAGTTGGACAACCCAGAGGATGACGAAGGCGATCCATCCCAGGGTGGACAGCCCCAGGATGGAGTCCTTGTCCAGCGCTCCGAGGCCCGGGAACATGGCCACGAGCATCACGCGGAAGACGACGGATGCGAGGTAGGTCTGGATGCCGAACCACGCGACGGCGACAGCGCCTCGGAGCAGGCTGGCGATTTGGGCGCCGCGGATGCCGAAGCTGATCCTGCTCATTACCGGGAAGGGGACCCCGGTTTTGACGCCCATGAATCCTGAGAGATTCAGGAGGCCGAAGAGCAGGGCAGCTCCGATGCCGAGTGCCAGCAGGATCTGCCAGCCGCCCAGTCCCAGGGCGAACAGTCCGATGGCGAAGGCGTAGTTGCCGAGGCTGTGGACATCGTTGGCCCAGAGGGTGAAGATGCTGTAGCCGGACCAGCTTCGGCCGGCGCGCTTGGTGGGGGCAAGATCGACGTTGTAAAGGGTGGGGCTGATGGCCTGGCCTGAAGCTGCGCTGGCTGATTCACAAAGAGCTTCGACGCCTGTGGCGGAGTGGGCTGAAGAGTCTGACGGCATTGTCAGGTCAGGAGCCTTTTCGACGCCGACCGGTGGAGGGGTCTGCATGGGGATCTCCGGTTCTTGAATGATTCGCAGTGGTGAGCGCTGGCCTGAAGGACCGGTTCTGTTATTCCACATTGCGAAAAGTAGATATTGCTAAGTGGAATAAGAGTATGACCTGGATCACCCCTGGGTCAAGGAGTTTCGGCGGCACCGGCAGTCACATTCGGTTCGCAGGCGCCGACGTGCCGCTTGGGCAGCCCTGGAACCAAGCGTGTTTGACCCCACTTCCAACCTGTCGCTAATCTCGTACGGCAATAATGTTTTCTCACAATACGAAAACACTGGCCCAGCATTCAAAGACGAAAAGAGGCTGACGTGGCTGCAGGAGAAGATACCTCCCATATCCTCAGCGGGTTGACTAACCAGCTGCCTGATCGTGATCCGGAAGAGACTGCCGAGTGGGTTGAGTCCCTGGATTCGTTGATCAGGGAACAGGGCACGGAGCGTGCCCAATTCATCATGCGGAGCCTGCTGCAGCGTGCCGGCGCGCAGAGCGTCGGGGTGCCGATGGTGACCACCACCGATTACGTGAACACGATCCCGGTGGACCAGGAAGCACCGTTCCCGGGCAACGAGGAATACGAGCGCCGGTACCGGGCGTACATGCGGTGGAACGCCGCGGTGATGGTGCACCGGGCGCAGCGGGCGAACATCGGCGTGGGCGGGCATATCTCCACCTATGCCGGGGCCGCGACCCTGTACGAGGTCGGCTTCAACCACTTCTTCCGCGGCAAGGACCACCCCGGCGGCGGCGACCAGGTCTTCTTCCAGGGCCACGCCTCCCCCGGCATGTACGCCCGGGCGTTCATGGAAGGCCGGCTCTCGGAGGAGGACCTGGACGGGTTCCGGCAGGAAAAGTCCAAGGAAGGACACGCCCTGTCCTCCTACCCGCACCCGCGCCTGATGCCCGAGTTCTGGGAGTTCCCCACCGTGTCCATGGGCATCGGGCCGATGAACGCGATCTACCAGGCCCAGTCTAACCGGTACCTGCACAACCGCGGCCTGAAAGACACCTCCGACCAGCAGGTCTGGGCGTTCCTGGGCGACGGTGAAATGGACGAGCCCGAGTCCCGCGGCCTGCTCCAGCTCGCCGCGAACGAGAACCTGGACAACCTGAACTTCGTGATCAACTGCAACCTCCAGCGCCTGGACGGGCCCGTGCGCGGCAACGGCAAGATCATGCAGGAACTCGAGGCGTTCTTCCGAGGCGCGGGCTGGAACGTCATCAAGGTCGTCTGGGGCCGGGAATGGGATGACCTGCTCACCAAGGACACCGACGGGTCCCTGGTGAAGATCATGAACGAAACCCCCGACGGGGACTACCAGACCTACAAGGCAGAATCCGGCGGGTTCGTCCGCGAACACTTCTTCGGCAAGGACCCGGCCACCAAGGACCTCGTCGCGGACCTCACCGATGACCAGATCTGGAACCTCAAACGCGGCGGCCACGACTACCGCAAGGTCTACGCCGCATACAAGGCCGCCACCGAATTCAAGGGCAAACCCACCGTCATCCTCGCCAAAACCGTCAAAGGCTACGGCCTCGGACCGAGGTTTGAAGGCAGGAATGCCACGCACCAGATGAAAAAGCTGACTGTCGAGGACCTCAAGGAGTTTCGGGACTACCTGCGGATCCCCATTACCGATGCGCAACTGGAAGCGGATCCCTATGCCCCGCCGTACTTCCACCCCGGGCATGATGCACCGGAGATCGCCTACCTCCACGAACGGCGGAAGGCGCTGGGCGGTGCCGTTCCTGAACGCCGGTCGTCCCATGATGCCGTTGCGTTGCCGGATCCCAAGACGTTTGACGTTGCCAAACGCGGCTCGGGAAAACAGCAGGCCGCCACCACCATGGCCTTTGTCAGGCTCCTGAAAGACCTCATCCGGGACAAGAACTTCGGGCACCGGATTGTGCCCATCGTCCCGGACGAATCGAGGACGTTCGGCATGGACGCGTTCTTCCCCACGGCCAAGATCTACAACCCCAAGGGCCAGAACTACCTCTCCGTGGACCGCGACCTGGTCCTGGCGTACAAGGAATCCGCCCAGGGCCAGCTGATCCACCCCGGCATCAACGAAGCCGGCGCCGTGGCAGCCTTCACCGCCGCCGGCACCGCCTACGCCACCCACGGCGTGCCCCTGGTCCCGGTCTACGTGTTCTACTCCATGTTCGGCTTCCAGCGCACCGGCGACGCCTTCTGGGCCGCAGCAGACCAAATGACCCGCGGCTTCATCATCGGCGCCACCGCAGGACGGACCACCCTCACCGGCGAAGGCCTCCAGCACGCCGACGGCCACTCCCCCCTCCTGGCCTCCACCAACCCCGCCGTCGTCACCTACGACCCCGCCTACGGCTACGAAATGGGCCACATCATCCGCGACGGCCTCGAACGCATGTACGGGGAAAAGTCCGACGGCGGCGCGGCAGGTTCACAGGACCGGAACCTGATGTACTACCTGACCGTCTACAACGAGCCGATCACCCAGCCCGCCGAACCGGAGAACCTCGATGTGGAAGGTGTGCTGAAAGGCATCTACCGGGTGTCGGCGTCGGACCTTGCAGGACCGAAGACCCAGATCCTCGCCTCCGGCGTCTCCGTCCCCTGGGCCCTCGAAGCCCAGCGGATCCTCGCCGAAGACTGGTCAGTCTCCGCGGACGTCTGGTCCGTGACCTCCTGGAACGAACTGCGCCGCGACGGACTCGCCGCCGAGGAGGAAGCCTTCGTCAACCCCGGCGAACCCGCCCGCGTCCCCTTCGTCACCCAGCAATTGGCTGATGCGCAAGGCCCGGTCGTTGCGGTCTCGGACTACATGAAGGCCGTCCCCGACCAGATCCGCCAGTTCCTCCCGAACCAGTTCGCCTCGCTCGGCGCGGACGGCTTCGGCTTCTCCGACACCCGCGCCGCAGCGCGCCGCTTCTTCAAGAACGACACGCACTCCATCGTGGTGAAGACGCTGCAAATGCTCGCGGCGAGGGGCGACGTGGAGGAGGGGACGCCGTCGTACGCCATGGACCGCTACAAACTCCTGGACGTGAACGCCGGAACCACCGGCGGGGCCGGCGGCGACGCCTGAGACAACAAGAGTTAGGGTGTGGCTATGCGGAACACGGAGGCGGCGGGCACCACCGGCGTTGTGCTCGCGGCCGGCGGCGGCGCCAGGTTGGGACGCGGTCCCAAGGCGATGCTTCCCTACCGTGGCCGGCCCCTGGTGGAAGCAGTCGCTGAAGCGCTGCTCGACGGAGGCTGCCGCGAGGTTGTGGTGGTGCTCGGCGCGGGTGCCCAGGAAGTCCTGGCCGCCGCCAGGCTGGACGGCTGCCGCACGGTGGTGAACCATGAATGGCAGTCAGGGATGGGGAGTTCCCTGCTACTGGGCAACGCCGCCGCCGATCCCCGGGATCACGTGATGATTGCGCTCGTGGACCAGCCCGGCCTGTCCTCCCTGGCGGTGGCGCGGCTGCTCGCGTCCCACCGTCCGGGCCGGGTCACCGCAGCGGCGTACGACGACGGCGCTGCCGCCGCGCAGGGTGGGGACGGCGGGCTCCGCCGCGGCCACCCCCTGGTGATCGACACCTCCCTGCGCCAGGCAGTGGCTGCAACCGTGAGCGGCGATGCCGGCGCGCGCGCCTTCCTGCGTAACCACCCGGAACTGGTGGACGAGATGGATTGCAGTGATCTCTCCAGCGGCCTGGACGTTGACACGCCGGAGCAGCTCTACCTGCTGGACTAGTTCTGCCTGCTGGGCTGCGTGGTGATGCTTCCAGCCAGGAGCAACTCCTCCAGGCCCCGCTTGAAGCCCGAGCGCCCGCCGTGGGCCGGATGCCGGACCTTGGGCGCATCCATTCCGCTGGCCTGCAGGCTTCGGTGGGCGATGTTTCCCACGGCAACCACTACCTCAATGCTGAACAGCTCCACCAGCGACTGCCAGTAGGGCATGCCCAGCTTTGCTTCCGTGATCCGCGGCGTCCGGTTGGACTGCGGTTCTCCCGGCACGTGGGTGTGCCAGGGGCAGGCACTCCACAGCAAAGGCAGGAAGTCCAGTTCGGCCAGGACCTCCCACATGACCGTTGCCGTAGGCTCGGCAGCCACTCCCTCCGCCTCGGCGGGCAGGGCGTAGCCTTTGTCCGGCCCGAAAAGCCCGAAGATATTGGCCGGTCCCTGGAACATGGTGCGGTTGGTGAAGGGCACGCCCGTGATCCGCATGCCCCTGAAACCGGGGGCCTCGCCCAGCAGCAGCACCCTCGGCGAACGGTCCAGCATTTCGGAGAGGTACAGCTCCAGGTTGCGCCGGCGCACGGCATTGCCGGGGTGGCTGTGGTCAAGGAAGTTGTTGCGGCCCGGCACCGTGGGCACGGCCGCGAGCCCGTCCACAAAAGAGGCAATGGAACGGTCTGTCACCGGCGTGCTCCCAGCGAACGGCTACCAGCGCGGGTGGATGGCTTCGCGGAAGTAGTGGTCGTAGATCCAGCGGACGCCGGCCTCGAACTCTTCGTTGACCTGAACGGCAGCAGCCGCGGCGTTGGCCGTTGCCTGGTCCACGTTGCGCGCGCCGGGGATCACCGTGGTGGCACCGTCCTGGGCCGCTATCCAGGCGATGGCCGCCTGGGCGGTGGTGGCTCCGGCCGGAACCAGCTGCTCAAACTCCGCGACGGCCTTCAGCCCGAGCTCGTAGTCCACTCCGGAGAAGGTCTCGCCGACGTCGAACTTGTCACCCTGGCGGTTGTAATTCCGGTGGTCGTTCTCCGCGAACGTGGTTTCCTTCGAGTACTTGCCGGACAGGAGGCCGGACGCGAGCGGGACACGGGCGATGATGCCCACGTTGGCCGCCTTGGCTGCGGGAAGGACCTCGTCCAGGGGCTTGAGGCGGAAAGCGTTCAGGATGATCTGGACGGAGGCGGTGCCAGGGTGCCGGATCGCTTCCAGGGCCTCATCCGTGCGCTCCACGCTGACGCCGTAGTTGCGGATGGCGCCCTCGGACACCAGGGTATCCAAAGCGTCGTAGACCTCGGCGCTGCTGTACACCGGGGTGGGCGGGCAGTGCAGCTGGACCAGGTCCAGGGTGTCGGTGCCCAGGTTCTTCCGGGACCGGTCCACCCACTGGCGGAAGTTGGCCAGGGTGTAGTTCTCCGGCTGCTGGTCCATCCGGCGGCCCATCTTGGTGGCAACCGTGATGTCCAGGCCTGGGTTGTCCGCGAGGAACTTCCCGATGGCCTGCTCGCTCTTGCCGTCGCCGTAGACGTCCGCGGTGTCGAAGAAGTTCACGCCGGCTTCCGCGGACGCCGCCAGGATGGCCTGCGCCTGCGCCGGGTCAACGTTGCCCCAGTCCGCGCCAAGCTGCCAGGTGCCGAGCCCCACGACGGAGACATTTCGTCCGGTCTTGCCTAAAATCCGCTGTTCCATCCCTCGACTATATGGGGTGCCCCGTGGGACGCCGGAATTTTACGGGTCGCTGCCCCCGCCGCGCCGCGCCGGATCTTCAGGTGGCCGAGCGCTGCAGATTGGGAACCAGCCCGGCTTCCTTGAGTCCCAGGTACACCTTGTCGCGGGCTATGGGCAGCGAGGCGAACCGCACTCCGGTGGCATTGCGGATGGCGTTCGCGAGCGCCGGGGCCACCGGGTTAAACGGGCTTTCACTCATGGATTTTGCGCCCAGGGGCCCCAGTTTGTCGTTGGTGTCCGCGAAGTACACCTCGCTCCGCGGCACGTCCGCGAAGGTGGGGATGTGGTACTGCCGAAGGATGTCCGTGGTGACCCGGCCGGCGTCGTCCACCACCACCTCCTCATACAGCGCCGCGCCGATCGCCTGGGCGATGCCTCCTTCGATCTGGCCGCGGCACTGGCGCGGGTTCACCACCACGCCCGCGTCCGCCGCCTGCACGCTCTGCAGGATCTTCAGTTCCCCCGTGCCGCGGTTCACCGCCACCCGGAAGCCGTGCACGTTGAAGGCAACGGACCGCGGCGTCCCGCCCCAGCGCCCCTCTGCGGCCAGTTCGACGCCAGCGTCCGCAGCCGCCTGCGCCAGTTCAGCGAGCGGCACGGACGTTCCGTCGCACACCACGGCGTCCCCGGCGAGGACGCAGGCGGAGGCCTGGGTCTGGCGGATGCCGGCGGCGAAGGCGCGGATCCGGACGGCGAGTTCCTCGGCCGCCGCAAGCGTGGCCTTTCCGGCAACCACCGTTCCCGCGGAGCCGAAGGCGCCGGTATCGTGCTCCACCAGGTCCGTATCGGACTGCCGCACGGCAACTTTTGCGGCCTCCGTGGACAGGGCGGTGGCGGCCAGCTGGGCGTGGACGGTGGTGGTGCCGTTGCCGAACTCTGCGGTTCCGACGTCGGCCTGGTACGTCCCGTCCGGCAGGAGCCGGAGCCGGGAGTGGGCAAAGTGCCCGCGCGGGGGCACGGTGTCGATCATGGACAGGGCGGTTCCCTCGCCGGTCAGCCACTCCGGTCCCAGCTCATCCAGGCCGGCGGCGCGGTAACGCTCCCGGCCGCGGGCAAGGGCATCGCGGACCAGGCCCAGGCACTGGTCCAGGCCGTAGCTGCCGTAGTGGACGTCTTCCTCGGGATCAGGCTGCGTGGACAGCATCTGGTCGCCTTCGCGCACCATGTTCCGGCGGCGGAACTCAAAGGGGTCCATGCCGATGCCGGCCGCGAGCTCGTCCATGGCGGATTCAATGGCGAAGATCATCTGGCTCAGTCCATAGCCCCGGAACGCGCCGGCCGGGACGGTGTTGGTGTACATCGCGTGGGCGTCCACTTTTTTGTTCCCGCACCTGTAAACCGCCAGGGACTCGCCGCAGCCGTGGAACATCACGCCGGGCCCGTGGTTGCCGTAGGCCCCGGTGTTGGTCAGGACATCAAGTTCCAGGGCTGTCAGCCTGCCGTCCACGCTGGCGCCGGCCTTGAGCCTGATGGTGAACGGGTGCCGTGTTGTGGTGGCAGTGAACTGCTCCGTGCGCGTCAGTTCCAGCTGGACGGGGCGCCCCAGTCTCAGGGCCGCGAGCGCCACGATGTCCTCGGTGAGGACTTCCTGCTTGCCGCCGAAACCGCCGCCCACCCGGCCCGCCAGCACGTGCACCTGCTCCTCCGGGAGCCCGAAGACCCGGCACAGGGTCCGCCGGACCAGGAAGGGAACCTGGCTGGAGGTCCGGACCTGCAGGCGGCCTTCGCTGTCCACGGAGGCGATGGCCGCATGCGTTTCCAGGGCCACGTGCTGCACGCGCTGGGTCTGGTAGGTCTGTTCGTGGATGAAGTCCGCAGCGGCGAACCCCTCGGCGACGCTCCCCAGCTCGGAATGGAGCTCGGCCACCACGTTCTGCCCGGGCCGCGAGATGCGGGACACCGTTCCGTCCTTCTCCCCGTGCACCAGGGGCGCGCCGGGCTGCAGGGCCTCCTGCGGTGAGAAGACAGCCGGGAGTTCCTGGTACTCAACGTCCAGGGCCCGCACCCCGGCCTCGGCGGCGGCCACCGTCTCAGCCACCACCGCGGCCACGCGCTGGCCGCGGAACCGCACCACGTCGTCCAGCACCCGGGTATCGTCCGGGTCATCGGTGAACAGTTCATGCTGGGCTGTGGAAAACAGCTGCTCCGGCGCGTCCTGGTGGGTAAAGACCGCCACGACGCCCGGCACCTCCAGGGCGGCCCCGGTGTTAATGGACAGCACCCTCGCGTGGGCGTGCGGCGAGCGCAGGAGCTTGAGGTGCAGCAGGCCCTGCAGCTCGTCGGCCGGCACGTCCAGGGTGTAGCGGGCGGTGCCGGTGACCACTGCGCGGCTGGCGGGGGCCGGGACGTCGTCGCCCAGCCGCCCGGGCTCGGGGTCCGGCTGGCCTGCCCCCGCGATTCCGGAACCCTGGCCCCGGGGGTCGGGGTGCCCGGCATGGCCGCAGACGGCGTCGGAGATGGCGCGGTAGCCGGTGCAGCGGCAGAGGTTTCCCTTGAGGTTCCGGGGCAGGTTCTCTTTCTGCGCGTCGTCGAAGGTGGCTGCCGTCATCACCATGCCCGCCGTGCAGAAACCGCACTGGAACCCCTGCCGCTCCATGAACTGCTGCTGCACCGGATGCAGGTCCGCAGCCCCGCCGGCAGTTAAGGCCAGCCCTTCGATGGTGGTGACGGCACGGCCCTCCGCGCGGACCGCTGGGTAGATACAGCTGTGGACCGGGGTTCCGTCCACGTGCACCGTGCAGGCACCGCAGTCTCCGCCGTCGCAGCCCTTCTTCACGCCGAAGTTGCCCTGTTCCCGCAGGAAGGTGCGCAGGCACTGCCCCGGACGGGTTGCGGCGTCCGCCTGTTTTCCGTTGATTTCGATGGCCACGTTTCAGGCCCCTTCCTGCTGTGCGTCAAGCCTGCGGTGGTTCGGCGGCCAGAAGTCGCCAGATGCCCGGAGTCCGGGGGCCCCTTCGGGTGCAGCGAGTTCTGCGCGGATCTCTTCCGCAAGGCGGTAGGTCATGTCCCGGCGCCAGGCCGGCAGGCCGTGGATGTCGTTGTGGTAGAGGTCGTCAGGGATGGCCTCCCGGATGGCCGCGGCCAGGTCCCCGGTCTCCGGGACCTCGTCGAAGCGCAGCTGCACAGGCCGCTTGGTGGCGGCGGTGACGGTGAGGACCAGGCGGTGTCCGCCGTCGAGCCTTCCAACCAGCAGCACCCCCGACCTGCCCAGGTTGCTGAGGGACAGGCGGCGGAATGCCACCCTGGATTCAAGGGCCGACGCCGGGAGGAAGACGCTGCGGAGAAGCTCGCCGGGTGCCAGGCAGTTCCGGGCGTCGCCGGTGACGAAGTCCGCCACCGGCACGCTGCGGCTGGTCCCGCCGGGCGCGAGGACTGTGGCTGTTCCGTCCAAACCGGCGCAGAGCGAAATGACCGGACCGGCGGGCAGGGACGTGCACAGGTTGCCGCCCACGGTGGACATGTTCCAGACCTTGAAGGATGCCACGAAGGAGTCGCAGCAGGGCCGGACCAGGTCCAGGGCCGGCCAGGCGCGGCCTGCTGCCTCCGCTGAACCGGGGAGTCCATACAGCTCGGCGACGGTGCAGGTGGCGGCGAGTTCGATTCCTTCGTCACTGATGGCCACCGGGGTCCAGCCTGCGCTGCCGAGGTCGAGCAGCCGCTTCAACGGCTGCGGCCCGAACGCAAGGCTGCCGTAGGAAAACAGCACGGTGCCCCCGGCCAGCCATGCGTCGCCGTCACGCCATTGTGCGGGGTCGGTGGTGGGGACTACCGCCTCGATGGTGTTCATGTCCATGCGATCTCCTGCTGCAAAACGTTGGTGGGTGCCGGCGCGGTGGCCGGTGGCGCGGCCGGCTGGTGGATGGGGCCGGAGGTTTCCCTCAACGGCTGGTGGGAGGCCGCCGGGTTCCTGGCGGCGATGACTTCTGCGAGGACGGACACCGCCACTTCCGCAGGGGTTGCCGCGCCGAGGTCCAGGCCCAGCGGTGAGTGGAGCTGGGCGATCCGGCCGGGGAGTATCCCCCGGTCCAGGAGGGCGCCCACCCGCTGGGCGTGGCTGCGCCGTGAGCCGAGTGCTCCGATGAACGCGACATCCAGTGTCAGCGCGGCTTCCAGCAGCGGAATGTCGAACTTGGGGTCGTGGGTGAGGACGCAGATCACGGTTCGGGAATCCACGCGGCCCGCGGCGGCCTCTGCTGCGAGGTACTGGTGCGGCCACGCGGTGACCACCTCGTCCGCCGCACTGAACCGTGCCTGGGAGGCAAAAGCCGGGCGGGCATCCACCAGGGTGACCAGGTAGCCGAGCGGTTTGGCGGCCGGCAGCAGCGCTGCGCTGAAGTCATTGGCACCGAAGACGAGCAGGCGCGGCGGTGCGAGCCTGGCTTCCACCAGGACGGCGGCGTCACTGGTGCACAGCCCTGCTCCGCCCAGGTCCAGGACACCGGTGGTGCCGGCACGGAGCATGGACTCGAGCTGCGCGGCGCTGGCCCGCCAGGTTGGTTCGCTGCCGCCGGTACCGTCGCTGCTTTCAAGCAGCGTGGCCAGTCCGCGGTGTCCGGCTGCCTTGATGGCGCCGGGGTCCGGAAGAACGACGGCGCCGCTGCCGCCGGCATCA
Source organism: Pseudarthrobacter sp. NCCP-2145 (assembly GCF_023708005.1). Lineage (NCBI taxonomy): Bacteria > Bacillati > Actinomycetota > Actinomycetes > Micrococcales > Micrococcaceae > Pseudarthrobacter > Pseudarthrobacter sp. NCCP-2145. The sequence continues at coordinate 48,987 of NZ_BRCG01000009.1, read as the reverse complement.
GGGCGGACGTCCAGCCTGCGGACAAGCGCCACGGGTTCATCCGGCCCGTACCCCGCCAGCTGCCGGACGGCTTCTCCCAGCGCGCACCCGCGGTTCCTGTTGGCAGGCTCGATATGGACCTCCAGTTCTCCGCCGCAGGTGAGCCCGGCTGCGAAGGCGTCGTCGGAGCTGAAGCCGAATGCCTCAAGGCGCGTGGCGCCGTCGTCCATTGCTTCCAGCGCTGCCGCCATGACGGCGCCTTCGACGCAGCCTCCGGAGAGGCTGCCCAGGATTGCACCGTCCGCGGACACCAGCATGGAGGTGCCCACGGGCCGGGGGACGGAACCGCTGGCGCGCACGATGGTGGCCACTGCGAAGGGCTGTCCGGCCAGGGCCGGCGCCCAGGTTCCCAGTGACGGGATCAAGTCAAGCATGGCGGCACTCCTTCTTCCGCGCTGCGGTGGTGTCCATATTGTCGTTGCTGCGGGCTGGTTCGGAAAGCATGTGGTCCTGGAAGCGTGTGGGTCGGAAAATGCGCTGCAGTTCCGGACATCCGCTCCCGGGTCGCGGGGGCGGATGCCCGGAACCGGTGCGCTCAGGCGCCGAGCAGCAGGTTGATGGGTCCGCGGGCGAAGTACACCAGGAATCCGGCGCTGACCACCCACATCAGCGGATGGACTTTCTTGGCTTTCCCGGACGCCGCGCCGATGATGGCCCAGCTGATGAAGCCCACGCCGATGCCGTTGGCAATCGAATAGCTCAGCGGCATGGTCACGATGGTGAGGAAGGCGGGCAGGGCCACGGAGAACTTGCTGAATTTGATCTCGCGGATCTGCGCCATCATCATGGCGCCAACCACCACCAGGGCGGCAGCGGCGACCTCCAGCGGAACCACGCTGGTCAGCGGGGTGAGGAACATCGAGCCGAGGAACAGCACGCCCGTGACCACGGAGGCCAGGCCCGTGCGGGCGCCTTCGCCGATGCCGGCGGCGGAGTCGATATATACCGTGTTGGAGGAGCCCGATGTTGCCCCGCCGGCCACGGCGCCGAAGCCTTCCACGATGAAGGCGGACTTCAGCCGCGGGAACGTGCCGTCCTTGTGGGCGACGCCGGCGCTTTTGGCGAGGCCGGTCATGGTGCCCATGGCGTCGAAGAAGTTGGTGAACACCAGGGTGAACACCAGCATGGTGGCGGCAAGCGCGCCGATCCGGCCGAAGGCGCCGAACAGGTCGAACTGGCCCACCAGGCCCAGGTCCGGGGCGGACACCAGCTGGCCGGAGAGCACGGGGGTGTTCAGGTGCCAGCCGCCGGGGTTGGCGGCGCTGGCCGGGCCGATCTTCAGGACAGCCTCCACAATGGCCGCGAGGACGGTGGTGGCCACCATGCCGATCAGCAGGCCGCCCTGGACCTTGCGGGCCACCAGGATGCCCATGGCCAGCAGGCCGACCACGAACACCAGGGTGGGGACGGAGGTGATGGAGCCGCCGGTGCCCAGCTGGACGGGCGGGCCGCCCGTCGTCGCCTTGACGAAGCCGGAGTCCACGAAGCCGATGAAGGCAATGAACAGGCCGATGCCCACGGTGATGGCGGCCTTCAGTTCCCGGGGGACGGCCCGGAAGATGGCGGTCCGGGCGCCGGTGATGCCGAACAGGACGATCAGGAAGCCGTTGATCACCACCAGCCCCATGGCTTCTGCCCAGGTGACCTCCTGGATCACCGAGACGGCCAGGAAGGAGTTGATGCCGAGCCCGGCTGCGAGTCCGAACGGCAGGTTGGCGACGAGTCCGAAGAGGATGGTCATGACGCCGGCTGTCAGTCCGGTGACGGCGCCCACCTGCGCGGCGGAGAGCCAGCCGCCGGCGACGTCGGTGGGCGCGTTGTCCGCGCTGAAGCCGCCCAGGATCAGGGGGTTGAGGATGACGATGTACGCCATGGTGAAGAAGGTGACCAGGCCTCCGCGGAACTCCCGCGCAAGCGTGGAGCCGCGCTGGGTGATCTGGAAGAACCGGTCCAGGAAAGAGTCCGGTGCCGGCGGCCTGGGGCCGCGCGTTGCGGGCTTTGGGGTGCGGGGGCTTGGAGCCGAATGCTCCTCGTGGGAATTGTCCAGGATGGTCATGGTGAGCCGCCGGGCCTAGTAGTCGATCCTGGACTCGAGCGTGTTCCAGGTGGTGAACGGCTCCAGCGGGGCGGGTGCCTGCGGATCGTCCAGCTCCAGCTTCGAGACCGGCATCAGGGAGTTCCTGTCCTGGTTCTCGAAGTATTCATAGAAGACGGCGTCGTCAAAACCCACGGAGGCGGCGTCGTGCCGGTCTGCGGCGAACACGACCCGCTCCACCCGGGCCCAGAGCGCGGAGGCCAGGCACATGGGGCACGGCTCGCAGCTGGTGTAGAGGGTGGCGCCGGTGAGGTCGAAGGTGCCGAGTTCGCGGCAGGCCGTGCGGATGGCGGTGACCTCGGCGTGGGCGGTGGGATCGTTGTCCGCGGTGACGCGGTTGACGCCGTCGAACGTTTGGCCGTCGGCCGTGACGATCATCGCCCCGAAGGGTCCGCCGCTGTTGAGGACGTTGGCCGTGGCCAACCTGATGGATCTGGCCAGAAACTGTTCGGCCGTGACGGTGGTACTCATGATGCGACTTCCTTTTGCCGGGAAGCCTGATGCCGCTTGCAGGACCAGTAGAACCAGGTGCGACGGTTACCAGGCTTCAGCATGTGCTGTGAAGGTTAAGTTGCGCCTGGTAGATAGCTTCCCGGGAACCGGGTGCCCGCCTTTGGCAAGATCGAGGTTAGCACCGGATTGTGGTCCGCGCCATAGTTTTCTGAAAACTTTATTCCGCAATGTGAAATCCATGTTTCCTGCAGTTCACAGCCGCCCGGCCGGCGCGTAGTCACAATCCGCCGGCGTTGACGCGTCCCGGGCAGCACCCTACTCTGATCCCACCCGCACTCCCCCGGACGGCGGGCCCTGGATCAGCAGACAGGGGTTCACTGAGCTGGATTAATTCCAACTGCGCTCAGGCAAGGACAACCCATGAACCCTTCCCCCGCCCCCGCTCCCCGGCTGTGGATCAGGAACCCGCAGGCCGCCTTCACCGCCAACGGCCTGGATGCCTCCGGCGGCCTGGTGGTCAGTGCCGGGCTCATCGCGGAAGTACTGGCTGCCGGGCAAAGCCCCTCCGAACCCTGCCAGGAAACCTTCGACGCCGGCAGCCACGTGCTGCTGCCTGGCCTCATCAACACGCACCACCACTTCTACCAGACCCTCACCCGGGCATGGGGTCCCGCAGCGAACGTTCCGCTGTTTCCCTGGCTGCAGAACCTGTATCCGGTGTGGGCCCGGCTGACGCCGCGGGACCTCGAGCTGGCGTCGACCGTGGCACTGGCCGAGCTCCTGCTCTCGGGGTGCACCACGGCGGCCGACCACCACTATCTCTTTCCGGCCGGGCTGGAGGACGCCATCGATATCCAGGTGGAAACCGTCCGGCGGCTGGGAATGCGGGCCACCCTCACCCGCGGGTCCATGACCCTGGGAGCGGACGACGGCGGCCTGCCGCCCCAGTCAACGGTGCAGGCGCCGGAGGTGGTCCTGGCGGACAGTGAGCGGCTGGTGCAGCAGTACCACGAGCGCGGCGACGATGCCGTGATCCAGATAGCCCTCGCCCCATGCTCGCCCTTTTCGGTGACCAAGGAGATCATGGCCGGGAGCGCAGCCCTTGCGGAGCGCCTGGACGTGCGCCTCCACACCCACCTGGCGGAAACCCTGGATGAGGAGGACTTCTGCCGGGAGATGTTCGGGCTGCGCACCGTGGACTACCTGGACAGCGTGGGCTGGCTGACCGACCGCACCTGGCTGGGCCACGGCATCCACTTCAGCGACGCCGAGATCATCCGGCTGGGAGCAGCGGGCACCGCCGTCGCCCACTGCCCCACGTCGAACATGCGCCTGACCTCGGGGACCGCCCGAGTGCTGGAACTGGAGGACGCGGGAGTGCCGGTGGGGCTGGGAGTGGACGGATCGGCGTCGAACGATGCCTCGAACATGATCCTGGAGGCGCGGCAGGCGCTGTATCTCCAGCGGCTTCGGTATGGGGCGGACGTTCCGGTGGAGCGGGCGCTGGGCTGGGCCACCCGGGGATCGGCTGCCGTGCTGGGCCGCCCCGGACTGGGCCAGCTGGCGCCGGGAATGCAGGCGGACCTGGCCTTGTTCCGGCTGGACGGCCTGCGCTTTTCCGGCAGCCACGACCCCGTTGCCGCGCTGCTGCTGTGCGCCGCGGACCGGGCGGACCGCGTGATGGTCGGCGGCCGGTGGCGCGTGGTGGACGGCACGATTCCGGGACTCGACGTCGCCGGCCTTATCGCCGAACACTCAGCGGCAGCCCGCCGGCTGGTGGGGGGCTAGGACCGCCGGCCGCCGAAGCCCGGCAGGGCGTGGATCCAGCGGGAAATCCTGCCGGGAACGTGTTCCCGGTCGGCCGGAAGGTTGAAATCTGGATCCGTGCCGCCCCCGAGGGGAAGGTAGAACTCCGGAACTGCCGGCGCCGCCGCCTGTGCCGGTGCAACCGGCGTTGTGTCCTGCTGGTACATCTGATCCTCCTCCGAGGTAGTTCGCTAGTGCTCTAATTCCGCTGAGCGGAAATAAAGTTTTGCTATACGGAATACTCTAGGGTCAGGCTTCGGGGAGGTCAAGAGGCCGCGGCCCCGGCGGTCGCAAAACGAATTTTCAACTTGTGATGTACACCACCGGCCTGGCGGGGGTACGCTGGTTGTCAATTCGTGGCGCATGTCACGTAACCTGGGAGCAGCAGGCAGGGTCGTAATGAGCTGGCATCAATGGATGCCGGCTCTTTTTTGTTGGGTCGGCTCCACCGGAAACGCGCTTGAAATGCGCGCTTAATTTCAGTGATGGAACCTAGGTTCCACTTACCGGAAGTTGGGAACAGACCATGAGCAGCAACATCATCCTCGGCGAGAACCAGTACGGAAAGGCCGAGGTCCGGGTCGTCAAGATCACCCGCGACAGCGACCGCCACGAGATCGAAGACCTCAACGTCACCTCGCAACTGCGGGGGGATTTCGCCGCGGCCCACCTTGAGGGCGACAACGCCCACGTGGTGGCCACGGACACCCAGAAAAACACCATCTACGCCTTTGCCCGCGACGGCGTAGGATCGCCCGAAGCATTCCTGCTGCGCCTCGGCGAGCACTTCACCTCCAGCTTCGACTGGGTGACCGGCGGCCGCTGGGAAGCCGAGTCCTACAGCTGGAACCGCATCCAGGCCCACGGCGCTGAGCACGACCACTCCTTCGTGCGCAACGGCCAAGAGGTCCGCACCGCGGTCCTGGTCCGTGACGGCGCCACCACGCACCTCATTTCCGGACTCAAGGACCTCACCGTGCTGAAGTCCACCCAGTCCGGCTTCGTTGGCTACCCGAAGGACAGGTACACAACCCTCCAGGAAACCACCGACCGCATCCTGGCTACCGACGTCTCGGCCCGCTGGCGCTTCAAGACCGGAACGGACTTCAGCGCCTTGGACTTCAACAAGAACTACGACGACGTCAAGGGGCTCCTGCTCGAGGGCTTCACGGAGAAGTACTCCCACGCCCTCCAGCAGACCCTCTTCGATATGGGAACCAAGGTGCTTGAAGCCCACAGCGAGATCGACGAGATCAAGTTCTCGATGCCCAACAAGCACCACTTCCTCGTGGACCTCTCCCCGTTCGGCCTCGACAACCCCAACGAGGTCTTCTACGCGGCGGACCGGCCCTACGGCCTGATCGAGGCCACCGTCCAGCGCGAGGACGCCGCCCCGGCGGCCATCGCCTGGTCCGGCATCGCTGGCTTCTGCTAGGCACGCAGCCCCACTAACACCATCCGGTCCGGAGTTTTTGTTCCAGATAAGACGGCTTCTGAGCCTCTGAAGTCCGCATAGGTGGACAAAAACTCCGGACCCGCACCCCTCGCCTTTAGAACCCTGTTAGCCAGACAACGTTAGCCAGACGATGACGTCTGCCATGAACCAGAAAGTCTGCCATGAACATCAAGAACACCCTCAAAGCCGACGCCAAGAAGCACGGCAAGCGCCCCGCCTCCCACCGGCCGGAGGACGAACGGTTGTCCGTCGGGAGCAGCTTTGCCTACGGGTTCCAGCACGTCCTCACCATGTACGGCGGCATCATCGCCGTCCCCCTGATTGTGGGCCAGGCCGCGGGCCTCTCCCCTGCCGACATCGGCATCCTCATTGCCGCGGCGCTCTTCATGGGCGGCCTGGCCACCCTGCTGCAGACCATCGGCGTTCCGTTCTTTGGCTCCCAGCTTCCCCTGGTGCAGGGTGTGTCCTTCGCCAGTGTCGCCACCATGGTGGCCATCGTCAGCGGCGGAGGCGGATTGCCGGCCGTCTTCGGCGCGGTGATCGTATCCGCGGCCATCGGCCTGCTGATCGCCCCGGTCTTTTCCAAAATCGTGCGGTTCTTCCCGCCGGTAGTAACCGGGACCGTCATCACCACCATCGGCCTTACGCTGATGCCCGTCGCCGCCAACTGGGCCATGGGCGGCAACCGGACCGCAGAGAATTACGGCAGTATGGCCAACATCGGCCTCGCCGGCGTAACACTGGCCCTCGTCCTGCTCCTGAGCAAGGTCGGCAGCGCCACCATTTCCCGCCTGTCCATCCTCCTCGCCATGGTGGGCGGCACCGTCATCGCCGTCGTGACCGGCATGGCGGACTTCTCCAAGGTGGGCCAGGGACCCATCGCGGCCTTCCCCACCCCGTTCCATCTCGGCGCCCCCACCTTCGAAATCGCCGCCATCATCTCCATGGTGATCGTGGTGCTGGTCATCCTCACGGAGACGATGGCAGACATCCTGGCAGTCGGTGAAATCGTCGGGACCAAAGTCGATTCCAAGCGGATCGCCGCAGGACTCCGTGCAGATATGGGATCCAGCCTGATCGCCCCGATCTTCGGCTCGTTCACCCAGAGCGCGTTCGCACAAAACGTCGGCCTGGTGGCTGTCACCAAAATCAAGAGCCGCTACGTTGTGGCCGCAGGCGGCGTCATTCTGGTGATCCTCGGTCTGCTGCCCGTCATGGGCCGCGTTGTCGCAGCAGTCCCCACCGCGGTTCTCGGCGGGGCAGGAATTGTCCTGTTCGGCACGGTGGCCGCCAGCGGCATCCGGACGCTCGCCAAGGTGGAGTACAAGAACAACATGAACCTCATCATCGTGGCAGCGTCCATCGGCTTTGGCATGATCCCCATCGCCGCGCCCACCTTCTATGACCAGTTTCCGTCCTGGTTCAGCACCATCTTCCACTCCGGCATCAGCTCGGCCGCCGTCATGGCCATCCTGCTGAACCTGTTGTTCAACCACCTTCAGGCAGGCAACTCCGAAAACCAGTCTGTCTTCGTGGCCGGCACCGGACGGGTGGTCCGGGAGGAAGACCTCAAGTGCCTGGCCGACGGCGACCGCTTCGAAGGCGGCAAGCTCATCGACTGCGACGGCAAGGAAGTTCCGGTCCAGTCCTCCGAAAAGGCATCGGACCACTAGGAACGCCTGCGCACCAGGAACACGGCATAAAAAAGCGGCGGCGGCCCGTCCCGGAAAGGGCAGGCCGCCGCCGGCGTCGGCGCGGGGGCGGATCAGGTGCGGTTCATCTCCAGGGAGATGGCTTCCGCAGCCTCGCGGAGGACGGGCACCGCCTTGTCGGCGAAGTGCTCGTCCACGCGTGACACGGGGCCGGACACCGAAATGGCGGTGGGGGTGGGGGCGTTGGGCACAGCCATCGCGAAGCAGCGGACGCCCAGTTCCTGCTCCTCCTCGTCGATGGAGTAGCCGCGTTCCCGGATGAGCTTGAGGTCGGCCAGGAGGTCGTCAATGTCCCCGATGCTCTTGGGCGTGGGGGTGGGCATCCCGGCACGGGTGACGATGCCGCGGACCACGTCGTCGTCCAGCTGGGCCAGGATGGCCTTGCCGACGCCGGTGGCATGGGTATGGGCGCGCCGGCCCACCTCGGTGAACATGCGCATGGCGTGGAGCGAGGGAACCTGGGCAACGTAGATGACCATGTCCGAATCGAGCACGGCCATGTTGGACGTCTCCCCCAGGCGGTCCACCAGGGTTTTCAGCTGCGGCCGTGCCACGGCGCCAAGCTGCTTGTTGGCTCCTTCGCCCAGCCGGATCAGCCGCGGGCCCAGGGCGTAGCGCCGGTTGGGCAGCTGGCGGATATAGCCAAGCGATACCAGGGTGCGCAGCAGGCGGTGGATGGTGGGCAGCGGCAGGTCGGTGGATGACGACAACTCGCTGAGGGTAACGTCGCCGCCGGCATCAGTGATCAGTTCGAGCAGTTCGAAGACGCGTTCAACGGACTGCACGCCTCCTGCGGCTTTTTCAGCCATGGCCAGTCTCCTGTGGACTCGGATTCCGACAAGTCTTATCCGCATCGTGAAAAGAATTGCCCTAGAGTCCCAAGATACAGCACAACCCCTGCAGGCGCGATGAAGGGCGCCGTGGGCTTGTGTTTCCACAAAGTAGATAATAATATCCATAATACGAAAACATTCGGATATGGAACAGCAGCCCACTGGGCCCAACAGGAGGACATTCAATGGCGAACCCGAGCCCCGGAAATTCCATCACCCTGCGCGTGGAAGCGCCGTCAAGCTTCAGCGCCACCAGCGAGCTCGCTGCGGCAGTGGGTGCAGTCGGCGCTGCCATCACTGCCCTGGACGTCAGCGAGTCCCACCACGAGACCCTGGTTGTGGACGTCACCTGCAACACCACCGACGATGAGCACGCAGGCCGCGTCAAGGACGCCCTCAACGCGCTCGACGGCGTCACGGTCCAGCACGTCTCGGACCGCACCTTCCTGATGCACCTGGGCGGCAAGCTCGAAGTTGTCCCCAAGGTGGCCCTGCGCAACCGTGACGACCTCTCCCGCGCCTACACGCCCGGCGTCGCCCGCGTCTGCCTCGCCATTGCCGAGGACCCCGCGGCGGCCCGCAACCTGACGGTCAAGCGCAACACCATCGCGGTTGTCACGGACGGCTCGGCCGTCCTGGGCCTGGGCAACATCGGCCCGGCAGCCGCCCTGCCCGTCATGGAGGGCAAGGCCGCGCTGTTCAAGCAGTTCGCCAACGTGGATGCCTGGCCGGTCTGCCTGGACACCCAGGACACCGAGGAAATCATCAGCATCGTCAAGGCCCTGGCCCCCGTCTACGGCGGCGTGAACCTCGAGGACATCGCGGCCCCGCGCTGCTTCGAAATCGAGAACCGCCTCCGCGAGGAACTGGACATCCCGGTGTTCCACGACGACCAGCACGGCACCGCGATCGTCACCCTCGCGGCCCTTGTCAATGCACTCCGCGTGGTGGGCAAGAAGCTCTCCGAGGTCCGCATTGTGGTCTCCGGCGTGGGCGCAGCCGGCTCCGCCATCATCCAGCTCCTCAAGGCCCAGGGCGCGCAGCACATCATTGCAGCGGGCCGCTCCGGTGCGATCCACTCGGGCCAGGAGTATGGGGACGAGCACCGCAGCTGGATCGCCGCGAACACCAACCAGGAAGGCTTCAACGGCACCCTGCACGAGGCCCTCGTGGGTGCGGACGTGTTCATCGGCGTCAGCGCCCCGCACGTGATCGGTGAGGAGCAGGTCGCCGCGATGGCGGACGACGCGATCGTGTTTGCCATGGCTAACCCGACGCCGGAAATCGATCCGGTGCTCGCGGCGAAGCACGCCGCCGTGGTGGCCACAGGACGCAGCGACTTCCCCAACCAGATCAACAACGTGCTGGCATTCCCCGGCTTCTTCCGGGGGCTGCTGGACGCCGGAGCCTCGGACATCACGCCGGAGATGCTGGTGGCCGCCGCGGACGCCATTGCCAACCGGGTAGCTGACGAAGAGCTCAATGCCAGCTACATTATCCCCAGCGTCTTCGATCCCCATGTTGCCGCCGATGTTGCCTCAGCTGTTGCCGCGGCCGCCCACGCAGCGAACGTGGCCACCGCGGCCCCCGCCGAAGCAGCCCCGGCTCCCGAAGCCGCCCTGGCCAGCGCCTGATTCACTGCCTGACTGCAAGCCACAAGGAAAGGACCAGAAATGGCCATCACTGTCACAGATCCCCGGCCGATCGACCGCGCGGAGGAGATCCTCACCCCCAAGGCGCTGGCATTCATCGAGGAGCTTCACTCCCGCTTCGCCGGCACCCGCAACGAGCTCCTGGCGGCCAGGGCCGCCAAGCGCCAGCGGGTGGCCGAGACCGGAAAGCTCGACTTCCTGCCGGAGACGCAGGACGTGCGCGACGGCGACTGGAAAGTTGCGCCCGCCCCCGCACCGCTGCAGGACCGCCGGGTCGAAATGACCGGGCCCGCCTCCCCGGCGAAGATGGCCATCAATGCCCTGAACTCCGGCGCCAAGGTGTGGCTCGCGGACCTCGAGGATGCCAGCACCCCCACCTGGGGCAACGTCATCGACGCCATCCTCAACCTCCGCGACGCCGCCCAGGGCACCCTGAGCTACACCTCGGACGAGGGCAAGGAGTACAGGCTCCGCACGGACGCGCCGCTCGCCGTCGTGGTGGCCCGCCCCCGCGGCTGGCACATGCCCGAAAAGCACCTGCTCATCAACGGTGAACCCACGGTAGGCGCACTGGTGGACTTTGGCCTGCACTTCTTCCACGTGGCCAAGCAGCTGGTCCTCAACGGCCAGGGACCGTACTACTACCTGCCCAAGATGGAAAGCCACCTTGAGGCGCGGCTGTGGAATGACGTCTTTGTCTTCGCGCAGGACTACCTGGGCCTGGGCCAGGGGACCGTCCGCGCCACCGTGCTGATCGAGACCATCCCGGCCGCGTTCGAGATGGACGAGATCCTCTACGAACTGCGGGACCACGCTTCCGGCCTGAATGCAGGCCGCTGGGACTACCTGTTCAGCATCATCAAGTACTTCCGGGACGCCGGCGAGGAATTTGTGCTGCCGGACCGCGCCTCGGTGGCCATGACGGCACCGTTCATGCGCGCCTACACCGAACTGCTGGTCAAGACCTGCCACAAGCGCGGGGCCTTCGCGATGGGCGGCATGGCCGCCGTCATCCCCAACCGCCGCCACCCTGAGGTGACCGAGGCTGCCTTCGCCAAGGTCCGCGCGGACAAGACGCGTGAGGCCAACGACGGCTTCGACGGCTCCTGGGTTGCCCACCCCGACCTGGTGCCCACCTGCCGCGAGGTCTTCGACTCCGTCCTGGGCAGCAGGCCCAACCAGCTGGACAAGCAGCGGCCGGAGGTCAACGTCACGGCGGAGCAGCTGCTGGACGTTTCGTCCGCCGAGGGCCAGGTGACGGAGTCCGGACTGCGCCTGAACCTGTATGTCGCCGTGGCCTACACCGCGGTATGGCTGTCCGGAAACGGCGCGGTTGCCATCCACAACCTCATGGAGGATGCTGCCACGGCGGAAATCTCCCGCTCACAGGTCTGGCAGCAGATCCGCAACAAGTCCGTCCTGGCGGACACGGGCAACACCGTGACCCGTGAGCTGGTGGAACGGATCCTGGGCGAGGAAACCGAGCGGCTGCGGACCGAATTCGGCGACGAAGCCTTCCGCCGCTACTACCAGCCCGCCAGCGAACTGATCGCCGACATCTGCCTCTCGGAGGACTACACGGATTTCCTCACCACCCCGGCCTACGAACTGGTGGGCTGAGGCATGGCGGAAACACCCAAACCGTCCTTGTCCGTGGGCGACCTGGCGGCCATCGACGCGCAGCTCGCCGCGACGGACCACCTGCTGGAGCGGAACTACCCGGGCGACGACGGCTCCCGCCAGCCCGTCCACACCGTGTACGTCCCCGCAGACCGGTTTACGCCGTCGTTCGCAGCTGACTGGGGCGCGCAGGCGATGGCGACGGCGGCCGGCCACGGCGGGCTGGAACGCCTGGGCACGCTGCTGGGCCAGGATGACGCGCTGGCTGAGGCCGTCGCGGCCCGCGTGGAAGCGAAGCTGGACAGTGAGCCGGTCGAGGACCTGCGGCTCGATTTCGAGGACGGGTTCGGGGACAGGGGCGACGACGCCGAGGACGCCGCCGCCGTGGCAGCAGCAGCAGCGGTGGCCGCCGCCGTCGCGGCCGGGTCCGCTCCCCCGTTCATCGGCATCCGGTTCAAGTGCTTCGAGGCGCCCACGAGGGCCCGAGGGCTCCGGACGCTGGACCTCTTTGTCTCCGGGCTCGCAGCGGCTGGCGAACTTCCCGAGGGACTGGTCCTGACCCTGCCCAAGGTCACCACCGTGGCCCAGGTCCAGGCCATGGACTATGCCGTGTCCCGGCTGGAAGAGGTCCACTCCCTCCCCGCCGGCCGACTCCGCTTCGAGGTCCAGGTGGAAACCCCGCAGCTCATCCTGGGTCCGGACGGCACCTCTCCGGTGGCGCAGTTGCCGCACGCCGTCCCCGGCCGGATCAGCGGCCTGCACTACGGAACCTACGACTATTCCGCCTCCCTGCAGATCTCTGCCGAGTACCAGTCCATGGAGCACCCGGTGGCGGACTTCGCCAAGGAAGTCATGCAGCTGGCAGTGGCCGGCACCGGCATCCGTCTCTCGGACGGGTCCACCAACATCATCCCCGTGGGCGACAACGTGGAAAACGCCTGGCAGCTGCACGGCCGCCTGGTCCGGCGGTCGCTGGAACGCGGCTTCTACCAGGGCTGGGACCTGCACCCGGCCCAGCTGCCCAGCCGGTTCGCCGCCACCTATGCCTTCTACCGGCAAGGACTCCCCGCTGCCGCGGCCCGGCTGCGGAACTACGTGGAACAGACCGAAGGCGGCGTCATGGATGAACCCGCCACGGCCCGCGCCCTGGCCGCCTTCGTCCTCCGCGGCGTCCAGTGCGGCGCCGTCGGTGCCGAGGAAGTCCAGGCGCTGGCCGGCGTCGGAATTCCGCAGCTCACAGTGCTGGCGCACCCGCGGCTCGCCACCACGTCCAACTCCTAGGTAAGGATCAATTTTCATGGGCAAGTACTATTCCCCCACCGGCGGACTGCCGCCGCAGACCCACCTGACCACCGAGCGCGCCATCGTGACCGAGGCGTACACGGTAATCCCGAAGGGCGTCATGACGGACATCGTCACGTCCAACCTGCCCGGTTTCTCGAATACCCGGTCCTGGATCATCGCCCGACCCATCTCCGGCTTCGCCACCACGTTCTCGCAGCTCATCGTGGAGATCGGCCCGGGCGGCGGCGCCCCCAAGGCCGAGTTCGAGGCCGGGGTGGAAGGCGTCATCTTCGTGACCCGCGGCAAGGTCAGCCTCACCCTCGACGGTGAACTGCACCAGCTGGAGGAAGGCGGCTACGCCTACCTGGCGGCCGGTTCGGAGTGGGGCCTGGAGAACGTATCCGACGACGTTGTGTCCTTCCACTGGATCCGCAAGGCCTACGAACGCCTTGAGGGCTACGAGGCCAAGTCCTTCGTCACCAACGAAAAGGACGTGGAGCCGACGGCGATGCCGGACACCGACGGCGCCTGGAAGACCACCCGCTTCACGGATTCCAGCGACCTCGCCCACGACATGCAGGTGAACATCGTGACGTTCCAGCCCGGCGGCGTCATCCCGTTCCCCGAAACCCACGTCATGGAACACGGCCTCTACGTCCTCGAGGGCAAGGCCATGTACCTGCTGAACAACGACTGGGTGGAGGTGGAGGCAGGCGACTTCATGTGGCTGCGCGCCTTCTGCCCGCAGGCCTGCTATGCCGGCGGGCCGGGCGAGTTCCGCTACCTGCTCTACAAGGACATGAACCGGCAGGTCCGCCTCACCTGACCCTCTTTCCAGCCACGTAGCAGCACATGCCGTAGTGGGCCACCAAAAGGACATGTGCTGCTGCCTGGTTGGGGGAAAAATGGTGGCATGGGCACAATCCGGGTCCGCGGGTGGAAGCGTACGGCGGCAGCCCTGTGCGTGGCCCTGCTGGTGGGAGCCTCTGCCGGCTGCATCCGGGAACCCGATCCCCCGAAGCCGGAGCCGCCCGCCGCCTTTGCGCTGCTGGAGGCCTTCAGCGCCCGGATGCTGGCGGAGGGCGCCCCCGCCGTCCTGATCGCCGTCAGGACCGGAACCGGCACCTGGAGCCACGCCGCCGGAGTGCGGAGCCTGGACTCGGCCGAGCCCGCCACGGTATCCGATACCGTCCGTGTGGGCGGCATTACCGAATCCCTGATCGCCGTCTCGGTGATGAAACTTGCGGCGGAGGGCAGGCTGGACCTGGACAGCCAGGCCAGCCGCTACCTGCCCGAGTTCGGCAGCGTCCTCCATCCGCCCGGCCCTGTGAGCGTGCGGCAGCTCCTGACCCACGAATCCGGGATCCCCGATTTTTCCGTCCCCCTGCTGGCGTCCGGAAGCTGGGCAGAAACGATGAACCGGCCGCTCAGCCTCGAACAGCAGCTGGCCCTGGCGGCCACCGAGCCGTGGGACGGCCGGCTGGCACGGATCTTCGACTACTCCCGTTCGAACTACGCGGCGCTTGCCCTCATTGTTGAACGGCTCCGCGGCCGGGGTATCGATGAGGTCCTGGCTGAGGACATCGCCCGCCCCCTGCGCCTGGAGGCGACCCGGATGGGCGGCCCCCCGCCCACCGGCATGGTCCACGGGTACATCACCCTGGAGGGCAGGCGCACGGATGCCAGCATGCCGGCCTGGCAGGCGGAATCGGCCTCCACCGGGGCCCTCTCAACTGTGGAGGAAGTGAACACGTTCTACGCCGCGCTGCTGCAGGGCAGGCTGCTGCCCCCGGACAGCGTGACGGCCATGAAGGGCGGCTACTCGCAGTACTACGGCTTTGCCCTGCGGCGCTGGAACAACACCTGCAACAACCGCTTCTACTACGGCCTGCCCGGTGACACCGACGGATACGGAATGATCGCCATGACCAGCGAGGACGGCAGGATCCAGCTGGCAATGTCCCTCGCCTACCCTCCGGCACCGCCCACCCTTGAGGCCCACCCGCTGATCCATGAGATGCAGGACGTGGCACAGGAAGCCCTCAACAGCCTGTGCTGAGGGCATCCTGTCGAGCTTCGTGCGGGGTCAGGCCCCCGGGTTCAGGACCACCATGATGCAGCCGTCCTCTTTCTTCTGGAACTTTTCGTACAGGGCAGGCGCGCCTTCCAGCCCCGAGCGGTGGGTGACCAGGTCCATCACGCCCAGCGGATCGGCGTCGTCCTCCACCAGGGGCAGGATGTCATCGGTCCAGCGCCGGACGTTGCACTGGCCCATCCGGACCTGGATCTGCTTGTCGAACATGGTCAGCAGGGGCATGGGGCTGGCCTGGCCGCCGTACACGCCGCTCAGGGACAGCGTGCCGCCGCGCCGTACTGCGTCGATCGAGGTGTGGAGCACGGCCAGGCGGTCCACGCCGGCAGTTTCCATCGCCTTCTGGGCGAGCTTGTCGGGCAGCAGTGCGAGCGCCTGGTGGGCGAAACCCGCAACAGGGGAACCGTGGGCTTCCATCCCGACGGCGTCAATGACCGCGTCCGGTCCCCGCCCGGCGGTCATCTCCCGCAACTGGTCCGCCACGTCCTTGCCGTAGTCGAGGGTTTCCACGCCGTGCCGCTCCGCCATCGCGCGGCGCTCGGGGACCGGATCCACGCCGACGACCCTAAGCCCGCGCTGCACGCCGATACGGCTCGCGAACTGTCCCACGGGCCCGAGCCCAAAGACCGCGAGGGTACCTCCGGGCGGGACGTCCGCGTATTCGACGCCCTGCCAGGCGGTGGGAAGGATGTCGGAAAGGAACAAGTACCTGTCATCCGGAAGTTCGCTGCCCACCTTCACCGGCCCGTAGTCCGCGTGGGGCACACGCAGGTACTCCGCCTGCCCGCCCGGAACCGAGCCGTAAAGTTCGGAGAAGCCGAAAAGCGCGGCGCCGGAACCCTTGCTCCTGACCTGAGAGGTTTCACACTGCGACTGCAGTCCTTGGGCACACATGAAGCAGTGGCCGCAGGAGATGTTGAAAGGTATCACCACGCGGTCGCCCTTGCGGAGGTTGGTGACGGCGCTGCCCACCTCCTCGACGATGCCCATCGGCTCATGGCCCATGACGTCGCCCTTTTGCATGTACGCGCCGAGCACCTCGTACAGGTGCAGGTCCGAGCCGCAGATCGCCGTCGACGTGATCCGCACAATGGCGTCCGTCGGATCCTGGATGACGGGGTCGGGTACTTCTGCCACGCTTACCGAGCGTTTTCCTTGCCAGGTCAGTGCTTTCACGATTCGCCTTTCCGCAGGTTTTGCCTTCAGTCCGGGCGGAGCCCATCAACCGACGGTATCGGTTCCGGCAGAAAAAAGTAAGTAAGCTGACTAAAGTCTTGTCGCGGGGCCCCGGGGCTTCTAGCGTAGGAAGGGCCAGATCCCAGGACACGCGCGAAAGAGGAACGCCATGACGCTCTACCAGCCGGAACCGGTTGAGATCTCCACCCGCATACGGCCAGGCGAATGGACGGAAGAGAGCCTGGAGGAACTCGTGGGCACCTACCGCACCAGGATCATGGAGATGGGTGCCAACATGGCGGAAGTGAGCACGGACATCGAGCGGAGCGATGACGGTTCAGTCAGGGTGGCGGTGGTGTGGAACAAACCCGCTAACGCGGGCGACGAGGATGCCGTCACCGGCGGCCAAAGCGTCTGAACCGGCTGGCCGGCCGAACGGCAAACGCCCCAGCCAGGCCACCCTGCCACGCGCCTCAGCGCGGCCCTTCCGTACTGGCGAGCAGCCGGCCAAGGACGCTGGAGGACACGTTCTCCAGGAGGTCCCGCGGCCCTTCGTAGACCTCCGCCGCGCCTGCATCCCGGAGTTCGCCTGCACTTGTCCCCCCGCATGTCACGGCAATCGACGGGATCCCCAGGGCTGCAGCAGCCTTCATGTCCCACACGGCGTCCCCGATGTAGACGGCGTCTGCGGCCTGGACGCCAATGGCATCCAGTGCCGCCACGAGGATGTCCGGTGCCGGCTTGCTGTTCTTTGCGTCGTTGGCGCTGGTGGCGCCGTCGATGAAGGCGTCGGCGCCCAGGACGGACTTCATGACGTCCAGGTCTTTCCTGCGCGCCGAGGAGGCCAGCGCAACGGCCAGGCCTCCGGCATGGCACCGGGCCAGCAGGTCCCTGGCTCCGTCAAAGGCACGGAGCGATGGCCAGTGGGATGCGTAGAGCGCCCCGTGGCTGGCCATGACCTCCGGGTCGAGGGACCGGTCGCGCCCCTCGGGCAGGAGGCTGTCCACCAGGCGGTCGCCGCCCATGCCCACATGGTGGTGGATGGTGGCCATCGGGATGTCGTAGCCCTGCTGCCGGAAGGCACCCCACCAGGCGACCGTATGGATGTAGGACGAGTCGATCAGGGTGCCGTCAACGTCAAAAAGAACCCCCCGGCGTCGTCCGCCAGGGGGTACAGGGTTGTGGTGTGCCATCAGCCGACCGCTGCCCGCTTGGCTGCCGGCGCCTTCTTCTGGCGGGCCGCCTCTTCCTTGGCAGAATTCACGGGGCGGACGCGTTCCCGGAGGACCGTTCCTGCGCCGTCGTGGCTCTTGTCCCGGATCAGCCCGGTCCCTGCAATTTCCCGTGCCATCGCCACGCCGGCAACAGCAGCCCTTTTCGTGGGGAAGGTGACCGAGATGGCCATGAGGCTCCCGGCTCCATCCAGCATCCGCACCCTGTAGCCGCCGTCAGGCGCATCCACGAGCTCAAAATATCCGGCCATTCGTATCACTCCTCCATCAGTCACCGCGTTGTGCTTCGTCAGGAGCACTGAGGTGTTAGTAAGTATACTTATCTGTTCTGCGAAGGAGAAGCCACCCCTGTCCGCGCCGCCTCAGCACGTCCCGCCGTCTCCGGCGGAATGGGGGTGTCACTTCGCCGAACCGTATCCTGATGCAGCTCCAGGGCGCTAGTCACAAGCGCGAAGTGGCTGAAGGCCTGCGGGGTATTGCCCAGCTGCCGGCCGGCCTTCACGGCCCATTCCTCGCTCAGCATCCCCACGTCGTTCCGCAGCTCCAGCAGCCGCTCGAAGAGTTCCCGTGATTCCTCATGCCTGCCCGCACCCAGGAGCGCCTCCACCAGCCAGAAGGAGCACGCGAGGAAAACACCCTCGTCCCCCGGCAGGCCGTCGTCGCTCTCTTCAGGACGGTAGCGGAGGACGAACCCGTCCTCGGTGAGATCGCGCTGGATGGCGTCGATGGTCCCGATTACCCGCGGATCGTCCGGAGGCAGGAAGCCGACGCGCGGGATCAGGAGGAGGCTGGCATCGAGCTCGGGCCTGCCGTAGGACTGGACGAACGTGTTGCGGACGGCGTCGAACCCGTTGGCCATAACGTCCCGGTGGATGGTGTCCCGCAGCCGCTCCCAGCGCTCCACCGGTCCGGAAAGGCCGGACTCGCGGACGCCTTTGACCATCCGGTCCGCGGCTACCCAGGCCATGACCTTCGAATGCGTGAAATGCCGGCGGGGCCCGCGCATCTCCCACAGCCCGTTGTCCGGCTGGTCCCAGATCTTCTCGAGGTGCTCCATCAGGGAAAGCTGGACGTCCCATGATTCATCCGGATGCGTCAGCAGCGAATTCCGGGTCAGGGCGAGGCAGTCCAGCACCTCGCCCCACACATCGAGCTGCAGCTGCTCGGCCGCCCCGTTGCCGATCCGCACCGGGGACGAGTTCTCGTAGCCCTTCAGCCACGGCAGTTCCATCTCCGGCAGGCGGCGCTCACCGTGGATGCCGTACATGATCTGCAGGTCGGCGGGGTCGCCGGCCACCGCGCGGAGCAGCCAGTCCCGCCAGGCCGCCGCCTCGGCCGTGTAGCCGGCTGCCATGAGGGCCTGCAGCGTCATGGTGGCGTCCCGCAGCCAGCAGTACCGGTAGTCCCAGTTGCGCGGACCGCCCAGCTGCTCGGGAAGGGACGTGGTCACGGCCGCCACGATGCCGCCGGTGGGGGCGTAGGTCAGTGCCTTCAGGGTCACCAGGGACCGCACCACCGCGTCCTGGTACTTCCCTTTGACCGTGCACTGCGATGCCCAGCCGCGCCAAAAGGCGGAGGTGGTGCCCAGGACCTCTTCAGCGTCCACGCTGTGCGGCCGGCCCACGTGGCTTGGCGCCCACGTCAGGACAAACGGGACGCGCTCCCCCGCGCTGACGGTGAAGTCACTGAGGGTGTGCATGTTCTCGCCGCGGAGGGGTGCCGGTGTCACCAGGTAGACGGCGTCGGGGCCGGCGATGGCGTGCAGGCCCAGGTTGTCACTGCGGACCCAGGGGATGATGTGGCCGTAGTCGAAGCGGAGCACCAGCTCGCTGTGCATCCGCACGGTTCCGCTGACGCCCACCACAATGCGGACGATGTCCGCCACGGAGTCGCGGGGCGGCATGAAGTCGATGACGCGCACCGTTCCTTCAGGTGTTTCCCACTCCGTCTCCAGCACCAGGGTGCCGTCCCGGTAACCCCGGCGGGTGCAGGGGCCGCCACCCTCCGGCGCCAGCAGCCAGCGCCCCGCGTCAGGACTGTCCAGCAGGGAATTGAAGCATGCCGGGGAATCGAACCGTGGCAGGCACAGCCAGTCGATGGAGCCTTCCTTGCTGATCAAGGCCCCCGTTTGAAGGTCGCCAACAACTGCATAATCCTCGATGCGCGCCATGTGCTTACACTGCCACAGTCCGCCCCGCGGTGATGGGCACGATTCGATGTAGCCTGCAGTCATGGCAGTCCACATCGGCACCTCCGGCTGGAGCTACGACCATTGGGAGAACGTCCTCTATCCGCCGGGGCTCCCGGCGAGGGACCGGCTCAAGCATTACGTTGCCCGGTTCAGCACCGTTGAGCTTAATGCCAGCTTCTACCGGTGGCCCCGGGACACCACGTTTGCGGGCTGGAACCGGCGTTTGCCTGCGGGCTTCAGCATGTCGGTCAAGGCTCCCCGCGGACTGACCCACGCCCGGAAGCTTTACCAGCCGGAGATATGGGTGGAACGGATTCAGCGGTGCTGGCACGAGCTCGGCGATAAGCGGGCAGTCCTCCTGGTGCAGCTGCCGCCCGGGATGGAACGCGACGACGCCCGGCTGGACTACTTCCTGGCCAGGATTCCGGGATGGATCCGGGTGGCTGTGGAGTTCCGGCATCCCAGCTGGGACTGCGACGACGTCTACGCTCTGCTGGAGCGGCACCAGGCCGCCTACTGCATCATGAGCGGGGCCAACCTTCCCTGTATCCTGCGCACTACTGCACCGTTCACGTACGTGCGGCTGCACGGCCCCGACCACCAGCACCTCTACGCAGGCTCCTATTCGGATGCCGACCTTCGCTGGTGGGCCGACCGGATCCGCGAGTGGTCCGGCAGCGGCCTGGACGTCTACGCCTACTTCAATAACGACGGCGGCGGCAACGCAGTGCGCAACGCCGAGACCCTGCGCTGGATCCTGGGGGAAGGGTGACGTCATGGAGGAACGGCAAGGACCAGGGTAGCTCGGCGCGCTTCAGCCTGTGGCAGAGTGGTCCCATGGACACGGCCCCCCAGACCCCGCCACAGAACGCCGCGACACGACCGGACCCGGAAGGGCAGTCCCAGCTTTCCGGCAACACGGTGTTCAAGCTTGCCCACCGGATTTCCGACGGCGTCAACGGTGTGCGCATCCAGCTGGCCAAGCGCTGGAAGTTCGTGCCGCAGACCATTGCGTACCAGGGCTACGGATCAACCAGCCTGGTGCGCGTCCTGGGACGGGTCCTGCTGACCCAGAAGCCGATGCCCGGAAGCAAGGCGGAGCACGCAGCGCAGAACGGCAACCAGAACGTGCGCGGCTGGCGGGCCTTCACCAGCGTTCCTTTGCAGTTCACCGACGTCGAGATCACCATCGGCGATGTTGTCACCCATGTCCGGGCGGACAGGGGCGGGCTGATCGATACGGAAGTCAGCGTCCAGCTGGAGCCAGGCTGGCATACCGCGGTTCTGCGCGCCGAGGGCACGGAGCCCGTCGAGGCCAGGATCCGGGTCATCGCGCCGGACGTGAAGTTCGGGATCGTGTCAGATATCGATGACACCGTCATGGTGACTGCCCTGCCCCGGCCGTTCCTGGCTCTGTGGAACACCTTCGTGTTGAGCGAGCGGGCACGCATGGCAACACCCGGCATGGCTGTCCTGCTGGACCGGCTCACGGTGGAGCATCCGGACGCGCCGGTGATCTACCTTTCCACGGGACCCTGGAACGCCGCGCCCACGCTGGCACGCTTCCTGACCCGCAACATGTATCCGTCCGGGGCGCTGCTGCTGACCGACTGGGGCCTCACGCAGGACCGGTGGTTCCGCAGCGGCCAGGACCACAAACACCGGAACCTGGAGCGGCTCGCCAGGGAATTCCCGGACATGCAGTGGCTCCTGATCGGGGACAACGGCCAGCATGACGAAGCCATCTATTCCGGCTTCTCGCAGGAGCACCCGGACAAGGTAGCCGCGATCGCCATCCGCCAGCTGTCCGTCAGCGAATCGGTGTTCGCCGGCGGCCACTCCGAGGACGGGGACCATACCGCGTCGCAGGTTCCGTGGATCTATTCACCGGACGGCGCCGGCATCGCCAAACAGCTCACGGCCCTGGACCTGCTCTAGGCGCTGGCACCCACGGCGGGAACGTCGTCGTCGGGCACATCATTTCCCATCGCCCCGGCGCCCAAGACCTCGACGTCCAGGGCGTCACCTGCCATGGCCTCTGCTATGGCGGTGCCTGCCGCGGCGGCAAGGTCACGCTCCTCGATGAGTTCCTGGAGCCAGAAGTAGGAGGCTTTTGGGGTCCGTTCCAGTGTTTCGAAGTCCACGTGCAGGAGGCCGAAGGGCTGGTTGTACCCGGCGGACCATTCGAAGTTGTCCAGGAGCGACCACACGTAATAGCCCCGAAGGTCAACCGATGCGGCATCCCCGCCCGGGGCAGTAGCCTTCAGGGCCGCCTCAAGGTGGTCAGAGAGGTACTTGAGCCGCCGCTCATCCGGGATGAACCTGGTGTTGGTGGACTTGTCCCGGACGATGATGTCCTCGAAGCTGGCGCCGCCCTCCGTGAGGATGACCGGCGGAAGGTTGGGATAGCGTTCGCCCATCTCCTTCAGGGCCACGGCCATGTACTCGGGCTTCACCGGCCAGCCGTAGGCGGTGATGTCCGCCTCGGGCCAGGTTTCGACGTGGAACGGTGTTCCGCCATTGCCGGCCGCGCTCAGGTCGCTGCCCATGGCTTCGGCCATGCTGGCGGGCACTGCTCCGCCGCCCGGCCCTACCGCCACTTTGGTGGGCATGTAGTAGTTGAGCCCGTAGAAGTCCAGCGGCTGGGAGATCAGTTCCATATCCTCGTCCGGGTGCTCGAAGGAGCTGAAGAACTTGGCCGCCCGGATCAGGTCCGGGTATTTGCCGGTCAGCACGGGGTCCGCATAGAGCCGGTTCTGGGCCAGGTCCATCAGCCCGGCGCTGATCCTGTCCAGCGGGTTGATGGAATTGGGCACCATGGGCGAGTAGACGTTGGTCATGCCGATCTCCCCCGGCACCTTGGCGGCGCGCAGGGCCTGGACGGCGAGGCCGTGCCCCAGCAGCTGGTGGTGCACCGTCGGGAATGCCCCCAGCATCAGTTCCTTGCCGGGTGAGTGCAGGCCGAGCGTGTAGCCGTTGGTGCTGACCGTGGCAGGTTCGTTGATGGTCACCCAGCGCGCCACCCTGTCGCCGAATTCCTCCGCGAGGATGGCAGCGTATTCGCCCAGCCGGTAGGCGGTGTCCCGGTTCATCCATCCGCCGGCTTCGTCCAGCGTCAGCGGGGTGTCCCAGTGGTAGATCGTGGCCATGGGGGAAATGCCGTTGGCCAGCAGCTCGTCCAGGAGCCTGTCGTAGAAGGCCAGGCCGGCGCGGTTGGCCGGCCCGCGCCCGGTCGGCTGGATGCGCGGCCACGCGAAGGAGAAACGGTAGGAGTCCACGCCGAGTTGCTTCATGAGCGCAACATCCTGCGGCATGCGGTGGTAGTGGTCCGTGGCAATGACGGGGCTGTGGTTTTCCACGATGGCTCCGTCCTTGGCCGCGAAGACGTCCCAGCCCGCCGGGCCCCGCCCGTCCTCATCCAGCGCGCCCTCAATTTGGAAGGCAGCCGTGGCCACGCCGAGCGTAAATCCGGACGGGATAAGGGCAGCGAGTTCTTTGGCGGTGATGTGCATCTGCGGGCCTTTTGTAACGGAGCGTTTGTAAGTACGTAACAGGATCGCACAGCTGTGGGCGCCTGACGAGCACGGCGGTTCCCGGCCGGTGTCCCGGCAGCCCGCCGGGCCGGAGGGCAGCCCGTTGGGCCCTGCTAGGGTCTGTGGATGGATGAAAAACTGGGGAAGTTCATCGACGATTTCGCTGCACTTGTGCAGCTGGCACCGGCTGGCAACCATAAGGCAACAGCGGGTACGCAACTGCTTGACGCGCTGACGGAGCATCTGGGCCTGCCGGCCGAAAAACTCGCCGTGGTGGAAGAACAGATTCCGCCGCACCGGTTCGTGGATGCGGACATCGTCCTGGCTGAACTCACCGCCACGGATCCCCAAGGCAGGCTGGTGGGCATCGGCGGCGGAGGCCAGCGCCACCATGCATCCCTCAGCGACATGGTGCAGCAGTCGCAGCTTTTCCCCCAGTTTCCGCTCGCCCAGCCGGACTTCGTGAACATGGCAGTGGGCCCTGGCACGCTGCGCCAGGCCGTGGCATTCGGGTTGCGGCTTTTTTCGTACGACGGCGGCAGCCTTGCGGTCCTGCAGCGGGCCGCGGACCCGCGCTCCGGGCGGCAGTCCGCGGTACTTGAGCTGGTGGCTGGAACCGCGGAGACCGGCGCCGCGTTCCTGGCGGAGTACCGCCGGCGAATGGACAGCCAGAGCGTCCTCCAGGGCCAGGTCATTTCATTGACCATGGGCGAGTACGGACCCAGCAGCGGCGGGGTGACCTTCCACCACAGGCCCCGGCTCAAGGAACAGGAGGTGGTCCTTCCGTCCGGGCTGCTGCAGAAGGTGGCCGGCCATGTGGTCGGCATTGCCGGCCACCGGCAGTCACTCAGGGAACATGGGCAGCACCTCAAGCGCGGGGTCCTGCTCTACGGGCCGCCTGGAACGGGCAAGACCCACACCGTCCGTTACCTCCTGGGCCAGGACGCGGGCACCACGGCTATCCTGCTCTCGGGCGGTTCACTCGCCCGAATTTCCGAGGCGGCCCGGATAGCCAGGGCACTGCAGCCCTCCATGGTCGTCCTGGAGGACTGCGACCTCATTGCGGAGGACCGCAGCTTCGGCCACGGCCCCCAGCCGCTGCTGTTCGAGGTACTGGATGCCATGGACGGGCTGGACGAGGACGCGGATGTCGCCTTTGTGCTCACCACGAACCGGCCGGACCTGCTTGAACGGGCACTGGCCCAGCGTCCCGGCCGCGTGGACCTGGCCGTGGAGATCCCCCTTCCCGCCCTCGCCGAACGCACCGGCCTTCTCCGGCTTTACAGCAGGCATGCTCGTTTCAGTCCCGAGGCCCTGCAGTCTGCCGCGGAACGGACCGCGGGTACCACGGCGTCCTTCGCACGGGAGCTGGTCCGACGCGCGGTGTTGACCGCTGCCGCAGCGGGTGAGGCTGTGGCTGACGCCCACCTGAATGCCGCAGTGGACGAGCTCATGGCGGACGCCGAGACCCTGACCCGCAGCCTGCTCGGAAGCGCTGCCGGGACGTTGCCGTCCCACAGCCACGGGCCGCAGTAACCCGTGGGCTGCCGGTCCGCCCCTGCGGCTACTGGGAGCCGAACAGGAACTCCTTGGCGTGGGCCACCGCCTTCCGGAAGGCATCGTTCCGGAGCGTCACCAGGTGCTCTGTTTCGCCGTCAGCGGGTTCGAGGTAGCCCGTGTAGCCGGGCCGCAGGACCCAGATGTCGCCCCCGGGCGGAAGGTAGAACACGCCAAAGGACCGCTGCTGCTTCTCGTCTGCCGTCCACACCGGCACAACGGCCAGCGCTGCGCCCGTGGCAGGGTTGATCCATTGCGCACGGGGCAGCGGCTGCTCATGCGCTTCAGGGTCCAGGAAGGGAGCAGTTCCGGCTCCCCAGCGCTGTTCAAAGCGCTCGTGGAATGCCGGAATCAGGTGTGAATCGTATCGGCGCCAGTCGCTCATCCGGTTCTCCGCCTCCTCGCGGTGTTGCTGTTGTTGTGTTCCGCTCCCCGTTCCGTTCCCCGCCGGGGACGTTGCCGGGGCCCTGCCAGGATCATCGTCAGGCCCAGGGCCCGCTTTCCCACCGCACCGGGGTGACCCTGATGAGGGGGTGCCGGGGTCCGCCGGGGCTGCGCACCTTCCGGACGGGAACGGACTGTCCGGCAGCGGCGGCCCGCTGCTTGTCATATGCGGCGCGCCGCTCAGGATCCCTGAGGACGTTGTAGGCCTGCATGATCATCAGAAGCACACCTTCCGGGGAGGTACCGCCGTCGACGTCCGGATGGTGGCTGCGCATCAGGGCCCGGTAGGCGCGCGAAATTTCCTGTTGCGTGGCGTGCGGCTGGACCCGCAGGGTGTCGTAGTAGTCGGGGCTTGTTGTCATGGTGGCCCTTTTCCGCTCCGCCGGCGTCCGCGAGCGGCGCGGACGCCGGCGGACAAGAACGCCAGGCGCGGGCAACCGTGAAGAGGTCCCCCGCGCCTGCCGGCTGTGGCTAGGTTCCGATCTGGTGCTTTTCGCTCTGCTGGGTCTGGATCTCGATCCTGCGAGGCTTTGCCTTTTCAGCCACCGGTATCCGCAGGGTCAGGACGCCCTGGTCGTAGCTGGCCTTGATGTTGTCAGTATCCAGCGTGTCACCGAGGATCAGTTGCCGGCTGAAGACACCGCGGGGACGTTCGGAGGCCACCAGTTCCACATTGGGCTGGGTGGGGTCCTTGCGCTCCGCCCGGACCGTCAGGACGTTGCGTTCAACGTTCAGGTCCAGGGAATCCATCTTCACGCCAGGCAGGTCGAAGGCCACTACAAACTCGCCGTCTTCCTGCCAGGCGTCCATGGGCATGGCAGCCGGGCGGGCGGCGGTTCCGAAGACCTGCTGCGTGAGCCGGTCCAGCTCACGGAACGGGTCCGTGCGCATCAACATCATTTCCCACTCCTTCAGCTTCAGTAGGTGTTCCACCTGTGCCATATCCATCGGTTAATCTATGGTGATGGATATAGATTTTTTATAGCACCCGTGGGAAACTGAAGCAAGACCCCGGACGGATACTGGAGAACTGATGGCGGAACAGGACGCGGGACGGGAGACCGGCCCGAGCAGCAGCCGCGCGCTGTACGCCATCTCGGTGGCAGCGAAGCTGGCTGGAACAGGACAGCAGAACATCCGGCTCTACGAGACCAGGGGCCTGCTGACGCCGTCGCGGACGTCCGGCGGCACCCGCCAGTACAGTGATGACGACATCGCCGTGCTGCTGCGGATCGGCGAACTCCTGGAACAGGGCCTCAACCTCGCGGGCGTGGCCAAGGTGCTGGAGCTTGAGGCCGCCAACAACAAACTGCACCGCGCCCTCAAGCGGGCCAGGTCCAGGCCGCCAGGCTGAGGGGCCGGACAACAGTTCACCCCCCGGACCAGTCAGTCGCGGGGCGAATCCGCCTTGGACAGCTCACCGGTGATCCGCTCCCCGGGAACACGGGCGGTGCGCCATGTATCCAGTGCAATGACCCCGCCCAGGATGACCAGGGAGAGGGACAGCGACGCGAGGGCGTCGCTGAGCCAGTGGTATCCCAGGTACAACCTGCTCACGGCGGCAAGCACGATGCCAATCCCCGCCCCCACAAAACCAAGAACGGCTGCTTTGGTGTTGCTGTGCCGGGAGAACACCAGGAAGGCTCCAACCAGGAGGAAGTCGCACGCCCCCAGGACATGCCCCGACGGGAACGAAAACGTGTGGTCGATCCCGAACAGCATCTGCTCCACGGGCGGCCGCGAGCGCTGGACGATCCGCAGGATGATCTGGGAGATGATGACCCCGGTGACCATCGCCGACGCCAGCAGGATGGGGCGCCAGGCATGTTTCGCGGCGAAGCCCCACCACAGGATAACCACCAGGACGATGATGGGCAGGGCGATCGGGCCAAAGACCACGGCGAGGAAAATCATGAAGGCCGTGCCGGCGTCGGACCTTATCCCCAGGAGCCAGTCACGGACCGGCACATCTGCGGCAGAGAGGCCATCGGCCTGCAGCACGCTGACCAGTGTGGCGATGAACAGCGCAACCCCCGTCACCACCAGGATGATGGCCGCCCGGTACAGTCCCCGCCGGTCGGCGGGGACCATGTAGCGCTCCTCCACCACGAACTTGTCGTGGAAGGCCCGCCACCTGCCGCGGCTCCGGCTGGTAGTTGCGGAGCCTGCTGAATCCTGATGTCCCACTGTGATGCCCGTCCCTGCGCCGTTGAGATTTTCCTAGGGGAAGAGTATCGCGTTCAGCACTGGCGGTAGCCTGACTCCATGGGTGCAATGAATGAACTGATTGACGCTGCCGCCGTTCATTCTGCCGCGGCGGTCCTCACGGAGGCCGCTCCCGATGTGCAGTGGGCCCGGACCCGCGCCGCCGCCTCCCTGCTGGGCGACCTGAACCTGCGCGCCCGGACAGATCTTGCGGCGCAGGCGCTGCGGGAGGATGTCCTGAGCGCCTCCGGTGCCGGATATCCGACGGCGGCGGTCAGCTTCCGTGCAGCCCTGCGGTTTCCGGAGTTCACGGGCTGGATCCTGTGGCCGGTGTCAGAGGCTGCTGCCAGCCTTGCCGTGGATTCCGGCACCGGGGAGGACTTTGACGACGCCTTGGCCCTGCTGGCGGAACTGACGCCCCGGCTCACCAGCGAGTTTGCCGTCCGCCGCCTGCTGCGCCACAACCTGGACCGGGCACTGGACGCTGCCCTGGAGTGGACGTCCCACCCGGATGAGCATGTCCGCCGCCTGGCGAGTGAGGGAACCCGCCCCTACCTGCCGTGGGCGGTGCGCGTGCCCGGCCTCGTGGAGCGGCCCGAAGCCACCCTTCCCGTCCTGGCCGCGCTGTATCGGGACTCCTCGGAGTACGTGCGGCGGTCCGTGGCCAATCACCTCAATGACCTTGCCCGGCACGCACCCGGCCCCGTGGTGGCCACGGCAAGGGAGTGGCTCTCCGCAGCTGACGGCAACAGGGGGTGGGTGGTCCGGCACGGGCTCCGCACGCTCATCAAGAAAGGGCATCCGGAGGCACTGGAACTGCTTGGTTTTTCGCCGGCGCAGGTGGCGGTGGCCGGGCCCCACCTGGACCGGGAGGTCCTGACCCTGCCCGGTGAACTGACGTTCTCCTTCGAGATAGCCAACACCGGCGCGCACGACGTGCGCCTGGCCGTGGACTACCTCGTCCACTACCGCAAGGCCAATGGCAGCCAGTCCGCCAAGGTTTTCAAGGTGTCAACGCTTACCCTTGCCCCGGGTGAGAGCAGGAGGCTCTCCAAACGCCATGCCTTCAGGCAGATGACCACCAGGGTGCACCACCCTGGCCTGCACGCCCTGGAGCTGCAGATCAATGGTGCGGTGCATGGGCGCGCCGAGTTCCTGCTCGAAACCGGCAACGCCGGCTAGCACCTAGCGCGGCGGGCCGCCCGCGGGGTTCTGCCAGTGGTCCCGCCAGGTGTGCTCAGGCTCAAAGCCCAGCAGCCGGCGCGCCTTGTCGATGGACAGCATGGTTTCGTGTTCGCCCAGCTCCTTGACCACCTTGACGCCGGGGAACACTTCCGCGGCCAGGCTGGCACTGGACCGGCTCATGACGGTATCCGCGTTGGCGATGATGAACGCCTCGAATCCCGGCTTCCCGTTGTCGAGGGCGCGGACCACCGCCTGGGCCCCGTCCCGGCCGTCGATATAGCCCCACAGGTTCCATTTCCGGAGGGTTGCGTCGGAGTCGAAGGAGGGGAACTTTTCGTAGTCCTCCACGTCCATGACGTTGGAGAACCGCAGCCCGACGATGCTCAGTTCCGGGTCCCAGCGCGTCAGCTCAGCGGCCATCTGCTCTTCCAGGTGCTTCACCAGGGAGTAGGTGCTTTCGGGCCGGGCGGGGTACTCCTCGTCCACGGGGATGTAGGGCGGGTCGACGTCGAACGGCAGTCCCAGCACCGTCTCGCTGGAGGCGTACACCACCTTCTTGATGCCCGCGCGGCGCGCCGCCTGGAACACGTTGTAGGTGGACAGCATGTTGTTTTCGAAGGTGGCGGCATCGGGAATGATGCCCGGGGCCGGGATGGCACCGAGGTGCACCACGGCGTCAAAACCGTCATGCCTGTCGTCCACTCCCAGCAGCACGTCCAGGACCTGGCCGTAGTTCCGCAGGTCCACCACGACCAGGCCGGGACTGCGGCTGCCTTCGCGGTCCAGGTTGAGGACCTGGTG
Organism: Pseudarthrobacter sp. NCCP-2145; assembly: GCF_023708005.1. NCBI lineage: Bacteria > Bacillati > Actinomycetota > Actinomycetes > Micrococcales > Micrococcaceae > Pseudarthrobacter > Pseudarthrobacter sp. NCCP-2145. Next base: position 19,621 of record NZ_BRCG01000009.1, on the reverse strand, counting down.
GCCGTCCTCCGTGAGCCTGCGGACCACGTGCCGTCCAAGTTTTCCGCTACCGCCGGTGACCGCAATTCTCATCAGGTTGTCCTTTACGTTGGTGGCTTGCGCCGGTTCAGGCGCCGGGGCGCGGGGAAGCCAGGAACTTTTCGACGGCGGCGATCGCCTGTCTGGTGATGTCGCCGGGATCTCCGCTGCCGTCCACGGAAACGAGCATTCCACGGCCGGCGTAGACCGAGACTACTTCATGCGTCTCACGGTGGTAGAGATCCAGGCGGCGCCGGAACACGTCCACCGTGTCATCCGTGCGGCCCTGCTCCGCGGCACGCCGGAGCATCCGCTGCTCCAGGACGGAGTCGGGGGCGGTCAGCTCAATGACCGCATCCAGCGCAAACCCCTGGGACACGAGCATGTTGTCCAGCTCCGCCACCTGCGGAGCCGTGCGCGGATAGCCGTCCAGCAGGAAGCCCGCCTGCAGGTCGCTGTCCTGCAGGCGGTCCTTGACCATCGCGTTGGTGAGGTGGTCCGGGACAAAATCGCCGTCGTCGAGATAGCCGGCAGCCTGGTTTCCCAGCTCCGTTTCCTCGTTGACGTTGGTCCGGAAAATTTCTCCGGTGGAAAGCGTGGGAACGCCGAAGTGCCGGGCCAGGTGTTCCGCCTGCGTTCCCTTGCCGGAGCCCGGCGGACCGATGATGAGCAGCCTGGTCATGTCCTGTCCCTCTTCCTGCCCCAGCGGGGCCTGCCAGCCGCCGGTTCCGGGGGTCTGCCGCCGGGAGCACCGGCGCCTGCTTCATTCTGCCGGTAACTCCCCGGCCGGCGCCAGAGAGCCTGCACCGTATGTGTCAAAGTGACCATTTCCCCCGCCGGAGGATGTATATACTTCTGGATATCGGTTTAGCAGCAGGCCGTTGGAAAGTTCCTCGATCCAGCGACCTTCACAGCCTGCCCGCTCCGCCGGGGGGATGCTGGAAGTCACCGGGTTGTCCTGAGCGAATGGCACCAGAAAACCGTGGCCAGCGAGTCAACAGCAAAAACTGATACATCCATTACCGAGCACCTGCATGAGCTGGTCCTCAACAGCTCTGATGTTGAGGACTTCCTTAACGAGCTGGCACAGGTATCCGCACGCAACCTTTCCGAGCCCGGCGATGAGATCATGTGCGCCATCACCCTCCTGCGGCAGCGCAAGGCCGCGACCGTGGCGAGCAGCAGCCCGGATGCGAAGGCCATTGCGCACCTTGAGTATGAGTTCAGCGAGACGCCGAGCCTGACGGCCTCTGCCGCCCAGGAAAGCATCCACGTCCCCGACGCCCGCGACGACGGCCGCTGGCCCGAATACTCCTCGGCCGTGCTGGCCCAGGGCATCCGCTCCGTCCTCGCGCTGCCCTTCCAGCTGGAGGGCGGGACGAAGGCTGCCCTGCTGCTGTACTCGCGCCGGCCACACCGTTTCGAGCCGCGCATCCTTGAATTTGCCGAGGACTTCGTGGGCCAGACGTCCCTGGCCCTGCGCCTGGCGGTGCGCTTTGCCCACTACAGCGAGACTGCGGCGAACCTCCGCGCCACGTTGGAGTCCCGGACGGTGATCGACATGGCCGTGGGCATCATCATGGCCCAGAACCGGTGCAGCCAGCAGGACGCCTTCGAGATCCTGAAAACGGCCTCCAGCACCCGCAACTCGAAGCTTCATGACGTTGCCGCGGCCGTGGTGAATTCGCTGGGCCAAGGGCCGGCACGCACGCACTACGACGGCTAGTTTTCACAGGCCCCTTATATATCCGGCAAATCCCCCTGCCAGCTTGCCTCCCTAGAAATGAGGCATGACTCCGCAACAGACCAGAGAACGTAAACCCGGCCGCGCCCGGCGGGCCATCATCGCCGGGGCCGTGGCCCTCACCCTTTCCGCCGGGGGCGCAACGGCCTGGGCACTGGACCGGTTCGTGGTCCAGCACGTCGAGATCGCCGATGTCTCGGCCTACGAAGCCAGCCAGGCAGGAAACTCCACCGGAACGACGGCTGAAACCGCCACCAATTCCACGTCATCCACCGCCGTCACCACGGACACTTCCTACGTCTCCGGCTCGTCCAACATCAGCATCTCCACGGTAACCACCGGCAGCGGCGACGACACCGTCACGTACTACGTTGCCGACGTCGTGCTCGATGACGCCACCACCCTCCAGTCCGCCTTCGCCAACGACAGCTTCGGCGAGAACATCACCGAAACCACGTCCGCCATTGCCGAGGCCAACAACGCAGTGTTCGCCATCAACGGCGACTATTACGGCTTCCGGGACACCGGCATCGTGATCCGCAACGGCGTGGTGTTCCGCGACGAGGGGGCGCGGCAGGGCCTGGCGTTCTACCGCGACGGCACCGTCAAGGTCTACGACGAAACCACCACCACGGCCGGGCAGCTGGTGGCCGAGGGCGTCTGGAACACCCTCTCCTTCGGCCCGTCCCTGCTGGACAACGGCGAAGTGGCCGAAGGCATCGAGGACGTGGAAGTGGACACCAACTTCGGCAACCACTCCATCCAGGGCGAACAGCCCCGCACCGCCGTCGGCATCATCGACGACAACCACCTGGTGTTCGTGGTGGTGGACGGCCGCAGCCCCGGCTACAGCGCCGGGGTCACCATGACCGGCCTCGCGGACATCATGCAGGGCCTCGGTGCCACCACGGCGTACAACATCGACGGCGGAGGCTCCTCCACCATGTACTTCAACGGTTCTCTGGTGAACAACCCGCTGGGCGCCAGCAAAGAACGCGGCACCTCCGACATCCTCTACATCGGCGGGTAGGGCCCGGACATGATCATCCTGATCCCTGCCTATGAGCCGGACCTGCAGCTTCCCGCCCTGATCCGCTCCATCCGCCAGGCGGAACCGTGGCTTCCCATCGTGGTGGTGGATGACGGCAGCGGCCCGGAGTACCGGGATGTGTTCGACGCCGTCAGGGACCTTGGGTGCCATGTGATCAGCTATGGGCGCAACAGGGGAAAGGGCTTCGCCCTCAAGTCCGGGCTGGGCTTCATTGCGGACAACCTGCCCGGCCACGACGTGGTGTGCGCCGACAGCGACGGCCAGCACCGGACGGCGGACATCCTCCGGGTGGCCGATTCCCTCCGGGAGGACCGGGCTGGGCAGGGCTGGTCCACGATGGTGCTGGGCAGCCGGAAGTTCACCGGCGACGTCCCGGCGCGCAGCCGGTTCGGCAACACCGCAACGAAGATGCTCTTCACCCTGGCCACCGGCGAGCGCATTCCCGATACCCAGACCGGCCTCCGCGGCTACCCCGCCGCCGTGATCCCCTGGCTCCGGTCCGTCCGCGGCGACCGGTACGAATACGAGCTGAACCTGCTGCTGGAAGCGCGGAACGCCGGCTATGCCATCCGTTCGGTGGACATCGCCACGGTATACCTGGACCACAATTCCGGTTCGCACTTCCGTCCGCTGGCCGACTCAGTGCGGATCTACGCCCCGCTGCTGAAGTTCCTGGCCTCGTCCTTCACAGCGTTCCTGGTGGACACCGTGCTGTTCGTGCTGCTCACGCTGCTGGCCGATTCCCTGCTCTTCGCTGTGCTGGGGGCCAGGGCGGTGAGTTCTGCCGTGAACTTCATGGTGAACCGGCGCATCGTCTTTGACCATGGCAGGGAGAAGCCCGCCGGCACCACCGGAATCCGCTACTTCAGCCTCGCCGCCCTGCTGCTTGCTGCCAACTTCGGCCTCATCTGGGCCCTGGAAGGCGCCGGGCTGCTGGCGCTTCCGGCCAAGATCCTGGCTGAGGCCATCCTGCTGGGGATCAGTTTTGTGGTGCAGCAACGCTTCCTCTTCACGGCACAGGCACGCGGAAAAGCAGCCAGCAAATCCTCCCGCACCGGCCCCAGGGAACCGTCAGCCAGCACTCATATACCCGGCTAGGTTCCGTCACAGCACCCGCACAGTTTGGGCGGGCACCGTGAATACCAGCCCACCAAAAACATCCCGGAGAATCCCATGAACCCCCTTATTTTCACCCTCGCCGACCTGGCAGCCATCAGCATCCTGACCTTTGTCCTGTACCTCCGCCGCCACCGCCGCCGCGACCTGGTGGTGTCCTACCTGGGCATGAACGTAGGCGTCCTGGCCGTGGCCACAGCGCTCTCGGGTTCGGCCGCCGGCCTTGGCCTGGGACTGGGCCTGTTCGGGGTCCTGTCCATCATCCGGCTGCGCTCCACCGAGCTGGCCCAGCACGAGGTGGCCTACTACTTCTCGGCCCTGGCCCTTGGCCTGATCGCCGGCCTGGGGATTGAGCCCCTCTGGCTGACAGGTTCACTGATGGCACTGATCCTGCTGGTGATGTTCGTGGGAGACCACCCACGGGTCCTGCCGGCCCACCGCCACCAGACCGTCATCCTGGACCGCGCCATTGCCGAGGACGGCGAACTCTACGCCCGGCTGGAGGAGGTCCTCCACGGCAAGGTCCACTCCGCCACCATCCAGGAACTGGACCTGGTGAACGACAAGACCATCGTGGATGTCCGGTACGCCTACTCCCCCGCAGCCTTCCCTGCAGCTGTCACGGCCCTGCCGGCGCCGCGGCACGCGGAACCTGCCCCCATGGAACCTGCCTCCCTTCAACCTGCCGCCGGAGAACCAGCCACCGCCCGCCTGACAACCACTGCAGGTGCCGCATGAGCACGCCCGCAACGGCCGTCGTCGTCAGCAACCTCGGCTCCCTCCGCCCCGTTGGGCTGGAGGAGCTCAACTCCGAGGCCGCACTGCAGACCCGCGTGGACCGCAAGTACGTGGTCCCGGCCCGGTTTGCAGGCCAGCTCCTCGCCACGTTCCGCGCCGACGTCCGCGTCCTGGAGATGGACGGCTCCCGCAGCTTCGCCTACGACTCCGTCTACTTCGACACCGCCGGCCTGGACAGCTACCTTCTGGCTGCCCGCGGCCGCCGGCGCCGTTATAAGATCCGCACCCGGACCTATGTGGACAGCGCGGTGAGCTTCCTGGAGGTGAAAACCGAAGGCGCACGGGAAGCGACGGTCAAGGAACGCATCCCGTACCTCCCCGAGGACCGCGCCCGGCTCACGGCCGAAGGCCTGGAATACGTCCGCGAAACGCTCACCGCGGCCGTGGGTTCAATACCCCCCGGCCGCCTCCACCCGGTCCTGGAAACCCGCTACCACCGGACCACGCTCTACCTGCCGGAGTCCGGAAGTCGCGCCACCATCGACACGGACGTGACCTGGCAGCGTCCCGGCCGGGCTGCTTGGGTGCTCGATGATGCGGTGATCCTGGAGACCAAGTCGGGCTCCACGGCCGGGCCGCTGGACCGGCATTTGTGGGCACACGGTGTCCGCCCCTCCCGGATCTCGAAATTCGCCACCGGCATGGCCGCCCTGTGCCCGGACCTGCCCGCAAACCGCTGGAACCGGACGCTGCGCCGCAGCCTCTCCCTCCGGCCCGCAGCCTGACCCCCATCTCCCCCACGCTTTCACCTGAAGGAAAAACCATGAAACGCTTCCGCACACACCTGTCCGTCACCGCGCTTGCCCTGGCCCTCGGCCTGGCGGGCTGCTCCGTGGGCGGCACGACTCCCACCGGGGTCTCGGCCGTCAGCAGCCAGGCCTCCACCACCAGCGCGGGCTCTGCCGCCTCCACTGCCTCCACCGGCACTGCGGGGGCCGTCTCGTTGGACGCCCTCGCTGACGACACCCACTACGACGCCGACGACCTCACCTGGGACGCCGCCTCCGAAGTAGCCGTGACCCTGGCGGACGGTGCCAGCGCTGCTGCCGCCGGAACGTCGTCGTCCGCTGTCAAGGTCGACGGCGATACCGTCACCATCACCGCCGCCGGCACCTACCGCCTCAGCGGCTCACTGTCCGACGGGCAGGTGGTGGTGGCTGCCAGTGAGGAAGACGTGGTCCGGATCATCCTTGACGGGGCAGCCATCACCAGCTCCACGGGGTCCCCGTTCGTGGTGCAGGGCGCGAACGAGGCGATCGTGTACCTCGAGGACGGAACCACCAATTCCCTCAGCGACGCCGCCACCTACGCCGGCCAGGGCACGGATGCCCCCGACGCAGCCTTGTACTCCATGGCCGACCTCACGATCGCCGGGACCGGGTCCCTCACCGTAGACGGCAACTTCAACGACGGCATCTCCTCGAAGGACGGCCTTGTCCTCGCCGGAGGCACCGTGACGGTGGACGCCGCGGACGACGGCATCGTCGGCAAGGACTACGCGGTGCTCCTGGACGGCGCCTACAAGGTGACAGCAGGCGACGACGGCTTCAAGTCCGACAACGAGGAGGACGAGGGGCGCGGCTGGGTACTGGTCAACGGCGGCACCCTGAACGTCAGCGCCGGCGACGACGGCATCAAGGCCTTCAACACGCTCACCATCGCGGCAGGCACCACCACGGTGGAGGAGTCGGAGGAAGGCCTCGAGGCCCAGCACATCATCATGACCGGCGGCACCGCCACCGTCACCGCCAACGACGACGGCGTGAACGCCTCAGGCGGCAGCACAAGTTCCAGCACCACCGCCGAAGGCGGAATGGGCGGCGGCATGGGTCGCGGGGAGATGGCCGTGGGCGACTACACCGTGGACATCAGCGGCGGCCTGCTGACCATCAACTCACAGGGCGACGGCCTGGACTCCAACGGCAACGCCAGCATCTCCGGCGGCACCGTGGTGGTCAACGGCCCCACGAACGACGGCAACGGGGCGCTTGACGTCAACGGTGAACTGGTGGTCACGGGCGGAACAGTGGCCGCCGCGGGCAGCGCGGGCATGGCTGTCACACCGGGAGCCTCCTCCACGCAGTCCGGCGTGCAGGTGACCCTTGATTCGTCCATTCCCGCCGGCACCGTAGTCCAGATCGCCGACTCCTCCGGCACCGTGGTGGCTGCATTCGTCACCACCAAGGCCGCAGCCTCGCTGGTGTTCTCCTCCGCGGCCATCAGCGACGGCGCGGAATACACGGTGTACACCGGCGGAACGGCAACGGTCAGCGCGGGCATCGGTGAAGGGTCGCTCGACGGCGCCTCGGAGCAGGGTACGGTCACGGCCGGGGAATACAGCGCAGCGCAGGGCCCCGGCGGCGGAGGCGGCCCCCGCTGGTAAACCCCCAACCCTCGCTCACCTAACGCAACGTTTCCCCAAACGCTCTCCCACTTAACGCAACGTATCCCCAAACGCTCTCCCACTTAACGCAACGTTTCCCCAAACGCTCTCCCACGTCCGACGGCGGCAGTCATGCCGCCGTCGGACGTTTTGCATGTGTGGGGAGGGCAGCTGCTACTTGGCGAGGAAGCGCAGGAGCGCTTCGTTGACTTCGGCGGCGTGTGTCCAGAGCAGGCCGTGCGGGGCACCTTCTATTTCCACGTATTCGGCGCTGGGCAAGGCCTTGGCGAACAGCCGGCCGGTGGAGTCGATGGGCAGGATATTGTCCGCGGTGCCGTGGAGGATGAGTGCGGGAACGTCGATCTTGGGGATGTCGTCCCGGAAATCCGTAAGCCATGTGGGCTGGGCTGCCACTGATGCCGTGGCACCCGCATTCGCGGCCAGGTTCCAGCTGGCGTTGACTGCCTCCTGGCTCAGTCGGGGCGTGCCCAGGAACGTGTCCGAGTTGTAGAAGTTCTTGAAGAACTCGGTGAAGAAGGCGTACCGGTCCGCAGTGACGGCCTCGTTCAGCCCATCGAAAACCTCCTGCGGGACGCCGTCCGGGTTGTCATCGGTCTTGAGCAGGAAAGGTTCCAGGGAGCCGAGGAAGGCTGCCCGCGCCACCCGGGCGGAGCCGTAGGTGCCCAGGTAACGGCCCACCTCGCCGGTGCCCATGGAGAAGCCCACCAGTACAACATCGTTGAGGTCCAGGGCTGTCAGCACAGTGTTGAGGTCTGCAGCGAAGGTGTCGTAGTCGTAGCCCTCGGTGGTCTTGCTTGATTTGCCGAAACCGCGGCGGTCGTAGGTGATGACACGGTAGCCCGCGTCAAGGAGGGCCGCTGTCTGCTTTTCCCAGGAGGAACCGTCCAGGGGGTACCCGTGGATCAGCACGACGGGCTGGCCGGAGCCGTGGTCTTCGTAGTAAAGCTCGATATCAGTGCTGTTTTCGGTTCCAACGGTGATGAAGGCCATCGCGGCGGGTCCTTTCGAGACTGTGGGATCGATGCGGCCGGGAGGGTGCCGCGGCCGCGCAGTACCTACTCTAGGGCGGTCCACCGTCCAGTCCAGCCCTTCCCGCGCGTGGCTTTCTGCCAGGCACGCCCTGCTACGGGGAGGGTTGCGGAAGCTCGCAGGTAATCTGCGGATTCGCTCCCATGTAGTTCAGCGGTCCCGCAGCGATGGTGATGGCAATGGTTCCGGCCTCCGCGCAGTTTCCGGGCGCGGCGCCGAAATAGCCGCGCTGCCAGGCGGCCACACCGCCAATAATGAGCCAGATAACGATGAGTGCTCCGACAATCCGCATGATTCCTCCACTGGGCGCCGCGCTGTGGGATCAATTATGCGCGCCTGCCGCGGGTGTGCGAGAGGGTTCCAGGGAAAGTGCGAGAGGATCGGCCGGAAACGTGCATCGAGTGAGAGAGCGTCCGGGGAAACCTTGCGTTAAGTGAGAGAGCGTCCGGGGAAACCTTGCGTTAGGTGAGAGAGCGTCGGTGGGGACAGAAAAGCACCTCCGGTCCCGGGGATAATCCCGGAGCCGGAGGTGCTTTCAGTGCTTTGGGCAGGCGGTGCGGCGGTTAGGCCGTGGCTGCCGTCTTGCCGGGCAATGCCAGCCTGAAGATCTTGCCCCAGGTGGATCCGACCTGCTTCAGCAGCGGCCCGGTGGTGTACTTCAAACCGTAGCGCTGGCAGATCTCACGGACCTTGGGCGCCACCTCGGCGTACCGGTTGGACGGCAGGTCCGGGAACAGGTGGTGCTCGATCTGGTGCGAGAGGTTGCCGGTCATGATGTGCATGAACTTCGACCCGGAGATGTTGGCGGAGCCGATCATCTGGCGGATGTACCAGTCACCGCGGGTTTCGCCTTCCGCCATTTCCTCCGTGAAGGTGTCCGTGCCTTCGGGGAAGTGGCCGCAGAAGATCACGGCGTGGGCCCACACGTTGCGAACGGCGTTGGCAGTCAGGGTGCCGTAAAGGGCCTGCTTGCCGGAGCCGGTCAGCATGGCGACAGCCGGGGTTGCGGCGTAGTCCTTGGTGAACTGGGTGACTACCTTCTTGCCGAGGGCCTTGAGGTCCTTGAGCAGCGCTTCCTTGGACTTCTTGCCTTCCTTGAACTCCGTGAGCTCAAGGTCGTAGATGGCGATACCCCACTCGAAGAGGGGCGCCAGGATGGCGTTGAACAGCGGGTTGGCCAGGTTAATGGGCTTCCACGGCTGCTGTTCGTCCATCCGCAGGAGGTTGTATCCGACGTCGTTGTCCTTGCCCACCACGTTGGTCCAGCGGTGGTGGAGGTCGTTGTGGGTGTGCTGCCACGAGCGTGAGGGCGTGACGAAGTCCCACTCCCAGGTGGTGGAGTGGATGTCCGGGTCCCGCATCCAGTCCCACTGGCCGTGCAGGACGTTGTGCCCGATTTCCATGTTCTCCAGGATCTTGGCCAGGCTCAGCAGCGTGGTTCCGGTAACCCAGGCAGCCTTGTTCTTGCTGACCAGCAACGCGGCACGCCCGGAGATCTCCAGGCCACGCTGGACCTTGATCACGCGGCGGATGTAGGCGGCGTCTGCCGCCCCGCGCTTGGCGAGAATCTCGTCGCGGATGGCGTCCAGTTCACGCCCAAGTTCCGCCACCTGCTCATCGCTCAGGTGCGCGGCGGCCGGCGGCCGGACGGTGGGGCTGCCGGACTCGGCGAGCTTTCCGGGGCGCGTCCTTGACCCTCCGGTCGGCTTGCCTTCGGCGGATGTGGTCTTGCTCGGTGTTACTACAGTCATACCGTGGTGCTCCTCAGATTTCGAGGTTGACGGGTCCGGCGGCTGCCGAGACACACGTTTGGATCAATTGTCCGGGTTCGCCGTGGACTTCGCCGGTGCGGAGGTCGCGGACCTGGCCGGACAGGAGTGGGGTCAGGCAGCTGTGGCAGATGCCCATCCGGCACCCGCTGGGCATGAGGACTCCTGCGTCTTCGCCGACGTCGAGGATGGGGGTGTCGCCGTCGGCTTCCACTTCCCTGTCCGAGGCTTCGAAGGTGACCAGCCCGCCGTCGTGCCCCACACCGCCTTCAAAGGTGGTGTTGAAGCGCTCGATCATGAGGTTGCCGGCACTGCCGGCCACCGCCACGTCCGAGCCGGGGGCTGCAGTGGTGAGCGCCGCGCGCTTCCACAGCGCCTCGGCGTCGTCCAGGAAGCTGTCCGGACCGCAGGCATACGCCGCGCGTTCCTTCCAGTCAGGGCAGATCTCGTCCAGCTGGGAGGTGTTGGTCAGGTCCATGCGGCCCTGCTCACCGGTGAACCAGTGGGCCAGGCGGAAGTTGGGGAACTGGTCCGCCAACTCGGCAAGTTCCTCGCGGAAGAGGCTGTCGCCGGGAGTGCGGGCCGAATGAACAAGCACGACGTCGGCATCCGGACGCCGCGGGACGAGCGTACGGATCATGGACATGACGGGAGTGATGCCGCTGCCCGCGGTTACCATCAGCAGGGGCCGCGGGTGCTCGGGGAGGACGAAGTCGCCCTGTGGAGGAGCCAGGAACAGGACATCGCCGGGCTTGGTGGTGCGCACCAGGGTGCCGGACACGGCGCCAACATCCGTGACGGTGATGGCGGGGTCCTTGCCGGCAGGGGCGCTGAGGGAGTAGGAGCGCCAGTGGCGGACGCCGTCGAGTTCGACGCCGATGCGCGCCCACTGGCCCGCCAGGTGCGAGTGCCAGCCGCGGCCGGGCCGGAAAAAGATCGTTGCGGACTGGGCCGTCTCCTGGACAACGCGCGTGACGACACCACGGAGCTGCCGTGCGGAGTAGACGGGGTTGAACAGCGCGAGGATGTCCTCCGGCGACAAGGGCGTGGTGAGGACAGTGGCCGCCTGGGCCAGCTGGCGTAACCGGATCATGCTATTAAGCCTAGAGCGGCGCGAGCCATATTTCTCTCTCTCCGTCATATGACCGTTCCGCAGTCACGCTGTAGTAAGTGGCGCAAAGCCCCCAAGCCGCACTCTAAGAGTAACGGTTCGGCAACGCGTAATGTTCCCCCACCCTTCCATAAGCCTACTTATTATATCGCCGTATTGCTGCTGGCGGGGAGAAATTTTAGGTCAGCACTCTTTCGCCGCGGCTGTTCAGGAGCCGGGATTCCATCCCAGCGAGGGCGCGATGTGCCGGGAGATAGTGCCCAGCAGCTTCGCGTTGAAGTCGACGCCCAACTGGTTGGGGATGGTCAGCAGGAGGGTGTCGGCGGCCTGGACGGCGGTGTCCGCGGCGAGCTGTTCCGCCAGCACGTCCGGGGCGCCCGCGTAGCTCTTCCCGAACCTTGCAGTGAGCCCGTCAATGATGCCCACCTGGTCCCGTCCGTCCCGAAGGGCGGCACCGGCAAAGAAGCGGCTGTCTTCCTCATCCACGATGGGAAGGACACTGCGGCTTACCGATACCCGCGGCGTGTACTCGTGGCCTGCTGCAGCCCAGGCATCCCGGAACAACTGGATCTGCTCGGCCTGGAGTTCATGGAAGGGCACGCCGGTATCCTCGGTCAGCAGCGTGGAGCTCATCAGGTTCATGCCGAGTTCCGCGGCCCAGACCGCTGTCTTCCGGGTCCCGGCTCCCCACCAGATTCGCTCGGCGAGCCCGGGCGACTGCGGCTGGACCGGCAGGAGTCCGGTGGCTCCGCCTGCGTACCGCGGGTCTGCTTCCGCGACCCCCGCACCGGTGATCGCCTTCCGGAAGAGGTCGGTGTGCCGGCGGGCCATGTCCGCGTCGGTTTCTCCGGGGCCGGGCACGTACCCGAAGGCTGCCGCTCCCTGGCGGGCCGGCTCGGGTGACCCGCGACTGATGCCGAGCTGCAGCCGGCCGCCGCTGATCAGGTCCGCTGCCGCGGCTTCCTCGGCCATGTAGAGCGGGTTTTCGTACCGCATGTCGATGACACCCGTGCCGATCTCGATCCTGGTGGTGCGCGCGGCGATGGCGGACAGAAGCGGGAATGGCGAGGCCTGCTGCCGGGCGAAGTGGTGCACCCGGAAGAACGCGCCGTCCAGCCCGAGTTCCTCCGCCGCCACCGACAAGTCGATGGCCTGGAGGAGGGCATCACCGGCTGTCCTGGTGCGGGAGCCCTGCCCGGGACCCCAATGGCCAAATGAGAGAAATCCGATGCGCTCCATACACGGCCCAACCCCGGCCTGGCCCCCGGCATTCCTTGGGGGCTTACGGCTTTGTAGCCACCTTCCAGCCTGACCCCCACTTCGGCCGGATCCTGGCGGCCTACGGCGGGGTGTTTGTGGCCGGATCGCTGGCCTGGGGAATGATCTTTGACGGCTTCCGGCCAGACCGCTGGGACATCGCTGGTTCACTGATCTGCCTGCTGGGCGTGGCAGTGATCATGTTCGCCCCTCGCAGCGGGGCATAGCGCTGCGAGGACAGCGCAGCGGAGGATGCACCCAGCCGCATAGCTAAACTGGCACCGTGACCAACCGCGAGCAGCCCGCCAGCGCCCCCGTCCCGCCGTCGCGCGGGAGAATCGCCGAACGCCTGCTGCCTGGCGGGGAGGAACCGGACCCGCGGTTCACGCTGGCCAATGAGCGCACGTTCCTGGCCTGGATCCGTACCTCCCTCGCGCTGCTGGCCGGCGGCATCGCCATTGAAGCCTTCACCTCGGACCTCTTCCTGGAACCGGTCCGCAAGGGCCTGGCGGTGGTCCTGCTACTGCTCGGCATGCTGTTGAGCGCAGGCTCCGCTGTCCGGTGGCTCCGGGTGGAACGCAGCATGCGCAACAAGGCGCCGCTGCCGCTGCCCCTCATCGTGCCACTGCTGGCTGCGGCCGGTGCCCTGGCGGCCGTCGTCGTACTGATCTTCATTCTCTGGCGCTGACCCGTGGCGCCATCCCGCGGCCCCGCACCACTGCATGGGGATCCCGGACTGCAGCCTGAACGGACCACGCTCGCGTGGGGCAGGACCATGCTGGCCCTGGTGACGGTCAGCGCGATCTTCCTGCGCTGGCTGCCGCAGCACGGCCTTCCGATCCTGCTCCTGTTCACGGTGTCCGCCGGGACGGCCGCCGGCATCTACTTCACGCAGCGGCGCCGCTACCGCGTGAGCTCGCACGGTATCCGCAAGGAAAGGCATGACGCCGACATCACCGCCGTGCTCTGGACGGCTTCCGCCGGGGTAATCCTGGGCGCCCTCGGCATTGGCGTGGTGCTTATTGGATAGGGCAGCCGTCCAGGGCAGCCCCTAGAACATCGGCAGGATAAAGCCGGCAAGGAAGGCCACGGCGCCAATGCCCGTCAGGCACCGGCCCAGCACCGATGCGGTTTTGCCTGCCTCTTCCGGTGCAGCGGTCTGCCACTGGGTGGGGCGTTTGGGGTGGTAGTAGATGGGGAGGGTGTCGCCCACAGCCAGGTCCCTGATGTCGTGGGGTGACATAGGCGCGTGGTGCACCTGGTATTTGCGGTCGAACCAGCGGAAGCCCACGCCCGTGCTGTCGGAATACACCACCGCTTCAGCCACAGCCCACGGATGAACGAAGCGGCGGAGGAAGCCTGTGTAGAAGAGCAGCGCGAGCCCGGCGGGCAGGCACATCCAGGTCAGCATTTCCAGGATTGGACCTGCCATATCAAGCACAGTGGGCATGATTCAGATGGTACAGGCGTACGCTGGGGAGACCGGTCCGGGGAGTAAGGGGAAGCCATGAATGATCAGGATATTTTGACGCGCATCCAGGCCCTCGTTGAGGAGGAGCACTCACTGCGGGAGGCCCCCGGGGACGGGCAGGTGCCGGACAAGGCGCGGCTGAAGCAGGTGGAGGAAAGCCTGGACCAGTGCTGGGACCTGCTGCGGCAGCGGCGGGCCAAGTCGGACTCCGGCGAGAACCCCAACGATGCCGAAGCCCGGCCCGTCAGCGAAGTCGAAGGCTACAAACAGTAGCGGCCCCCCAGATTGGAGCGTTCATGCGTCTGGCTGTAGCCCAGATCATCAGCAGTGCAGACCCCGCAGAAAACCTGGAACTGATCCGGGACTACGCGGCGCAGGCGAAGGCCGCTGGTGCGGAGCTGGTGGTGTTCCCCGAGGCTGCCATGCGGGCCTTCGGCCATTCCCTCCGCGACGTCGCAGAGCCACTGGACGGCCCCTGGGCCGGCGAAGTCCGGGCCATCGCGAGGGACCAAGGCATTGTGATCGTGGCAGGCATGTTCACTCCCGGGAAGGACGGACGGGTCCGCAACACCCTGCTGGTCACTGGCCCCGGCGTCGATACCTCCTACGACAAGGTCCATCTCTTCGACGCTTTCGGTTTTACAGAGTCGAAGACTGTGGACGCGGGCGAAACTCCCGTGACTTTCGAGCTCAACGGCACGGTCTTCGGCCTCGCCACCTGCTACGACGTCCGCTTCCCTGCCCTTTTCACCGCCAACGCCCGGGCCGGGGCGCAGGTCAACATCCTGTGTGCGTCCTGGGGAGCGGGCGAGGGCAAGGCTGAACAGTGGGACCTCCTGGTGCGGGCGCGCGCGCTGGACAGCACCACGTTCGTGGTGGCCTGCGGCCAGGGGGACCCGGAAACCGTCGGCGCAGGTCCGGCAGGCAGCGCCCCAACGGGCATAGGGCACAGCGCGGTGATCGACCCCCTGGGCTCCGCCGTCGTGGCGCTGGGCGGGAGGCCGGAACTCGCCGTCGTGGATATCGACCCGTCCATGGTGGATGAGGTTCGCAGCAAACTTCCCGTACTGGCCAACGCCCGGCAGTTCTGACGCCTTCGCTGCTGCCATCCTGCTGGGCCTCCCACCTTTGGCAGCGCACGACGACGGCGCACCGCACTTTCCCAGCGGCGCGCCGTCGTCGGTCCTTAAGGCTGTGAAACCCAGCGCCGGGAGGGTGAGCCGCCGGTTACGCACAGGAAACCTACGCGTTCTTCGCGTCCGACGGCGGTTCTCACCTTCCGCCCGGTCCGTCCCGCGCCGTTGCGCTGGCCTGGGGCCCTATGCCGTATCGGTGCCACCGCGTGGAGGGCGGCGGTTAACAAGCTTGAAACATGATCGACGCGTGAACTTCACGTAGGAGCGGATTGTGTAACGCAGCCGCAACTTTTGCGCGCCCTTCCTGAAACACCGGAGGACAACCATAGACGCCGGGGGAAGTGCGAGGGCCGGCAAAGAGCGCCCCGCTGGCGCAACGCGAAGGGACCCGCAGGTGGAAATTTCTGCCCAACATATCTGGCTGATGATTTCAGCCGCGATGGTTTTGCTGATGACCCCCGGGCTGGGCCTCTTCTACGGCGGCATGACCCGCGCCAAGGCAGCCCTCAACATGATCATGATGAGCTTCATCTCCGCCGGGATCGTCGGCGTGGTGTGGGTCCTGTGGGGCTACTCCATGACAACGGGCGACGGCGTGCTGGGCATCTTCGGCAATCCTTTCGCCAACTTCGGCCTGCAGAGCCTGATGGGCTCCCCTGACCTGATCAAAGCCGGCTACAGCGCCACGTTTGCGATCATCACGGTGGCGCTGATCAGTGGAGCCATCGCTGACCGCGCAAAGTTCGGCGCGTGGGCACTGTTCGTACCGCTCTGGATCACCGTGGTCTACTGCCCCCTCGCCTACATGGTCTGGGGCGGCGGGCTGATGAGCGCCGGCGGAGCAGTCACCGCCGTATTCGGCCAGGTCATCGACTTCGCCGGCGGTGCAGTGGTGGAGATCAGTTCCGGGACCGCAGCCCTTGTCCTGGCCCTGATCGTGGGGCAGCGCCACGGCTTCGCCAAGGACCCCAACCACCGCCCGCACAACGTCCCCTTCATCATGCTGGGTGCCGCGATCCTGTGGTTCGGCTGGTTCGGCTTCAATGGCGGCGCGGCAACAACGGCTGAGCAGGCCGGCCTGATCTGGGTGAACACCCTGGTGACTCCCGCCGCGGCGATGCTGAGCTGGCTGGTCACCGAAAAGATCCGCCACGGGCATCCGACGTCCCTCGGTGCCGCCTCGGGTGTGGTTGCCGGGCTTGTGGCCATCACGCCGTCCTGCGCCAACATCAGCCCGGTGGCCGCTATCGGCCTGGGCTTCGTGGCCGGAGCCGCCTGCGCCGTCTTCGTTGACCTGAAGTACCGCTTCGGCCTGGACGACTCGCTGGACGTTGTGGGCGTGCACCTTGGCGCCGGACTCATCGGCACCCTTGCCCTCGGCTTCATCGCCCTTCCGGTGGATGGCCAGGGCGGCGGACTCTTCTACGGCGGCGGTGCGCAGCAACTGATTGCCCAGACGGCGGCTGTGGTGATCACCCTGCTGCTCTCCGGCGCAGGAACCTTTGTCATTGGCCGCGCCATCAACAAGACCATCGGGTTCCGGGTCAGCCTTGAGGCGGAAACCGCTGGAGTGGATCTGGCTGAACACGCTGAGAGCGCCTACGCGTTCGGGGAAATCGGCGCGGGCTTCAATCCGCTGCATCCCGCCTCCCCCTCCCCCGCGGCGGGGGTGGCAGCTGCCGCCGACCGGCCCAGCAAGAGCGCCACGCGGACTAAAGAAGACTCCTTTGCCTGACCGGCGCGGCGGTAAGGGCCGGAACGTCGTGCACTAAGCGCCGCGTCAGTCCGCCAGGATTTTGTACAGCGCCCGCCGGGTCTCATCCATTTTTTCGATGGCTGCGGCGCGCTGCTCCTCGCTGACACCACTGCGGAACTGATGGATGGCTCCCATCAGTTTGCCGATGCTCTGGTGGAACTCACGGTCGGAGCTGTCCGGCCCGGCATTCCAGGCATTGTCCATTTCTTCACCGTGCTCGGCCACATAGGCCCGGCCCTGGTCCGTGAGCGTGAACTCCGTCCCGCGGCCCTCGCTGAGGGCTGAGATCAGGTCCTCGTCAACGAGTTGCTGCAGCGTGGGGTAGATGGATCCGGGACTGGGCCGCCACGCGCCCTCCGTCCTTTCGGCAATCGTCTTGATCAATCCGTAACCGTTGGAAGGCGCCTCGGCCAGGAGCGAGAGGATGGCTGCCCGGACATCCCCCCTGCTCGCCCGCCGTGGGCCACGGCCAAACCCTGGACCGAACCCGGGGCCAAAGCCCGGCGCGAAGCCCTGTCCGAAGCCAGGGCCAAAGCCTCCCCCGCGGTGCCCGTGCGGCCCCCTGCGGCCCCTGCCCCGCCCGAATGGCTCGTTCCTGAAATCAGCGCCGGGAAATTTCTCATCGTGCATGCCTTTCATCGTGGCACCGTCCTCTCGCGGGATAAGTTCACCGACCTTTTCGGCGATAGTTAACGATATGTCGCTAACTATCGCCTCGTCAAGATCATGAGTGTGACCAAATCCTGACCTTTCGGCACCACACAGTGCCGCTGGACCGGCGTAGTCTTTGGAGACCTCCAAGCTCGAGGGCTGAGAAATGGCGACGAAAAGGAAGCACAGAAACGGTTTCGGCGCGGCCCTGGGAAGGTTCCTGGGGTTCCTGGCGGCGAGTGCCATGTGCGGCGTCCTGGCGGCCAGCCTGGTGGTTCCGGCGGTGGCGGCTGCGGGATTCGGCGTCAGCAATTCGATTGGGTTCTTCGACAGCCTGCCCGAGGAACTCACCGTCCAGCCGCCGTCGCAATCCACCAAAGTGCTGACTTCCGACGGCCAGCCGATCGCCACCTTCTTCGCCGAGAACCGCGTCAGGATTCCCCTGGACCAGATGTCTCCCCACATCAAGGATGCGATCATTGCCATCGAGGACAGCAGGTTCTACGAACACGCCGGCATCGATCCCCAGGGCATTGTGCGGGCACTGGTTTCCAACCTGACGCAGGGCGGCCAGCAAGGCGCGTCAACCATCACTCAGCAGTACGTCACCAACGTGGTCAACGAAGCACGGTTGTCGCAGGACAGGCCGGACGAGGTGATCCTCTCCGGACAGAAGGACGTTGGTGACAAGCTCCGGGAGATGAAGCTGGCCATTGCGCTGGAAAAGAAGTTCACCAAGGAGCAGATCCTTGAGGGGTACCTGAACATCGTCTTCTTCAACAGCGACGCGTACGGCATCGAAGCCGCGTCGCGCTACTTCTTCAGCACCACCGCCAAGGACCTCACCCTTCCCCAGGCCGCGCTGCTGGCCGGACTCGTCAACAGCCCCACGTTCTACAACCCGGCGATCAACCCGGACAAATCAATCGTCCGCCGGAACCAGGTGCTCTCGGAGATGCTGCTCCAGGGCAAGATCACCCAGGCCCAACACGATGAAGCCGTGGCCACACCGATCGAGCTGAAGATCAGTCCGGAGCGGCAGGGCTGCGCCTACGCGGCCATGGCGCCCTACTTCTGTGACTACATTTCCCATCTCATCCTGAACAACCCTGCGTACGGGCCCAGCCTGATCGAACGGCAGCGGAAGCTCTACCGCGGCGGACTCACCATTGTCACCACCCTGGACAGCAGGCTGCAGGCGGCCGCCCAGGCGCAAGTGGACGGCACGGCCGGACCGAACCCGGACCGGTGGGGCGCCGCATTGGTCACCGTGCAGCCGGGGACCGGCAAGATCCTCGCGATGGCCCAGAACACGGTGTTCCTGCCGGAACCGGGCAAGTTCGACACGCACCTGAACTTTAACGTCGATGCCAAGGACCCGCAGGGGAACGACCTCAACGGCGCTGGCGGCTTCCAGCCCGGATCCACCATGAAACCGTTCACTTTCGCCGAGTGGCTTAACGAGGGCAAGTCCCTGACCGCGGAGGTGGACGCTTCACGGCGCGTTTATCCGCTGGACTTCCCGTGGCGGTCCAGCTGCGGCAAGGTGATGGGCGCCTACAGCACCGCGCAGAACAACCCCCAGCTGGGCGCCGCTGACGACCTCCAGAATGCCGAAGAGGGGTTCTACCGGAAGATGCCTATCAATTACGGGTTGTACAACTCGATCAACACGGCCACGTTCGCCACGGCAGCGCAGCTCGATTTCTGCGGTATCCAAAAGATGGTGGACGCCGTGGGGCTGCACAGCGGACTCGATGGAGCCCCGATCAACATGCATCAGCTGGGCAACCTTCTCGGCGCTATCGGCGTCGCTCCCCTCCACCTGGCCAACGCCTTTGCCACGTTCGCCAATGACGGCCGCTACTGCTCACCGATCGCCCTGGTGGACGTCAAGGATGCAACCGGCGGCAATCTTCCCGCCCAGCCCGTGGAGTGCCGTGATGCCGTGAAGCCGGACGTGGCCCGTGGCGTCAACAATGTGCTGCAGGATGTGCTCGTCAAGGGATCCGGCGTCTGGATCAACCCGAAGACCCATGACAAGTTCCCCGTGGCGGCCAAGACCGGTACCTCGAACAACAACGGGTCCACCTGGATCGTTGGCTACACCACCGGCGTTGCCACAGCTTCCTTCTTCGGCGACGCGCTGGAGGGGCAGAAGCGGGCAGGGCAGAACGTGACCATCAACGGGACTTTCTACCCCCGCCTGGACGGCTACATGATTGCCGGGCCGCAGTGGGCCAACTACATGCTTCAGGCAGCGCCGCTGTATCCCACCAACCCGTTCCCACCCCCGCCGCCATCAATGAT